>NZ_JBITTW010000024.1:23656-78939 GCF_044542195.1 Pseudomonas sp. NPDC079367
CGAGATGTTGCTCGACGCCTGTTTCCCTATGGGAGACGACTAAGGCGTGACCATAACATTAGACCGTAACCAGGCGCTGTCGCGCGAAGACATGCAGTTCATCACCTGGGAACACCCGATGGTGCAGGGTGGCATGGATCTGGTGCTGTCCGGTTCGATGGGTAACACCGCCGTCGCGCTGATCAAGAACAAGGCGCTGAAGCCGGGCACTGTGTTGCTCGAATTGCTCTACGTCAGCGAAGTGGTCGCACCGCGTTCACTGCAACTGGGCCGCTACCTGCCGCCAGCCGCGCTGCGTTGCCTGCTCGATGCCAACGGCAATGACCTGTCGCCACGGGTGTCGTTCGAAACCTTGAACGATCAGCTGGAAAGCGTGCCGCGCGCCAGCGCCAACAAGTTCATCCAGGCCCAGCGCGATCAGCTGACACCACGGATCAACGCCGGCGAAGAAAAGATCGCCCCGCGTCACGCCGAGCGTGTGGCCGAAGCGCGCCGCCGCCTGGCCGCCGACACCGACGAAGAACTGGCGCGCCTGACCGCGTTGCAAGCAGTCAACCCGACCGTGCGCGACAGCGAACTGGACGCGTTGCGCACTCAACGTGAGCAGGGTCTGGCGATGCTGGACAAGGCGGCGTTGCGTCTGGAAGCGATTCGGGTGCTGGTAGCGGGCTAACCGCCCCGCTCCACCGCTGGAAACCAAGAGGCCCGCAGTGATGCGGGCCTCTTGGTTTTCAGAAGCAAAAGCACAAGATCGCAGCCTTCGGCAGCTCCTACAGGGGGAACGCATTCCCATGTAGGAGCTGCCGAAGGCTGCGATCTTTTGTTCTTAAGCAGTCGCCGCTGTAACCTCAGGCTCAACCACCGCCACCAACCCCTCCTTCATCCGCTGCGCGTCCCGCACAAAACACCGCGAAGCCAGAAACAGAAACACCATGGTCAGAAACAGCGCCACCGGAATCAGGTACATCGCGTCGTGCAGGCCGACAGCCTTGAACGCTTCGGTCATTTGCTCCGCCCCCGCCGACAGCATCGCCGTGTGCGCGAAGTGATCCGAAAGCCCCCCCACAACCACCGGCCCCAGGCCGCCGCCAAGTAAATACAGACCGGCAAAGAACAACGCCATCGCGGTCGCCCGCAGGCGTGGTTCGACGACGTCCTGAATCGCCGTGTACACGCAGGTATAGAAGTTGTACGCGAACAGCCAGCCGACGCTGAACACCGCGACGAACACACCGATCTCGATGCGCCCGGCATGCAGCGCCCACGCCGTGCATAGGGTCGAAATGATCAGACTGAACGCGGCAAACAACAACCGCCCGCTGGCGAAACGCTGGTGAATCTTGTCAGCGATCCAGCCGCCGAGGGTCAGCCCGACCAGCCCGGTGACTCCGACGATCACGCCGGTGGCCACCGCCGCTTCCTGCAATGGCATAAGGAAATAGCGCTGCAGCATCGGCACCAGAAACGAGTTGCAGGCATAGGTCGCGAAGTTGAAGCACAGCCCGGCCATTACCAGCCAGAGGAAGGTCGGCACGGCGAGGACGCGGCGGATCGGTTTGTCGACCTTCTCTTGCGAGACCTGCACCGCTTCTGCCGCGCCGCGTTTTGGCTCTTTGATGAAGAACATGAAAATCGCCAGGATCAATCCCGGCACGGCGGCGATGAAGAACGGCGCGCGCCAACTGTCGAAGGCCTTGACCATCGCGCCGATGGTGAAGAACGCCAGCAGCAGCCCCAGCGGCAGGCCGAGCATGAAGATGCCCATTGCGCGCGCCCGACGGTGCGCGGGAAACAGGTCGCCGATCAGCGAGTTGGCCGCTGGTGCGTAACTGGCTTCGCCGATGCCGATGCCCATGCGCACGATGAGGAAACTCCAGAAACTGCCGACCATACCGTTGACTGCAGTCAGCGCGCTCCAGGTCGCCAGGCCCCAGCCCATCAGTTTGCTGCGTGACCCGGTGTCGGCCATGCGCCCCAGCGGCAGGCCGGCAATCGCGTAAACGATGGTGAACGCAGTGCCGATGATGCCCAGCTGAAAGTCGCTGAGGTGCCATTCCATGCGGATCGGTTCGATGATGATCGCCGGGATGGTGCGATCGAAGAAATTGAACAGGTTGGCGAGGAACAGCAGGAACAGAATGCGCCAGGCATTCGCCGCTTGGGTCGAGTTCTGCATGGGTCCGTCTCTTTCTTGTTATGGGGCTTCACTGCCAGCGCGTCGAGCCCGGAACCTGCAATCTAGTCAGCCGCGCGGGGGCTGTCTGTCATCATTCGCCAGCCTGATATCGGCCCATCGCACTGTAACGAAACGTAAGCCCTTGATAAGTCAGGAATCCCCCGGCATACGGGGCTTTCGCTGCGAAATACGGCGACAAAAAAATAGTTTCGCGCCCCCCTTCCCAACGCCATGGCAAAGCCTAGAATGGCCGCCGGATCCGTCCGGATCTTCCGATCAATCCCTTTGATACCCCCGCCCATGTCCGAAGCCAGTCCGTGTCTGAATTGCGGTGCCTGCTGTTCCCATTTTCGCGTGTCTTTTTTCTGGGGTGAGTGCTCATCCGCTGGCGGGACGGTGCCCGATGAACTGGTCGCGCAGATCACTCCGAGCCGGGTAGCCATGATCGGTACCGACCGCAAGCCGACGCGCTGCACGTCTCTGGCGGGTGAGGTCGGCAGCGCGGTGGCCTGCACGATCTATGACCAACGTTCGAGCACCTGCCGCGAGTTCGAGGCGTCGTGGGAGAACGGCGAGCACAACCCCGACTGCGACAAGGCCCGCGCCGCGCATGGCCTGCCACCCTTGCCGCCACACTGGAACGAACTGCCGCTGGAGCGTATCGCCTGAGCCTTAGCGCAAAACGCGATGAGGCTAATGGCAAAATCATTACCACCAATGTGCCACTACGCCTTGCAGCCTGAAAACCGCCTCTATACTCCCTTCATTCGCCTGCATTGATTAACGCACGGGCCAGATGAATCCGAGACGGGGCATGCTATGGAGTGGCTTGGTTTGCAGTTTGTTGCCGAGCTGCCGGCGAGCGGGCAGATATTGCTCGATTGCAGTCACAACCCTTTGTTGGTGATGGTGGCCTACCTGGTCGCTTGCGCGGCGAGCTTCGCCACCCTGGACATGGCCGAGCGCGTCGTGCATGCCGAAGATCCGGGGTCGCGGCGAATCTGGCGCTGGATCGGCGCGACCTGTCTGGCCGGCGGCATCTGGGCCATGCACTTCATTGGCATGCTGGCTTTCCAGACACCGATCGACATTCAGTACGACCTCGGCGTCACCCTTTTTTCCTTGCTGATCGCCCTGCTCGCTTCTTGGCTGGCCATGCACACCCTGAGCGAGGTGCAGCCCAGCGCGTTGCGTTGCCTGAAAACTGCGCTTGTCATTGGCCTGGGTATCGCCGGCATGCATTACGTCGGCATGGCGGCCATGAAATCGAGCGCCACCGCCTACTATCAGCCAGGGCTGTTCGCGCTCTCGGTTTTCATTGCCATCGGCGCCAGTTTCGCCGCGCTGTGGGTGGCCCGTTATCTCAGCGAAGGCAGCGGCGTGGCGCATCAATTGCTCAAATACAGCGCTGCGCTGATTCTCGGCGCCGGCATCATCAGCATGCACTTCACCGGCATGGCTGCGCTGGATCTGGTGCTTCCCGAGGGTGCCCTGGCAGCGAGCGGCGGCGAAGCCGGGCATTTGCAACTGGGCTTGACCGTGGCGCTGATCATCCTGCTCATTCTCGGCAGTGCGATCAGCGCCGCCCTCGCCGACAAGAAACTGCAGAACAAGGACAACGATCTGCGCCGGGTCAATGCCCTGCTCAGTCAGCTCGATCAGGCGCGCATGTCTTTGCAACAAGCGGCCAATTACGACGCACTGACAAACCTGATCAACCGCCGAGGCTTCAACCAGATGTTCGCCGAGAAGCTCAGTCAGAAAACCAGCGAGGGCGGCATGCTCGCGGTGATGTTTCTCGACATCGACCACTTCAAGCGCATCAATGACAGCCTCGGACATGACGCCGGTGACGCGCTGCTCAAAGTCATCGCCCAGCACATCAAAAGCTCGGTACGCAGCCACGAAGACGTGGTCGCACGATTTGGCGGGGACGAATTCTGCATCCTCATCAGCCTGCGCGACCGCGAAGAGGCGCGCGGCATGGCGCAGCGCATCATGCACAAGATGAAAGAGCCGATCGAACTGGCCGGCCGACGCATGGTGATGACCACCAGCATCGGCATCAGTCTGTTTCCCGAAGACGGTAGCACCTGCGAAGAGCTGCTCAAGCACGCCGACCTGGCCCTGTACCAATCCAAGGGCGCCGGGCGCAACGGCTTGCATTTCTTCAATTCCAGCCTGAAAACCCGCGCCAGTTTCGAGCTGCAACTGGAAGAAGAACTGCGCAGTGCGCTACGGGAAGATAACGCGTTGATGCTGTACTACCAGCCGATTTTCGAACTGAAAACCGGACGCGTGACCAAGCTCGAAGCGCTGATTCGCTGGCAGCATCCGGTTCACGGCTTGCTGACTCCTGACCGCTTTATCGGTATTGCCGAGAACAACGGCTTGATCGCCGAGCTGGACAACTGGGTGCTGCGCCGCGCCTGCAAGGATCTCGGCGAGCTGTCGCGCCACGGTTGTGCCGAAGTGAAAATCGCCTGGAACTGCTCGCCGCTGAACCTGGCTCGCGAAGAACTGGCCGAGGAGATCGAGCACGCGTTGCGCACCGCCGGTGTCGCGCCGGAACGCCTGGAACTGGAGGTCACCGAAAACGCTTTGATGGGCAATATCGCCAACACCCTGGTGCTGCTGCGGCAGATCCGCGCCCTCGGCGTGTCGTTGTCGATCGACGATTTCGGCACTGGCTATTCGTCGCTGGCCTACCTCAAGCGTCTGCCGCTGAACACCCTGAAGATCGATCGCTCGTTCATCCTCGACATCCCCACCGCCACGGCGGACATGGAAATCGTCCAGGCGATCATCGTCATGGCTCACACCCTGCATTTGCAGGTGGTCACCGAGGGCGTCGAGAGCCTGGAGCAGTATGAGTTTCTCGAGCGTTCGGGCTGCGATTTCATTCAGGGTTATCTGCTCAGCCGCCCGGTACCACTGGACGAATTACGCGCGGTGCTGGATGAAATCAATCAGCGCAAACCCGTCCTCGGCGTCAATCCGTTGAGTCTGGCGCGCGATACATTTGCACCAGTGTCGCTGGATCCTGCGCTAAAAAGCCTTGCGCCCCATGCAGGCGCATCAATTGTGCGGCCAATCCGCTGATCGGCGTCGCCGAACCCTGTTCGCGGGAAAATTTCACCGCCGTGTCGAGATCCTTGAGCAGCGTGCGCACATGCCACTTGATCGGTTCGAAACGGCTCTCGGCCATTTGTGGGGCGAGGATCTGCAACGGTCTGGAATCGGCAAAACCACCGGCCAGCGCCTCAGCGATCAGACGAGCATCGACCCCCGCCTGCTCGGCCAACGCCACCACTTCGGCGATCACCAACGCATTGCAGGCGACGATCATCTGGTTGCAGGCCTTGGTCACTTGCCCTGCGCCGATGCCGCCCATGTGCGTGACGCGCTGCCCCAGATTGAGCAGCACCGGGCGCACGCGCTCAAGATCCGCCGCCGCACCGCCGACCATGATTGCCAGACTGCCGGCTTCAGCTCCGACCACGCCGCCGGACACCGGGGAGTCGAGCCAGGCCATACCGGTTTTATCGGCCAGCGCTGCGGCCATCTCGCGAGTGGCGGTCGGTTCAAGACTGGAGAAATCCACCAGTAACTGGCCGTTCTTCCCACCTTCGGCGACGCCGTCAGCGCCAAACACCACTTCACGCACCACAGCGGTATCGGCCAGGCACAGCATGACAATGTCGGCATGTGCGCAGAGTTCGGCGGGGCTCGCCACTGGCCGGGCGCCCGCCGCAACCAGCGGCGCGCACTTGTCCGGGTTGCGGTTCCACACCGTCAACGGGTAACCCGCAGCCAGCAAACGCTGGCACATGGGCAGGCCCATCAAGCCGATTCCGGCAAACCCCAACGAAGGTAGCGTTGACATCATTTTGCCTCTTTTCAATTAAAGATCACCGAATCATGGCCGATTCATCAACGATCAGGAAAGGATTCCGCCCGGCGATCACACAGCCAGCACCACGACGCCCGGGCCGTATTCGCGCACACAAGACGCGAGATCTTATTCCGTGAGGTTCGCCGGCGTTGCTCGGCGGGCCAACCCAGTCCAAATGGCGCACCATGACCTCCAAAAACAATTCCGCCAGTGCTACAGCCGATCTGACCCTCAGCCCCGCCGCGAACAGCGCGTCACTAGCACGAGCTGCGCAGCCTTCGCGCCCGCTGTCGACCCAGCAATACCTGTATTTCACCGAAACCAACACCGACCGTATCCTCGATAACCTCGACGGCCTGCGCGATTCGGTGTTCCCGCGCCCGGCGCATCAGGAAGGCGACAACGAGCAGCACAGCGACCAGGAATTCCCTTCGGTGTGCCTGATCGGCCTCGGTCGCTGCGGCTCCAATATCGCCCTCGACGTGGCGGAGCTGGTGTACAACGCGCGCAAGTTCTACCTCAACGAATTCAACAACGAAGACCGCCCGGCCGATCGACGTCTGGCCGACAAGGGCTACAGCCCGGCGCAGTGGATCAAGAACAACCTGCGCATCGGCACCGGCAAATCGACCAAACCGGTGTTTCTGGTCGAACCGCTGGTGATGCTCGGCGACCTCGACAAGGACATCGCCGGGCGCATCCGCTTTTCCCGCAAGGGCGAAAAAAGCGGCTTCCTGCGCGACTACAGCAAGATGAAGATCATGGACTTGTCCGAAGTCCACGCCGGTGGCGCCGGTAACGCGCCGATCCTCGGCCAGTACCTGGCGAAGATCATCCTCAACAAGGACACCCAGCGCTTCTCCAGCCCCGACTGGAAAATGATCCACTCGTACCTGATCGACAGCTGCGGGATCAAGGCCAACCAATCGCGCCTATACTTTTCGATTTTCAGTGCCGGCGGCGGTACCGGTTCGGGCATGGCCTCGGAGTTCGGTCTGGCCCAGCAGCACTCGTACATGAACAAGACGTTCGACACCAAGCCGATGGATGAGCATGACGGCAAAAGCGGTCATTCGTTTGTGTTCGAACCGATCTTCACCAGCGGCATCTGCGTGCTGCCGAACATTTCCGACCACCGCAGCGAAATGTCCGAGGCGCTGCACATCAACGCCGGGCGCCTGCTGTGCAAATACCTGTCGGAAGAATGGGATTTCTCCTACAACTTCGCCAACGAAGACAGCAGCGAAGCCAGCGTGATGGGGCGTATCCGCCCGTGGAACGCGATGATGCTGATTTCCAACGACATCATGCGTTACGCCGAAGAAAGCGATGACGGCAACATCCAGAACATTGACGTCAATGCCATGGAGAAGCACGCCAACCAGTACATATCGCAGCAGATCTTCAACATTCTGACAGCGCAGGCAGTCACCACTGACTACGACCAGAACTACTTCCGCCGCGCCGGCATCGACATTGGCGAAACCATCCGCCTGGATGCCAACGACCTGTTCATGAGCCTGGCCGGACCCGTGGCGATTGCCTACGCCGAATCGGTGGTGCCGGAAACCCCGCCGCCGAGCAGCGACAAGTTCAAGGTCTTTGATAAAGAGCCGCAGCGCCTGAACATCGACGATCTGTTTTTCCGTTCGATCGACCTGCCGCACTTCAACAAGGTCACCCAGGCCATCGAAGGCATCAGCCTGCTGCCGATCGAATCCAAGCGTTATCGCGCTTCGCTTGAGCAGTACAAGAATTCCGGCTACGACGCCGCCGCGCTGCACGACCTGCATTTCTTCAAGAATTGCTCGTCGGTGGTGTCGATCGTCTCGCTGCCCAAAGACTACAAACTGTCGTACATGGACCTGAACCGGTTGAAGACCCACCTCAACAGCCTGTTCCCCAACACCACGCTCAAGCGCTACGCGCTGGTGATCGGCGCTTCGGCCAACCTGTCGCTGACCACCCTGATCGCCAAAAGCCCCTGCCTGTCGGACGACTTCCTGACGCTGATCGTGGCGTTCATCAAGCGCTGCTTTGCGAAGAATCCGTACCGTTTCGACGAGACACTGGACAACTCGATCCTCGACTTCATCATTCAGGAAGACTTCGACGAAGCGCGGATCGACGACCTGCTCAACGAATTCGAAAACCCGGCGAAGATCCTCGACACCAACTGGTACGCGATCAAACCGATGTATGAGAAGAAGTACCGCGAGCTGATCAACGACAAGGACAAGTTCGTCTCGATCAATGACATTCGCCTGTCGCGCGATTGCGTGAAGAAGTCGATCAAGTACTTGCGCGAGATCTACCGTCACCGGATTGGCAAGACCAAGGTGATTTCGCTCAATAACCATACCGGAAAGACTTACTCGGTCTGATCCAGCACCGAGTCGCCCTATTCGCGAGCAGGCTCGCTCCCACGTTTGGAATGCGTTCCCCTGTGGCAGCGAGCCTACTCGCGAAGGGGCCTTTGCACCGATACACATTTCACTGACTCAACACCCAGAAACAATTAAGCGACCCTCGGGCCGCTCAATAAACTGTTCCCGTTACGTTTACGTCACCGTGATGCGTGGTGTTTCTCTACGGCAACGTGCCATCACGCTACTCCGCTACACACTTGCGGCGTGGCGCTGCAGGCACCAAAACGGTGCAGCCGCTCAAACCTTCGCCCTTTCCTGGATCAGAATCCAGGGAGAAACCACCACCGCCCACAACTGCGGGTCACGTTCGAAAATATCCAGCGCCCGCGTTTCAGACAGCTTGGCGACCTTGTCCTCAGCCAGCCAGGCTGCGACTTTCTCGCCTTCGTCCGATGCCACGGCCTCGGCAGCAGCGATCAAATCGAGGTCAGGGTCGACCCACAACAGGGCACCCTTGGCGAAGAACGGCTCCAGCTCTTTCCAGGTAATAGATGCCGTTTCACCAAGCAGCTTGGCATAGAGGGTGCTAGGTTCTTGATTCATGGGGAGCTGTCCGGAAAAGAAATCGACGCGAATAATAACGTTGGTGGTCCGTCAGAAAAACCCGGTTGCAAAACGCTGCACTGAACGACAAGAGCAGGAAAGCCAATGGATGCTGCCTTTTGGGGTATACGCCCCCGATTGACCCGCCGCAATTCTGTCTCTTTCATTCAAAAACGCGACACCCCCAAGTTTTGCCCCGTGGCGCCCGCTTCCCAGTTGATCAAGCGGCGCTCTACACTGTACCGGTACAGTTGCCGGGGCATTTTCCGGAGGGTATCGCAAAGATATCTGACCCGGTTCTGCTGCTACGGCGCCAGAACTCTAAAAAAATACAACAGTAAGAGTGGAGCACTATGACTAAGGCTACTAAGCAGATTTCCAAACTGTTTGCCGCTATGGTTCTGGCCGGGGTTGCCAGCCATTCGTTCGCAGCTGACACCATCAAAATCGGTATTGCCGGCCCTAAAACCGGTCCAGTAGCCCAGTACGGCGACATGCAGTTCAGTGGCGCAAAAATGGCCATCGAGCAGATCAACGCCAAGGGCGGTGTCGATGGCAAGCAACTGCAAGCCGTTGAATACGACGATGCCTGCGATCCGAAACAAGCGGTAGCGGTAGCGAACAAGGTCGTCAACGACGGCGTCAAGTTCGTGGTCGGTCACCTGTGCTCCAGCTCCACCCAGCCAGCTTCGGACATCTACGAAGACGAAGGCGTGATCATGATCACCCCGGCCGCCACCAGCCCGGACATCACCGCCCGTGGCTACAAAATGATCTTCCGCACCATCGGTCTCGACAGCGCCCAGGGCCCTGCCGCCGGCAACTACATCGCCGATCACGTGAAACCGAAAGTGGTTGGCGTGCTGCACGACAAACAGCAATACGGCGAAGGCATCGCCACCGCCGTCAAATCGACCCTAGAGAAGAAAGGCACCAAGGTTGCCGTCTTCGAAGGCGTCAACGCCGGTGACAAAGACTTCTCCGCAATCATCGCCAAGCTCAAGCAAGCCGGTGTCGACTTCGTTTACTACGGCGGCTACCACCCGGAGCTGGGCCTGATCCTGCGTCAGGCTCAGGAAAAAGGTCTGAAGGCCCGCTTCATGGGTCCGGAAGGCGTGGGTAACGACTCGATCACCCAGATCGCCAAGGACGCATCCGAAGGCCTGCTGGTGACCCTGCCCAAATCCTTCGATCAGGATCCGGCCAACGTTGCCCTGGCTGATGCATTCAAGGCCAAGAAAGAAGATCCGAGCGGTCCGTTCGTGTTCCCGTCCTACTCGGCGGTGACCGTGATTGCCGAAGGCATCAAGGCGGCCAAGTCCGAAGACGCGACCAAAGTGGCTGAAGCCATCCACGCCGGTTCGTTCAAGACGCCGACCGGTGACCTGAGCTTCGACGACAAGGGCGACCTGAAGGACTTCAAATTTGTCGTGTACGAGTGGCACAACGGCAAACCTAAAACCGAAGTTTCGCCTCAGTAAGGCCTTGCCCGACTGACTGCCAATAAAGCCCACGGCGTGCCGTGGGCTTTGTTTTGCGAATGTATGGGCCGCGCTGGCGTGATCCGCCAGTCTGCCCACCTGAAAATCTCAAAACCGTCATCAGCGGTTCGCTGGCAAAACCCGGATTCGAAGTGGATAGAGATCCACGGGGCCGGGCGGGAAAATGACTCCACCAGTGAAATGCGTACAGGTTTTTAGGAGCGCTGTAATGCCTGACCTCTATCACTTCTTCCAACAGCTGGTTAACGGCCTCAACGTTGGCAGCATGTATGCCCTGATCGCCATCGGCTACACGATGGTTTACGGCATCATTGGAATGATCAACTTCGCCCACGGCGAGGTCTACATGATCGGTTCCTACGTGGCCTTCATCGCCATCGCCGGGTTGACCATGATGGGACTCGACAGTGTCCCGCTGTTGATGACCGCAGCGTTTATCGCCAGCATCGTCGTCACCAGTTCCTACGGTTACAGCATCGAACGGATTGCCTACCGCCCCCTGCGCGGCAGTAACCGTCTGATCCCGCTGATTTCCGCCATCGGTATGTCGATCTTCCTGCAGAACACCGTTCTGCTGGCGCAAGACTCCAAGGACAAAGCTATCCCCAACCTGATCCCGGGCAACTTCGTCTTCGGTCCGGGTGGCGCACAAGAAGTGCTGATTTCCTACATGCAGATCGTGGTGTTCGTGGTGACCGTGATCGCCATGCTCGGCCTGACCCTGTTCATCTCCCGTTCTCGTCTGGGCCGCGCCTGCCGCGCCTGCGCCGAAGACATCAAGATGGCCAACCTGCTCGGCATCAACACCAACAACATCATCGCCCTGACCTTTGTCATCGGTGCTGCGCTGGCCGCGGTGGCGGCTGTGCTGCTGAGTATGCAATACGGCGTGATCAACCCGAACGCCGGCTTCCTCGTCGGCCTCAAGGCCTTCACCGCTGCGGTATTGGGCGGCATCGGCAGCATCCCGGGGGCGATGCTCGGCGGTTTGGTGCTCGGTGTAGCGGAAGCGTTCGGTGCCGATATCTTCGGCGACCAGTACAAGGACGTCGTCGCGTTCGGCCTGCTGGTTCTGGTGCTCTTGTTCCGTCCGACCGGCATTCTGGGCCGTCCGGAGGTTGAGAAAGTATGACTAGGAATCTTAAACAGGCGCTGTTCAGCGCTTTGCTGGTGTGGGCCGTGGCCTACCCGGTACTCGGTCTGAAACTGACCATCGTCGGCATCAACCTGGAAGTGCACAACACCAGCCCTGCAGTACTCGCGACCATCGCGATCTGCTCGGTGCTGATGTTTTTGCGCGTGCTGTTCAACCAGCAGATCAGCAAGGCCTGGCGCTCCTCCCCGGGCATGCCGCTGATCCCGGCCAAGGCCAGCAACTTCCTGACCCTGCCAACCACCCAGCGCTATTTCATCATTGCGCTGATTCTGCTCGCCCTGGTCTGGCCGTTCTTCGGCTCCCGTGGCGCGGTGGATATCGCCACGCTGATCCTGATCTACGTGATGCTCGGCCTGGGCCTGAACATCGTTGTCGGTCTGGCTGGTCTGCTTGACCTCGGTTACGTCGGTTTCTACGCCGTCGGCGCCTACAGCTACGCGCTGCTGTCGCACTACTACGGCCTGAGCTTCTGGATCTGCCTGCCGATTGCCGGGCTGATGGCGGCGACGTTCGGCTTCCTGCTGGGCTTCCCGGTGTTGCGTCTGCGCGGCGACTATCTGGCGATCGTGACCTTGGGTTTCGGTGAGATCATCCGTCTGTTCCTGCGTAACCTGACCGATATCACCGGCGGCCCGAACGGCATCAGCAACATCGAAAAACCGACGTTCTTCGGCCTGACCTTCGAGCGCAAAGCCGCCGAAGGCCTGCAGACGTTTCACGAGTATTTCGGCCTGCAATACAACTCGATCAACAAGGTGATCTTCCTTTACCTGGTTGCGCTGTTGCTCGCACTGGCCGCGCTGTTCGTGATCAACCGTCTGCTGCGCATGCCGATCGGCCGTGCGTGGGAAGCGTTGCGTGAAGACGAAATCGCCTGCCGTGCGCTGGGTCTGAACCCGACCGTGATCAAACTCTCCGCGTTCACCTTGGGTGCTGCGTTTGCCGGTTTCGCCGGCAGCTTCTTCGCCGCGCGTCAGGGTCTGGTGACGCCGGAGTCGTTCACCTTCATCGAGTCGGCGATCATCCTCGCCATCGTCGTGTTGGGCGGCATGGGCTCGCAACTGGGCGTGATTCTGGCGGCGATCGTAATGATCCTGTTGCCGGAAATGATGCGTGAGTTCAGCGAGTACCGCATGTTGATGTTCGGTGCGCTGATGGTGCTGATGATGATCTGGCGTCCACAAGGTCTGCTGCCGATGCAACGCCCACACATGGAGTTGCGCAAATGAGCCGCGAGATCCTTAAAGTCGACAATCTGAGCATGCGCTTCGGCGGCTTGCTAGCGGTCAACGGCGTGGCGCTGACCGTCAAGGAAAAACAGGTGGTTGCGCTGATCGGCCCGAACGGTGCCGGCAAGACCACCGTGTTCAACTGCCTGACCGGTTTCTATCAGCCTACCGGCGGCAGCATCCTGCTCGACGGCGAGCCGATTCAGGGCCTGCCGGGCCACAAGATCGCCCTCAAAGGCGTGGTGCGCACCTTCCAGAACGTGCGTTTGTTCAAGGACATGACCGCGGTCGAGAACTTGTTGATTGCTCAGCACCGTCACTTGAACACCAACTTCCTGTCCGGCCTGTTCAAGACCCCGGCGTTCCGCAAAAGCGAGCGCGAGGCGATGGAGTTTGCCGAGTACTGGCTGGAAAAGGTCAACCTCAAAGAGTTCGCCAACCGCACCGCCGGCACCCTCGCCTACGGCCAGCAACGACGTCTGGAAATCGCCCGCTGCATGATGACCCGCCCGCGGATCCTCATGCTCGACGAACCGGCCGCCGGCCTGAACCCGAAAGAGACCGAAGACCTCAAGGCGCTGATCGGCGTACTGCGTGAAGAGCACAACGTCACCGTGCTGCTGATCGAACACGACATGAAACTGGTCATGAGCATTTCCGACCACATTGTCGTGATCAACCAGGGCACGCCTCTGGCTGATGGTACGCCGGAACAGATCCGCGACAATCCTGAAGTGATCAAAGCCTACCTGGGGGAAGCGTAAATGCTGCAGTTTGAAAACGTTTCCACCTTCTACGGCAAGATCCAGGCCCTGCACAGCGTCAACGTCGAAGTCCGTCAAGGCGAGATCGTCACGCTGATCGGCGCCAACGGTGCCGGCAAGTCCACACTGCTGATGACGCTCTGCGGTTCGCCGCAAGCACACAGCGGCAGTATCCGCTACATGGGTGAGGAACTGGTCGGCCAGGACTCGTCGCAGATCATGCGCAAGAGCATCGCCGTAGTGCCGGAAGGTCGTCGGGTGTTCGCCCGTCTGACCGTGGAGGAAAACCTGTCGATGGGCGGATTTTTCACCGACAAGGGCGATTACCAGGAGCAGATGGACAAGGTTCTCGAACTTTTCCCACGCCTCAAAGAGCGCTTCAATCAGCGCGGCGGCACCATGTCCGGCGGCGAACAGCAAATGCTCGCCATCGGCCGCGCGCTGATGAGCAAGCCCAAGCTGTTGCTGCTCGACGAGCCGTCGCTGGGTCTGGCGCCGATCATCATCCAGCAGATCTTCGACATCATCGAACAGCTGCGCAAGGACGGGGTGACGGTGTTCCTGGTCGAGCAGAACGCCAACCAGGCACTGAAAATCGCCGACCGCGCGTACGTTCTGGAGAACGGCCGCGTGGTCATGCAAGGCACCGGTGAAGCGCTGCTGACCGACCCGAAAGTACGCGAGGCGTACCTCGGCGGTTGAGTGTTCTCGCTGAACAACAAAACGGCCTTCGGGCCGTTTTTTTGTGCCCACGAAACCGCGGATCTACTCCCCCCTGCGGGAGCGGGCTTGCTCGCGTAAGCAGTGTGTCAGTTAACCAAAATGTCGACTGATTCACCGCTTTAGCGAGCAAGCCAGCTCCCACAAGGGATAGCCGTGTCAGGAAAATCTCTGGAAAAGTTTTGCGGCCCGCTGTAACGCATCGCGGTGAGCGTTCTCTAGAGGCACAAGCAAGCGCAAATCGCTTGCAGAAACCCTGATAAAACCTGGAGAAACATCATGACTGCGACTACCCGTACCCTGTCCGCCACCGCTCTGGTTCTGGCTCTCGGTTCCGCACTGAGCATTGCCAGTGTCTCCACCGCCCAGGCCGCCGATGCCAATATGGAAAAATGCTTCGGCGTGGCCATGAAGGGCAAAAACGATTGCGCCGCAGGCGCCGGTACTACCTGCGCCGGCACGGCGAAAATGGATGATCAGGCCAACGCCTGGAAACTCGTTCCGAAAGGCACCTGCGCCACCACCGAAAGCAAAACCTCGCCGACCGGTTTCGGTCAGCTCGAAGCCTTCAAAGCCAAGTCCTGATCAGCGACCTGCCTGAGTGACGCCCATGTTCAGTCATCACGAACCGTCCCTGCCGCGCACTCAGGCAGCTCGCACCGAGCTCCCTGCCCGCGCCGGGCTGGGGCTCAAGACCGGGCACTTCCGCGAAGTGCTCGGCTCCATTCCGGACCTCGGTTTCTTTGAAGTCCACGCCGAAAACTACATGGTGGCCGGCGGCCCGTTTCATCATTTTCTCGGTCTGATCCGCGAGCAGTACCCGCTGTCATTGCATGGCGTGGGACTGTCGATCGGTGGCGAAGGCCCGCTGGACAGCCAGCACCTCAAACGCCTCGCCGAGCTGATCGAACGCTATCAACCACAAGCCTTTTCCGAACATCTGGCCTGGTCGAGCCACGGCCCGGTGTTTCTCAATGATCTGTTGCCACTGGCCTATGACACGCCGACGTTGAACCGCGTTTGCGCGCACATCGATCAAGTACAGAACACTTTGAAACGAACGATGCTGCTGGAAAACCCGGCGACCTATCTGGCGTTTCAGCATTCGACGATCGACGAGGCCGAGTTCATTGCCGAAGTGATCCGCCGCAGCGGCTGCGGCTTGTTGCTCGACGTCAACAATGTCTACGTGTCGTGTATCAATCATCAGCGCGATCCCATGGCCTACCTTGATGCGTTACCGCTGCACGCAGTCGGCGAGATTCATCTGGCCGGCTTCGCTGAAGATTGCGACAACCTCGGCGATCGGTTGCTGATCGACGATCACGGCGCGCCGATTGATCAGGCCGTCTGGGAACTGTACCGACAAGTACTGCAGCGTATCGGCCCGGTGGCGACGCTGATAGAACGTGATAATCACGTGCCGGCCTTCGAGGTTTTGCTCGCCGAAGCGCAGCAAGCCGAGACGCTGTTGCGCCGAGCGGAGCGTGCGGCATGAGCACGCAAGCGGACTTCGCCGCCGCGCTGCTTGACGTACAACTGCCTCATCCCAAGGGCCTGTGCAGTCGCAACGGCGTCGACCCGTCACGGCGTTTCGCGGTCTATCGAAACAACGTGCAGGGCTCGCTGATCAATGCCCTGGCCGACAGTTATCCGGTGGTGCTGCAATTGGTCGGTGAGGAATTCTTCCGCGCCATGGCGGCGATTTTCATCCGCGCTCAACCGCCACAAAGTCCGTTGATGAGCCGCTATGGCGAGGACTTCGCCGACTTCATCGCGCAATTCGACCCTATTGCCGGCGTGCCTTATGTCGCTGATGTCGCGCGACTCGAACACTTGCGCACGCTCGCCTACCACGCCGCCGATGCGCAGCCGATCCGGCCTGAGCAAGTCAGCGCGGCGCTGGCCGATCCGCAGTCGCTGAGCGCGCTGTGTCTCCCATTGCATCCCTCGCTGCACCTGCTCGACTCGGCCTATGCCGTCGTAGCGATCTGGGCGGCGCATCAGCACGAGCAAAGCCTGGCAGGCATTGGCCTTAATCAAGGCCAGCACGCCTTGGTGCTGCGCAACGGTCTCGAGGTTGAGCTTTTTGCTCTTGAACCGGGTGCGAGCGTATTTATTCACCACTTGAGCGCGGGGCAAACGCTGCTCGCGGCGGCAGAAAACAGCCCGCCGTTCGACCTCGCCCAAACCCTCGCCTTGCTGATTGCGCACAACGCGATCACTCAGCTGAATTACATGGAGTTGCCATGAACACCTTAATCGCGCGTGTCATCGCACTGTTCGAAAAAATCCCGCACAGCCTGATTGCCTTCATCGCGCGTTTTTCCATCGCCGCCGTGTTCTGGAAGTCCGGACAAACCAAGGTTGAAGGGCTGGCTGTCGATTTGATTGACGGCACCTTTGAACTGGGCTGGCCGCGTTTGGCGGACTCGACGATTCCGTTGTTTCAGAGCGAGTACAACCTGCCGCTGCTGTCGCCAGAATTCGCCGCACATATGGCAGCGTTTGCCGAGCACGCGTTTCCGGTGTTGATTCTTTTTGGCCTGGCGACACGGTTTTCGGCGCTGGCACTGCTGGGCATGACCCTGACCATTCAACTGTTTGTCTACCCGGATGCCTACCCGACCCATGGCACCTGGGCGGCGGTGTTGCTGTACCTGATGGCGTCCGGGCCTGGCAGGTTGTCGATCGATCACCTGTTTGCCCGCCGTTTCCAAGGCTGACCTGAAACTGTAGGAGCTGCCGAAGGCTGCGATCTTTTGATTTTTAAAAGCAAGATCAAAAGATCGCAGCCTTCGGCAGCTCCTACACAGGTTCGATATCAGCGCTGCAGCCGATCCAGCGCTTCGCCACTGCGCTTGAACCATCCCATCAAATGATCCGCCAACACCTGCGTGCGCTTGGGCAATCCGCCCTGATACGGGTGCACCAGATACATCGGCATCCGTCGGGTCTGGTAATCGCGCAGCAGCCAGCGCAAGCGGCCGTCCGCCAATTCGGTTTGCAGAAGATACGAAGGCAAACGTGCGATGCCGGCGCCGGACAGCGCGGCTTTTTTCAGCAGGCTGTAATGGTTGCTGGCGAACGGGCCTGACACCCGCACCCGCAATAATTCATGCTGCTGGTGATACAGCCACTCTTCCCGCCCGCTGTAATGGCTATTGAGCAAACAACGATGCTCAGCCAAGGCATGCGGCGTCGCCGGCTCGCCGAATCGCTCGAGGTAGGCCGGGCTGGCGCAGGTCATTTCGTGCCACGCCAACAGCGGCCTGGCCACGAGCCGATCGTCATTGGCCACCTCGGCTCGAATCGCCAGATCGAAACCGTCGCGGGACAGATCGCGATAGCTGTTGTTCAGCTCCAGCTCGATCTGCACATCGGGGTATTGCCCGGAAAACTCCAGCAACAACCCATCGAAGAAGGTCTCGCCGAGCGACACCGGAACGGTCATGCGCACCGGGCCCGCCATATCGTCCTTCAACCGCGCCAAAGCCTGCCGTGCGCGTGCGACCTGAGCCACCAGCGCCTGCGCCTGCGGCAGCAGCGCCGCCCCTGCCGCCGTCAGACTCAAGCGCCGGGTGGTGCGTTGCAGCAACACCACACTAAATTGCGCTTCGAGCTGGCTGATGCGCTTGGACAATTGGCCCTTGCTGCAGCCCAACTGCTGCGCGGCCAAAGTAAAACTGCCGGCCTCGATCAGCACGGCAAACGCGGCAAGGTCATCCATTTCGCTCATGGATTGTTTCCATTTGAAAACCAAAGGTTGCCTATTAGTGCGCTTATCCGCAGAAAAACCACTCTAGACTGCAACCTCATTCATACACATGGGTACAGCTCGATGAAGATTCTGTTGATAGGCGCCGGCGGCACCATCGGTTCGGCGGTAGACAAGGAGTTGTCGCAACGCCACGAAGTCGTGCGTATCGGCCGTAACAGCGGTGACTTGCAGGTGGATATCAGCGACAGCACATCGATTCGCAAACTGTTCGAGCAGACCGGCAAGTTCGATGCGCTGATCTGCGCGGCGGGCAACGTGACGTTTGCGGCGCTGGGCGAGATGACCGAAGACAGCTTCGCCCTCGGCTTGAAAGACAAACTGATGGGCCAGATCAACCTGCTGCTGATCGGCCGCGAGTACGCCAATGACGGCGCCTCGTTCACCTTCACCACCGGTGTGCTCAGCCACGACCCGATTCGTAGCGGCGCCTCGGCAGCGCTGGTCAACGGCGCCCTCGACAGCTTTGTCCGCGCTGCTGCCATCGAGCTTCCACGTGGCTTGCGAGTGAACTCGGTGAGCCCGACCGTGCTCACCGAAGCCCTGGGCAAATACGCGCCCTACTTCCGTGGTTTCAAACCGGTTCCTGCAGCAGAAGTGGCATTGGCCTACGCGAAAAGTGTCGAAGGCCTGCAGACTGGTCAGACTTTACACGTGGGCTGAATCACTTAATCGATCAAGGTAGGTAAGAGCCGTTTGGCGACGGACCGCGACATGGTGATCCTGAGCTCCCCGCCCAGCTCGGATCGCACGGTGCCTGTGGAAATGTGCTGGCCGTTGATCGAAAGATTCAATGGCTGGCCCAGCGCCTCCAGACTGATTGTCCTCGCCCGTTCAGTGGCGGCGGGTGCCAGAGCAACGGATAAATGGACAAGATCCGGATTGGCCCCTTGATCATCCTTGAGCAACACTTCCATCTTTGTGAAATCAACCGCCGAAGAGAATTTCAGATCGGCAGCCTGGACGCTGGCAGCGCTTGCGGATGCCAACAGCAACAGCGCAATTTTCCATCGCATTGAACACTCCATGATCTATCAAAAAAAGTGCGTGAGACTATGCGGCGCCGCAGAGCCGGACTCAATAGTGGCCACTCAAGCCTTGTGATCGACAGCCACCCTCAGTAACGTGACGACAATTGTCTGGAGAGCCAAAGATGCGTGTTGCCCGTTCGATCGTCCTCGTTACCCTGCTGCCGTTGTTTGCCGCCTGCCAGTTGTTTGATGGCCAGCGCCAGAGTGTGTCCCACGCAGGGCAGACGCGCATGCAGGGGCAACTGACCGCCGCCGACGGCAAACTGGTGTTCCAGCCGTGTCAGGATCAGCGGCAGCTGGTGGTCAACGACATCGGCGGTACCAGCGTCCTGCAAGAAGCCGCCACTCTGGCCGACGAGCAAGGCAAACTGTTTGCCGATGTGCGTGGCAAGGTCTCCGGCGATCGCCTCGACCTGGGCCAGTTGTATCGCGTCGAACGCTCGGGCACAGCCTGTGATGACCCCAACTTCAAACTGTTGATCCTGCGCGCCGCCGGCCATGGCCCCCAATGGAACGTCAAGGTCAGTGGCAAAGGGATGGTCATCGAACGCCAAGGCCAGCCCCCGCTCGCCGTGCCGTATGTGGAAGAGCAGCTGGGCGACGGTCGCTTCAATCTCAGCAGCGAAGCCAACAACCAGCGCATCGAATTGTGGGTCGCGCCGCAGCGCTGCGTCGACAGCAGCACCGGCAGCGTGCAGCACATGAGCGCCGAGTTGCGTATCGACGGTCAGGTGCAGCGCGGCTGCGGCTATTTCGGCGGCGCGCGCAACGACTGATCGTTTTTCCCCCACGGATCCGCTCGCGGCGGCTTATAATCGCCGCCTTCAAACGCCCTGGCGCAGTTGTGCGCCCCGCGAATCCGGATCCCGCCATGTTACGAATCACCGAACTCAAGCTGCCAATCGACCATCCCGAAGAAGACCTGCGCGCGGCCATCGTGCAACGCTTGGGCATCGCCAGCGATGATCTGCTCGATTTCACCTTGTTCAAGCGCAGCTATGACGCGCGCAAAAAGTCTTCCGAACTGTGCTTCATCTACACCATCGACCTCAACGTACGCGACGAGGCCAAGGTACTGGGCAAGTTCGCCGACGACCGTAACGTCAACGTGGCGCCGGATGTCAGCTACAAATTCGTCGGCCAGGCACCGAACGATCTTGGCCAACGGCCGATCGTCGTCGGTTTCGGCCCGTGCGGCATCTTTGCCGGCCTCCTGCTGGCGCAAATGGGCTTTAAACCGATCATTCTCGAACGCGGCACCGAAGTCCGTCAGCGCACCAAGGACACCTGGGGCCTGTGGCGCAAAAGCGTGCTCAATCCCGAGTCCAACGTGCAGTTCGGCGAGGGCGGCGCGGGCACGTTCTCCGACGGCAAACTCTACAGCCAGATCAAAGATCCGAAATTCCTTGGGCGCAAAGTCCTGCACGAATTCGTCAAGGCCGGTGCGCCGGAAGAAATTCTCTATGTCAGCAAACCGCACATCGGTACGTTCCGTCTGACCGGCATGGTTGAAAACATGCGCGAGCAAATTCGCGAACTGGGCGGTGAAGTGCGCTTCCAGGAGCGCGTTTCCGACGTGCTGATAGAAGACGGCCAACTGGTCGGCGTGCAACTGGCGAGCGGCGAAACCTTGCATTCGAAGCATGTGGTTCTGGCCCTGGGCCATAGCGCCCGCGACACCTTCCGCATGTTGCATAGCCGTGGCGTGTTCATGGAAGCCAAACCGTTTTCGGTGGGTTTCCGTATCGAACACCCGCAATCGCTGATCGACCGTGCGCGCTTGGGCAAATACGCCGGGCACCCGAAACTCGGCGCTGCCGATTACAAACTGGTGCACCACGCCAAGAACGGCCGTTCGGTCTACAGCTTCTGCATGTGCCCGGGCGGCACCGTCGTCGCAGCGACCTCCGAGCCCAATCGTGTGGTCACCAACGGCATGAGCCAATACTCGCGTAACGAGCGCAATGCCAACTCCGGTATCGTCGTCGGCATCACCCCGGAAGTCGATTACCCGGGCGGCCCGCTGGCCGGTATCGAATTGCAGGAACGCCTGGAATCCCACGCGTTCATCCTCGGCGGCAGCGACTACAAGGCCCCGGCGCAACTGGTCGGCGACTTCATCAATGGCAAGCCTTCGACCGAACTGGGCGAAGTCGAACCGTCGTACAAGCCAGGCGTTGCGCTGGGTGATCTGGCATTGGCGCTGCCGGACTTTGCCATTGAAGCGATCCGTGAAGCCTTGCCAGCCTTCGAGAAGCAGATTCGCGGTTATTCGCTGCACGATGCGGTGCTGACCGGAATCGAGACCCGCACTTCATCACCGCTGCGCATCACCCGCAACGAGTCGCTGCAGAGCATGAACGTCAAGGGCCTGTTCCCGGCGGGTGAAGGCGCCGGTTATGCCGGCGGGATTCTCTCGGCGGGTGTCGACGGGATACGCATTGCCGAGGCTGTGGCCCGGGATATCCTCGGCCTCACTGACTAATCAGCATTAGCTGACACAACACAACCCCTGTGGCAGCGGGCTTGCTCGCGAAAGCGTCGTATCAGTCGATTCATTTATCGCCTGACACACCGCCTTCGCGAGCAAGCCCGCTACCACATTTGATTTTCGGGGTGTCAGATATTGGCGCGCAGCACTGACGCCGGCAGCACCTCCCCACGCTCGGCACTCGCCGCCACCGCTGCTATCAACTCACCCAGTTCATACCCCTGCGCTTTCAACCAGTCCTGATCGTAATAGGTGTCGACATAACGCTCGCCGCCATCGCACAGGATAGCCACGATCGACCCCGACTGCCCCGCCGCTTTCATCTGCTGCGCCGCCATCAACGCACCGATCAGATTGGTCCCGCTCGACCCGCCGACATGCCGCCCCAAACGCTGCGCCAGATAATGCATGGCCGCCAGCGACAAGGCGTCCGGCACCTTGACCATCGCGTCGATGACGTTGGGCAGAAAGGACGCCTCTACCCGCGGCCGACCAATGCCTTCGATGCGCGAGCCGCAGTCGAGCCGCAGGCTGGCATCACCGCTCTGATAGAAATCGAAGAACACCGAGCGCTCGGCATCGGCACACAACACGCGCGTGCAGTGCTGGCGATAGCGTACGTAACGACCGAGGGTGGCAGTGGTGCCGCCGGTGCCGGGACTGGAAATCAGCCAAGTCGGCTCTGGGTGTTTTTCGTAGCGCATCTGCTGGAAGATCGACTCGGCGATGTTGTTGTTCGCCCGCCAGTCGGTAGCGCGTTCGGCGTACGTGAACTGATCGATGAAGTGACCGCCGTGCTCGCGGGCCAGGCGCTCGGATTCGGCGTAGATCTGCGTCGGATCCTGCACCAGATGACTCTGCCCGCCGTAGAAGGCAATCTGGGCAATCTTTTCTCTCGAGGTGGACGCCGGCATCACCGCGATGAATGGCAGACCGAGCATGCGGGCGAAATACGCTTCGGAAATCGCCGTCGAGCCGCTGGACGCTTCGATCACCGGCGCGCCGGGTTTCAGCCAGCCGTTACACAGCGCGTAAAGGAACAGCGAACGAGCCAGACGATGCTTGAGGCTACCAGTGGGATGGCTGGACTCGTCCTTGAAATACAACTCGATGCCGGCAAAACCAGGCAGCGGCAAGGGGATCAGGTGGGTGTCGGCGCTGCGCTGGAAGTCCGCCTCGATGATGCGGATGGCTTCGCGGGCCCACTGTCGGGTGTCGCTCATGGTCTCGGTTCTCACTGAATCAGACAGGAGATCGAACTCCTGAAAAAGGTCTACGGCAAGCTTAGGAAGAATCGGCTAGCGGGCAAAGATACAGCTGAGTCTCAATCTATACGGCAACTGCTAGGCTCAACGTGGCCGGGGCCAGATACCTTGTAACGACATATAACAAAAAAGAATATAACTTTTGTTTTAACAACTAACCGTACGGGTTAGGGTAGACCACCTTTTTTGATCTGATGGAGAGCGACCTTGCCTCTGCGTAGCACGTTCACGCGTTTCTTTCAGTTGGAAGCTGCCAGCGGTCTGCTATTGATCGCGGCAGCCATCCTCGCGCTGATCATCAACAACTCGCCGCTGTCGTGGCTCTACACCGGCCTGCTCGACACCCCCGTGGTGGCGCAGATCGGTGCGCTGAAAATCGCCAAACCCCTGCTGCTATGGATCAACGACGGCCTGATGGCGATGTTCTTCCTGCTCATCGGTCTGGAAGTCAAACGCGAAGTGCTCGACGGCCAGTTGTCCAAGCCCTCGCAGATCGTCCTGCCCGGCGCAGCGGCGATCGGCGGCATGCTGGTCCCGGCGCTGATCTACTGGTTTCTCAACCGCGACAACCCCGCCGCCCTGAGTGGCTGGGCCATCCCGACCGCCACCGACATCGCTTTCGCCCTCGGCGTACTGGCGCTGCTCGGCAAGCGCGTGCCGGTGTCGCTGAAACTGTTCCTGATGACCCTGGCGATCATCGATGACCTCGGTGCGATCGTGATCATCGCGATCTTCTATTCCGGCGAACTCTCGACCCTGTCCCTGGGCCTGGCGGCTGCGTGCATTGCCGCGCTGGTGGCGATGAACCGGCTCGGCGTGGTCAAGCTCGGGCCGTACATGATCATCGGCTTGATCCTCTGGGTCTGCGTGCTCAAGAGCGGGGTCCACGCGACATTGGCTGGCGTGACTCTGGCTTTCTGCATCCCACTGCGCACGAAAAATGCCGAGCCGTCGCCGCTGCTGACCCTCGAACACGCGCTGCACCCCTGGGTCGCCTACGGCATCCTGCCGCTGTTCGCCTTCGCCAACGCTGGCCTGTCGCTGAGCGGCGTCACCGTCGAAAGCTTCACCCACGACGTACCGATGGGCATCGCCATCGGCCTGCTGCTGGGCAAGACCATCGGCGTGTTCGGGCTGACGTGGCTGGCGGTCAAGATCGGCATCGCCGCCCTGCCCCAAGGCGCCAACTGGGGCCAGATTCTCGGCGTGGCGATCCTCTGCGGCATCGGCTTCACCATGAGCCTGTTCGTCGGCTCGCTGGCCTTCGAACCGGGCGTGAGTGATTACGCCGGCATGGATCGCATGGGCATCCTCACCGGCTCGATTCTCGCGGCAGTGATTGGTTATGCAGTGACGGCGGCGGCGAGTCGCAAGCAGGCTGCGTTACCGTCCGTGTAATAAATATGGCGAGAGGAGCCCTCTCGCCATCAGCTTTGTTGCAACGCAGCGAACAATCCCTACGTCTTAGCGACGCGTCCTACAGCCACATTTTCCCCGCTTCGATAACGTCGTGCAGCCCCTTTTCAACGGGGCTGTCGATGGTGAACGAAGGGACGATCAGTGGCGCGGAACAAGGACATCCCCCAGGTAAAGAACCCACCGGCGGGCGACGGGCATCACGTAACCTGGCGGGATATGACGGCCGCTGAACTGGCCGAGCGCGAAGCCGGGCAAGACGCTTACGACGCGATGCTGGCGCGGCAGGAGGCGTTCGAACGCAGCCGTGAAGTGGCGGCGAAAAAACCCCAAGCCGTGCGTGCCGGCAGTGTATTCGCCAAGTCCTGCAAATTGCCGGATGCGATTATCGATTACGGCAATCCTTCCGGCATGGTGCCGACCGACAGCCTGAGGGATTACGGCGAGCTGATACTGCTCGGTGCTCGCGAAGCCGACCCAAGCGGCGGCATTCCTCTCAAGAAAATCAGCGCCAACGCCATCCCGGTCGGGTTCGGCAGTCTGGCCTTGGCAGGCTCGGCTTTTGAAGCGCTGCCGGCGCTCCTCTCCAGTGCGACCGCTGCGCCTTTGGTCGGGCTGGTTGCGCTTTTAATGCCATCAAGCCTGGGCGACAGCGCGCTCTATACCGATGAGCAACTAAGCACACTCAAACAAGCCCGAACCCGCGTGCGCCTGAGCGTCGAGCAACAGGCCGATGGGGGCCTCAAGGGTTACGGCTTCTACACCGGCAAGAACCGCGATTGGGAAATGGTCGATGTCGTGCAATTCACTGCACGCGGCGACCGGTTCGTTGCGGATTTGGGTGAAGGCGTCGAACTGCTCTGGACCCCGGCGGTGGATGGCTCGGACATTCTAGGCATTCCGGCGCTGGAGGCTGCCCCGCAAGCACCGCATATCTGGGTTTATCCACCGACGAAAGCGGCCGACGGGATACTGGTGAATCCGGTTTATCCGCCGGAGTACAAAGACTTTATTTTGGTGTTTCCGGCAGATTCAGGCGTCAGGCCGGCCTACGTTGTGCTCAGCCGTGCTCGCGACCATGCTTATTACGGCCATCCGAAAACGCTGCCCGCATTCCCTGATGCAGTCAAAGTGAAATCGAAGTCGTCAGTGCAAGGTGGTGGAAAGCAGCGAGCACGTTGGGTAGACCGCAAAGGTCGAATTTACGAGTGGGATTACAAAAGCAACGCCGTCGAAAAATACGACAAATTAGGAACGACTCATTTAGGCGAGTTCAATCACTTGACGGGTGAACAAACGGGACTTGCGGATCCAAAACGAAAAACTTCTAGAAATTAAGGATTGAAACATGCGCTTTCTTTCGATTACCGGATTCTTCCCTGACGAAGTCCAAGATGACTCCTTGCAATTCGAGCTGGATATCACAGGCAGTGAGATGAATGAAAAAGTGGCTCAGCTCATTGAATCAAAGCCCTTGGATGAGGTAGAACCCGGCGAGCTGTTGTTGACTCAGGATCAGGTAACCGCATTGGAAAACCTGCTCGACGTCAGTTTTCCAAAGGGCCTCGAATACTTCATGGGCACCTGCGCCACATACTGAATGAACAATTCACAAGCAAAGAAAAACCCCGACCAGTCACCTGATCGGGGTTTTCTTTTACCCGGCTTCTCGCTTAGTGCGAAACGCGGCTGGTCCCGCCAACGGTGGAAATCCGTACCCGCTCACCGACGCGGAATACTTCGTTCTCCTGAACCTGCTGCACATAGGCGCGCATGCTGCCGTCGTCTTCGCGGACGGTGATTTCCACGCCCTGGGTGCGGGTCAGGCCTTCTTCGGTGGCCGAGCCGAGCAGGCCGCCGGCCACTGCGCCGATGACTGCAGCGACGATGCTGCCCTTGCCGCCGCCGATAGCGCTGCCGCCGACGCCGCCGACCACTGCGCCTGCTGCGCCGCCAATCGGGGTTTTGGTGCCTTCGATTTTGACCGGTCGCAGGGATTCGATGGTGCCCATGCGAATCGTCTGCACACGACGCGCTTCGTCACGGGAGTAGGAGTCGCCGGTGAGGCTCGATTGGCAGCCGGTCAGCAACATCGCCATCGTGGAAAAGGAAGCAACCAGCAGAACAGACTTACGCATAGCATCAACTCCAAAAGAACAGGTGTTCATTAAACTCCGTGGCCTGGCGCCTGTCACGACACCATCCGGATAAAATTGGCTTCCATTCAGGCTGGATACAGATGCCTGCGAGCGTCCACTTAAAGTAGCGTGAAATCACTGAATCTGCGCCATCGCCCTTCATCCCGCTCGGTAGACTGCTCAGGGTGCCAGTCGTTCAAGAATCCACTCGGCACCCTGGAGGCGGTAATTAAGGCGATCATGCAGACGGCTGGAACGGCCCTGCCAGAACTCGATGCGCTCGGGCAACAAACGGTAACCGCCCCAATGTTCAGGGCAATGCGGCTGGGTGTCGCTGAAGCGTTGCTCGGTGGCTTTTAGCAGATCTTCCAGTTCACCACGACCGTTGATGACCCGGCTCTGCGGTGAGGCCCAGGCGCCGAGACGGCTGCCCAAGGGTCGTACCTGATAATACGCATCGGACTCTTGCGGCGTGACCTTGACCGCCCGTCCTTCGATGCGCACCTGGCGCTCCAGGGTTGGCCAGAAAAAGGTCATGGCGGCAAACGGGTTGGCCGCCAGATGCTGGCCCTTGGCGCTGTCGTAATTGGTGAAAAAAGTGAAGCCCTGCTCGTCGAGGCCCTTGAGCAGCAGAATGCGGCAATGCGGACGACCGTCGGCATCGACCGTGGCCAGGGTCATGGCGTTGGCTTCCACCGGCGCCTGCTCGGTTTTCACCGCATCGGCAAACCATTGGTGAAACAGCGCAAACGGCTCGGCTGGGGCTTGCGCCTCGGTCAGACCGTCACGGGTGTAATCGCGACGCATATCGGCCAGAGCCTGGGTCATGGCGGATTCCTTTTCGTTAGCGGATCACTTTTTAGCGGCGTCGGCTGCGGCGACTTTCTTGTCGGTCGCGGCGGCTTTGGCGGGTGCAGCCTTTTTCACTGGAGCCTTGGCCGGAGCCTTTTTCGCAGGCGCCTTGGCGGCAGCTTTCTTGGCCGGCGCTTTTTTCGTCGCCGGGGCAGCAACTTTCTTCGCGGCAGGCGCTGGAGTAGCTGGTTTGGCCACTGGCTTGACGTCTTGCGCAGCGACCAGGGTGACTGGCTTCGGCGCCGGCATGTTGTATTTGCTCAGCAGCGCGACCATGGTGTTTTGCGGGGTGACCAGCAGTTCGACACGACGGTTCAGGGCGCGACCCTCAACGCTGTCATTGGCAGCACGCGGCGCTTCGGAACCCATGCCGCGCAGCATCAGGCGATCACGCTGCAAGCCGCTGAGGCGGAAAATCGCTGCAACCGACTGCGCACGTTCCTGACTCAACTTGATGTTGGCCGGTGCTGCACCGCTGGTGTCGCTGTGACCGAGCACCAGCACGGCGGTTTTCGGGTCGGCTTCGAGAATTTTCGCCACGCGGGTGAACGGGCCGAGGGTGACCGGCAGCAGCATGGCCGGACGGTCCGGGTTGAACGAGCCTTCCACCGGCGCTGTTACGACCAGTACGTTATCGCGACGCTCGAGTTGCAGTTTGCTGTCCTTCACCGCTTCGCGCAGACGCGGTTCGTAGTCGTCGAGCCAGGCTTGAGTGACCTTCGGATCCGGCATCGGCACTGCTTTGGCGGTTGGCTGATCCTTGCCGCCGAACGGCCACCACCATTTGCCATTGGACTGCGCCTGGGCTTTGGCCACCTCGACCGGTTTGGCTTCAGGTTTGACCTCGGCTTTCAGATCGGCCTTGACCGCTTCATCGCTCGAACCGAACGGCCAGTACCACGGGTTGCTGCTTTCGGCCTTGGCCACTGGCGCGGTCGCCGCCGGTTTCAACGGGGCCGGGGCCGGAGCCGGATCTTTGGCCGCGACTTCGTCAGAAGAACCGAACGGCCACCAACTGCCGCCGTCCGCATCGTTTTTCGGGGTCTGTGCGCAACCGGTGATCGCAACACACAGGGCCAGGGCGAGGGTCTTTTTAGATGACATTGAAAATCCACAAAATGAAGTAATGAAAAATCAGAGCACTTTCGCCCGGATAAACAGCCGTTTTGAAACGAAAATCCCTATGAGGTTCCGACCCTGGAACCGCAGTTGAAGCTTTACAGACAAGTGGCAAGCACCCGCGCCAGCTTTTGCGCGCGCGGATCCATCAAAACGTAAGGCCCCAGGGTATTTGTCACGAAACCGAAAGCCACATCGTGCTCAGGATCAGCAAAACCGATCGAGCCGCCCGCTCCCGGATGGCCGAACGCGCGTGGGCCGAGGCCGTAGGTGGCGTTGGGCACGTCCGGTTGATCGAGCATGCAGCCGAGGCCGAAGCGGGTGCGCGTGAGCAAAGTCTTGTCGTCGCCGAGGCTGTGCTCGCGGGTCAGCTCTTCGAGCATCTCGCTCTCGAGCAAGCTGCCATCGAGCAGACCGGCATAGAAACCGGCAAGGCTACGCGCGTTGCCGTGGCCGTTGGCTGCCGGTTGCTGCATGCGCCGCCACTCCGGTTTGTTGGTGCTGGTCAGCACGGACGGCGGATTGGTGAAGGCGCGGGTGGTCATGGCCGTTGGTTCGCGCATGGTCACTTGCAGCAAGCGCTGGGCCGCGGCGTCGCCGGGGTTACCTTTGCCGCGGGCGATGTGCGCCACGCGATGAAATTCTTCGTCGGCTAGGCCTACATGGAAATCCAGACCCAAAGGTTTGGCAACCCGAGCGACGATCGATTCGCCCGGCCCACGCCCGTCAGCACGGCGCAGCAATTCGCCGACCAGCCAACCGTACGTGATCGCGGCGTACCCGTGACCGGTGCCCGGCGTCCACCACGGCGCTTCGGCCGCGAGGGCGTCGACCATGGTTTTCCAGTCGTAAAGGGCTTCAGGGGCGAGCAGTTCGCGCAGCGCTGGCAGGCCGGCCTGATGGCAGAGCAATTGGCGCAGGGTTACAGATTCTTTGCCGGCGACAGCGAACTCCGGCCAGTAGCGGGCAACCGGGGCGTCGAGTTGCAACTTGCCTTCGGCTACCAGTTGCAGCGCAGTGACAGCAGTGAAGGTCTTGGTGCAGGAGAACAGGTTGGCAATGGTGTCGCTGTGCCAGGCTTCGGCGCCATCCTTGTCGGCGGTACCGGACCAGAGGTCGAGGACGGTTTCTCCACCGACCTTGATGCACAGGGCTGCGCCGCGTTCCTGGGGATCGTCGAACAGTGCGGCGAAAGCCTCGCGCACCGCTTCGAATTGAAGCTCGTAATGTCCCTGAATCTGCACCCGCAACTCCCCGCGAAAACGCTCTACAAAGTGGCCCGCATTGTTCCAGCCCTTGAGGGATTTGGGAACAGGCGCGGGCCAGACGGTTAAAAGCCAAATTAAAAGACCGTAGCCTTCGGCAGCTCCTGCATGGGATGACGTCCCCTGCAGGCGCTGCCGAAGGCTGCGATCTTTGTGGGCGTCACGCCTTAATGACCATTCCCCGAATGCCCACCCGCCTGCCCGGGCCCTGCTGCGTTGCCAGCCCCAGCCTTGCGCCCGCCTTCAGTCTCGGAGCGCGGCGTTTTCTGCGCCTCCTTGCCCAACTGCTCAAGCGTCTGCAGATTGCTTTTGCGCACCGCCTCGACAAAGCCCTGATACGGCAGATCGGTAACTGCGACCAGCCCGAAATGGCCGTTCTCGCCGTCGAGCAACCGCCCGGTCACCGGTTGGTCGAGATACTGGAACCAGTGCACGCCGACAATCGACGGCTCGCTCAGCGCCTGTTTGAGGAAATTGGCATAGGCAGGGCCGCGATCTTCTTCTCTGGCCAATTGCGTCACGCCGCCCCAGAACGGGCCTCGGTCTGCCGAGCCGAAGTTGAACTCCGTGATCAACACCGGTTTGTCCAGCGCCGCCAGCGTGGCGAAGTCATAACCATCCTGCGGCTTGAGCGTGTACATATTGAAACTCAAGACATCGCAATACTGCGCGCAGGACGCCACGGCCTCAGGTGTGCTGATGGCGAAGCGACCGCCAAGCAACATCTGGTTCGGCGCGTGCCACTTCAGCGAATCGGAAATGGTCTTGAAGTAGGTGTCGGCGAAAACCTTCTGGAAGTATTTGAAATCCGCCTCGATTTCCGGATGCTCAGGACTCGGCAATGGCGGCACGAAGCCCGGGTCTTCCATCAATTCCCACGCCGGCAACTCGATGCCCCAGGCCTTGGACAGACCGGCCTGATTGCGGTACTTGTCACGCAATTGCTTGAGAAAGGCGCGTTTGGCCGGCACGTCGGTGGTCATTTTCAATGTGCCGTAGGCGAGCGCGTAGCGAGCCTTCGGATCGTCGCCAGGGCCGGCCCAGGCCAGCTCGTTATCGGCGTAATAACCGATCAGCCACGGATCGTCGCGATGATCGCGAGCGGCAATGGCCACGGCGCGCTCGGTGGCCATCGCGAAACGTGGATCGAACGGATCGGGCATGCCGCCCCACCAATCGCTACCGGTGCTGATGCTGGCATAATCGCCGACGATCGACAGCGGCAAGGTGTACGGCACGCGCTCAGCGTCCGCCAGCGACGGCGCGCTCCAGTTGCCGACGGTGTTGAAACCCCAGGCCTGCAACCGATCGAGGGTATGCCGGGTCCAACGCTCTTCATCAATCGTGGCTGTGCACGGCGCGGTTTGCGCGCTGGACGTTTGCACCGCATCGGTCTGCGCCGCTTCGGCAATACCCGATTTTGGCTCGGCAGGCACCGCTGCGGTTTCAGCGGCCTGCACCGAGCTGGCCTCAGTCGCGCCCGCCTTCGCCGCTTCGGCGATCCCGGCCTTGTTGTCGCTGTCCGGTTTGCACGGTTCGCCGTACAGGCGTTGCAGATTGGCGCCGTAGAAGTCGTACCAGCGGCCATTGCCGTAGCCACGGCCCTGATCGGCGCCGTTGCCGCCACGGTTGTCGCCTTCGCCAAAATGCGCGGCCAGCGGGTCGCCGTTCTTCGGCAATGATTCGAACATGTATTCGCGCCCCGCCACGTAGGTCCGGTTGACCTGCGGGCTCACCGTATTGACACCCAGCGAGTAGAACGGATGGCCTTCAGGAGTCACCAGATACCAGCGGCCATCGCGTTTTTCTGTGCGGAAGAAACCGCTGGCCTTGAACGCCGGGCCTTCATTCCAGCCGCCGAATTTGTCCAGCGGGGACTTTTCGCGCTCGGCCAGCCAGTTGTTCAGTTGTTGCTGCTCTTTGCTGGCGGCGCTTTTCAGTTGCTCGTCGCTGCTGACTTTTTCCGGCCATTTGCTGCGGCTCGACTGCCCGTACGCGTCGACCAGATTGCCATACACCGCCTGTGTCACCGATTCGCCGTCCTGCACGCCAAAACGCTCGAGCAACAGGTTCTGCGCGACTTTCGGCTGATCCATCGACAGGCTCACCGAAACCACCTGGCTGCGATCGATTTCGCCGGTGCTGCTGGCCAGCAGGATGCGCTGGCCATCGACGGTCATCGGCATCGGCGGGCCGGCTTTCATGCCTTGGCTCAACGGAGTCGACGCCACCAGCGGCACCAGCAACGTTTGCGCAGGACCGGCCGGCAGATCGACACGACTGACTAAGGTACGACCATCGTTGCTTTGGATCTGCACATAAACCGTCACCGCCCAGTTCATCGCACTCTGCAAACGCAGGGTCATCATGCCGGACTGCGACCAGTCCCAAGCCCCGGTCTGCGGGGTCAGACGCAAGGTCGGCCGTGCAACCGGGTTGAACGTGACCCGGCGCAACACTTCGCCTTCGGGCGTCTGCTCAGCATTGGCCTGCGGCAGGTCGGCGTTTTCCGTGGCGATTTTGACCACGTCGGCCGGGCGCACGAAGTTGAACAGCGTCTGCTGACCGGCGGGCGCCGCCAGCGAAGGCGCGGCAAAGATCAAGGCGAAAACAGCGGGCAACGAACGGCGGATCATAAGAACGGAGTTCTCCCTAACGACCAGTCAAGGCCAGTGAAAAAGCGGTGGCAGAGAGATAGACAACGCGGCGGGCCAATCGGCCCACCCGTGTCTCAGGATATTTCACGACGGAAAGGCGGCAACGCATTGAGGATCGCCTTGCCGTAGCGCTGGGTGACCAGACGCCGGTCGAGCAAGGTGATGGTGCCGCGGTCTTCTTCGGTGCGCAGCAGACGGCCGCAGGCCTGAACCAGTTTCAGCGAGGCATCGGGCACGGAGATTTCCATGAACGGATTGCCACCGCGCGCCTCGATCCACTCCGACAACGCGGCTTCGACCGGATCGTCAGGCACCGAGAACGGAATCTTGGCGATCACCACGTGCTCGCAATAAGCCCCTGGCAAGTCGACACCTTCGGCAAAACTGGCCAGCCCGAACAGCACGCTGGAATCACCGCCGTCGACCCGCGCCTTGTGCTTGTTCAGGGTTTCCTGTTTCGACAGGTTGCCCTGAATGAACACTTGCTTGCGCCAGTCACGGTCGAGACCGTCGAACACGTCCTGCATCTGCTTGCGCGAGGAGAACAGCACCAGCGTGCCGCGGGAACCTTCGACCAGATCGGGCAGTTCGCGAATGATTGCCGCCGTGTGGGCAGCGGCATCGCGCGGGTCGGCCTTCAGATCCGGCACGCGCAACACGCCGGCGTCGGCATGATGGAACGGGCTCGGCACCACCGCTGTGACAGCCTTTTTCGGCAGTCCGGCGCGCATGCGGAAGCGGTCGAAAGTGCCCAGCGCCGTCAACGTCGCGGACGTCACCAGGCAGCCGTAAGCAACGTTCCACAAACTGCGACGCAAAGTTTCCGCCGCCAGAATCGGGCTGGCGTTGACCTCGATATCGAACAGCGAGCCACTTTCGGCCAACGTCAGCCAGCGCGCCATGGGCGGGCTGTCCTCCGGGTCTTCGGCGGTGAACGCGGTCCATAATTCCCAGTTGCCGGAAGCACGGGACAACAGGCTGCCGAACAGCGGATACCATTCTTCGGCCTGATTGCTGGCAATGCCGATGTTGACCTCGCCGTCCATGCCTTCCTTGAGCAGGTCGGTCAAACGTTGGAACAGATCGTTGAGACGGGAAAAGCCTTTTTTAAGCTCGATGCCCATCTCGCGCATGTGCTCGGGAATCACTCCGCCGACGAAGCGATGACGCGGGCGCTCACGGCCTTCGACATCTTCGCCGGGTTTGAAATCGGCGATCTGCTCGCACGCGGTGAACATGAACTGCTGCTGGGTCTTGATCTCCCGCGCCAGCTCCGGCACCTGCTCGATCAGCTTGCCCAGATCGCCCGGCAGCGGATGCTGGGCCAGCAGTTTGGTGAGGTTCTTGGCGGTGGTTTCCAGCCAGTCGGCGGTGGAGCGCAGGCGCGTGTAATGAGCGAAATGGCCGATGGCCTTGTCCGGCAGGTGGTGACCTTCGTCGAACACGTAAATGGTGTCGCGCGGGTCCGGCAGCACGGCGCCGCCGCCCAAGGCCAGGTCAGCCAGGACCATGTCGTGGTTGGTGACGATCACGTCGACCTTGCCCATGCCTTCGCGGGCCTTGTAGAAGGCGCACTGGCCGAAGTTCGGGCAATGACGGTTGGTGCACTGGCTGTGATCGGTGGTCAGGCGCGCCCAATCGGCGTCTTCCAGCGCGTTCGGCCAACTGTCGCGATCGCCGTCCCACTTATTGCCGGCGAGTTTCTCGATCATGCTGGTGAACAGCTTCTGACTGGCCTCGTCGACTTCGATCTTGAAGCCTTCTTCCTCGAACAGCTGCGCGGTGGCGGTTTGCGCGTGGCCTTCCTGCAACAGCATGTCGAGCTTGGACAGACACATGTAGCGGCCACGGCCCTTGGCCAGGGCGAAACTGAAATTGAGTCCGCTGTTGCGCATCAGATCGGGCAGATCCTTGTAGACAATCTGCTCTTGCAGGGCGACGGTCGCGGTGGCAATCACCAGACGCTTGCCGGCCAGCTTCGCCGTGGGGATCGCCGCCAGGCTGTAGGCCACCGTCTTGCCGGTACCGGTGCCGGCTTCCACCGCGACAATCGCGGGGTCGCCACTGCGCCGGCCTTCGTCATCGGTGTCGATATCCCCGAGGACCTTGGCGATTTCGGCGATCATCAGGCGCTGGCCGTAACGCGGCTTGAGGCTCTTGGCCTCTAGAAAACGCGAATAGGCGCCCTGGATCGTGGTTTTGAGTTCAGTGCTGATCATTGAGTGTCGGGCGCAAAACGCTGGATAAATTTTCAGTGGTTTGATTCGGCGGCTATCATACCCCGCTAATCGATCCTGCGCAGAACGGAGTGACCCAATGACACCTTTTAGCCTCGTTTACCCTCTGCATGTCCTCGCCGCATTGGTGTGGGTCGGCGGTATGTTTTTCGCCTGGATGGTCTTGCGCCCTGCGGCTGTGAAGGCCCTGGACGGCCCCGCTCGCCTGACCCTGTGGGTGGAAGTGTTTCAAGGTTTTTTCCGTTGGGTCTGGGTCGCGGTGATCCTGTTGCCGATCAGCGGCGTGGGCATGTTGCATCTGCAGCAGGTCGGATTTGAAACCGCGCCGAAGTATGTGCAGGTGATGATCGGTTTGTATGTGGTGATGACGGCGCTGTTCATCCGGATTCAGGGGTTGATGCTGCCGGAGTTGCGCAAAGCGGTTGAGGCGAAGGATTGGCCGGCGGGTGCGGCGGTGCTGGGGCGGATTCGCCGGGTGGTGGGGCTCAATCTGCTGGTCGGGTTGGTGCTGGTGGCGGTGGCTGCGGCTCGGCCGTGACCGTTCCCAAGCTCTGCGTGGGAACGATCAGCGGGTTGGCCGTTAAAGGCGCTGCACAGTCACAGCCCCCGCCGCTCCCTCCGGCCCAGGCTGGCCATCCGCACCGGCCTTGCCGTTCTTGCCGCCGTCAGCGCGATAGACCAGGCAGCCCTTGGACTTGCCACCCTTGCCCGCCTTGCCGCCAACACCCGCCGGGCCGCCGGCACCGCCAGCCACGTTGACCTTGATCAGCTCGACCGGAAAATCCCGTGGCACGGCCAGGCGCACCAGTGCTCCCGGCGCGCCTGGCTGGCCATCGCTGCCGTCACTGCCATCGGCGCCGTGACCGGCCGAGCCATAGGTGCAGCCCGGATCTTCACCGTTGCCGCCGTCGAGGCCGACAAAACCTGGCGCACCCCTACCACCACGGGCATCGACCGTCAGTTGCGGCGCGCTCAGGGCCTGAAATTGCAGATTCAGATTACGCCCGGCCCGCGCAGCTTTTTCGTAAGTGCCGGGGGCGCCGCGTGCGGTGATCTGGCTGCCGTCGCTCAATTCAGCACGTTTCACTTTCATCTCCAGCGCCTGCTCAGCCGGAACGATGGCGATGCGTGCTTCATGGCCCAGTCGCAATTCATCAATGTTCAATTCGGTCACGTTGGACGGGATCAGCAGAGTGCCGTAATCGGCGACTTCCAGCTTCTCCAGTTGCAGCGTGCTGGTGGTGTTGGGCAAACGCATCAGCGAATTGCTTTGCACGTTGACCACTTGGGCGCAGGCCAGTGGACTGATGAGTGCAGCGAGCAGGCAGAGTTTACGCATGGGAAGAAGCCTCCGGAGCGGCCGGGGCCGGGATGGTTTGCAGATGGAAAACGCCGAACAACAGGATGCGGCCACGATCACGCCAAGGGTGCGCACGCCCCTTGAGGCTGCGGTTGCACAGCAGCACTTCAAGCACATGAATCAGCAACAACAGAGCGCCGGCCAGATTGACCAGCAGATGCAGCGGATGAACAAACGGCACCAGTTGATTGGCCAGTACCACGCAGCAGAACAGCAGGGTCAGCAAACGCCCCAGCCCCCAGAACACCTTCATACGCTCCCCCGTGTTGCGAATTATTCTTTGCACGCACAGTACCGGCTTCTGCGGGGGATAAGCCAGAGGGAAAAATGAAATTTGTGCAAACGCTGATGAAATGGCTGCCGGGGCGACGATCTCGACCCGGCAGCTCTAGCCTGCGTTCTACAGACACTTGTCAGCGATTGACATGCAGCTCGACGCGGCGGTTTTCCGCGCGGCCTTCATCGCTGGCGTTATCAGCCACCGGCTCACTCTCGCCTCGGCCTTCGCTGGTGAGCTTGTTCGGCGCCAGGCCCTGACTGAGCAGGTACGCCGCAACACTGCTCGCGCGCCGCTCCGACAATGCCTGGTTATAGGCGTCGGAACCTTTGCTGTCGGTATGCCCGATGACTTTGATGCTGACCACATCGGCATTGCGCAGTTTGTCCATCAAGGTGTCGAGTTGGGCTTTCGCCGCCGGGGTCAGGTCGGACTTGTCGAAATCGAACAGCACGTTGCCGGCATCGCTCAGGGTGATTACTTCAGTTTGCGGCGCCGGTTCGACCGGTTTGACTGCGGCCGGATATTGCGGCAGCGGACAGCCACGATGATCGACTTCGGTATTTTCCGGCGTGTCCGGGCAACGGTCACGGCGGTCAAAAACGCCGTCGCTGTCTTCGTCGCCATCCTGGGCGTAACAGATCAGCCCCCCGGCGACGATGCCCAATGCCGCGCCACCACCGGCCCAGCCGGCGCTTTCGATCGCGCCAAGACCGCCGCCGACCAGGCCGCCAAGCAGGCTGCAGATCGGCCAGGTACGTTGATTGAGGGGGGCGGTGCCATCGCTGTGAGTGGCACAACCGGTGAGCAAGCTGCCTAGCAGCAGCACCGGCAAGACGGACCTTGAGAAAACACGCATTTGTGAACGCTCCTGTGTACCGGCCCATACCGGTTACACAGGAGTAAAGACCCGCATCCGCGACTGCACAAGCCGTGGATGCGAGAGGGGCTAGCGGACGATTTTGATTTCGGTGCGACGGTTCTGCGCACGACCATCGGCCGACTTGTTGTCAGCGACAGGCTGGCTTTCACCAAGGCCCGACACCGAAACGAAGCTGGCGCGCGGTACGCCCTGCTGGATCAGGTATTCCACCACCGAATGCGCACGCCGATCCGAGAGTTTCTTGTTGTAGGCATCGCTGCCGACACTGTCGGTGTGACCGGTTACGGTCAGTTGCGCGGTAGCGGACTCCTGTTTCAGGCGATCGGCGACCTTGTCCAGCACTTGCTTGTCAGGGCCGGTCAGCGTGGCTTTGTCGAACTCGAAGTGCACGTCACGAATGACGATGGTTTCTTCTTTGACCACAACCGCTTCTTCGATCACTGGCGCAGGCGTCGGTGGCGGGCAGCCGTCCGCATCGACCTGTACGCCTTTAGGCGTGCCCGGGCACTTGTCGCGACTGTCCGGCACGCCATCGCCGTCTTCATCGCCATCACCGTGCACCCAGCAATAGGCCGCTGCCGTACCGCCAACAATCAGCGCACCATAACCGGCCCATGAAGCGCTTTCCGTCGCGCCGAGACCGGCACCGACCACGCCACCGACCGCCGCACAGGTCGGCCAGTCGGTTTTCTGCAAACCTGCACAACCAGTCAACACACTGGTTAGCAGAACCAAGGGTAATGCTGTCCGAACTATGCTCATCTAGTGTTCTCCTGAGGGATCGGCTTGAAACCGATTCAGGGAGTAAAGACCGGAGTTTTAATCTCCGCCAGCAATAGGCCACCGCTGTTTGCGACCGTGTTCACAGGGGTTTGCCACTTTTAGTGAAAACCGACGCAACCGCGCGCTTTGCCGCCGCAGTCTGGCAGGCTAGTCTTGGCGGTCTGACTGAGGAGCTTCGATGAACGTCGCCATTTCTTCGCGCACGCCGCAACAGGCGTTGGCCGCTTTGCTGGATCGCTACGCCCCGGCCCGACTGCTGCTGATTGGCGCCAGCGAATTTCCGGCTCTGGATGCCTTCAAACAGGCGCACCCTGACACGCTGGTGGCCCATGCCGCGCCCGGCGCCTTGCCCGCCGAGCTGGCCGCGCAACGTTTTGATCTGGCGCTGGTGGTCGATTGCCTGGAACATTTGCCCAAGCGCGAGGGCCTGAACCTGTTGGGCGGCATCCGCAATCTCAACGCCAGCCGCATCGCGGTGCTGGCGGATCTGGCGGCCAGCGGCTGGCATCAAACCGATTTCTATTCGCTGGCCCTGCAGGCCAGCGAGCGTTTCCAGCGCGACGAGCAGGTGCTGACCCTGTTCACTTACGATCTGCTCGACTACAAACAAGTCCCCGACTGGCTCAATTCGCGTTTTTGGGCCAATCCGGAAAACTTCGGGAAATACTGGTGGTAATGCAATGAGTACAGCCATTTGCCCTTGCGGCAGCGGCAATCTGCTGGATGCCTGCTGCGGCCCTTATCACGACGGCCACCCGGCACCGTGCGCCGAAGCCTTGATGCGCTCGCGCTACAGCGCTTATGTGCTGGGCCTGGTCGACTATCTGGTGGCGACCACCCTGCCCGCCCAGCAAACAGGTTTGAACCGACAATCGATCAGTGACTGGAGCGCGCAGAGCACCTGGCTCGGCCTTGAGGTCGAAAGTTCGGAAGTATTCGGCGGCCAGCCGGAGCACGCCTTCGTCACCTTCACTGCGCGTTGGCACGACAGCCAGGGCGAGCACAGCCACCGCGAGCGCTCCTCGTTCGTGCAGAACGCCGGACGCTGGTATTTCATCGACCCGACGGTACAGATGAAATTGGGCCGCAATGACGGCTGCCCATGCGGCAGCGGGCAGAAGTTCAAGAAGTGTTGTGCGGGTTATTTCGGCGCTTGAAAGCCAAGATCAAAAGATCCCAGCCTTCGCCAGCCCTGACGCAGGACTTTCGCCCATTCTGTAGGAGCTGCCGAAGGCTGCGATCTTTTTAGGTCTAGACTGGCACCAAAGGGAGTAACACCATGCTTGGTCGCCGGCGCACATTACATTTTCTGCTGTTGATGCTGATCGTAAACCTCGGCGGCTGTGCCTCGTGGTTCAGCGGTGACAGCGTCGAGCCCACCGTGCATCTGGTGAAAGTCGAGGTGGTGCGGGCCAAGTTGCTCGAGCAGAAATTCATCCTGCATTTTCGCGTCGACAATCCCAACGACAGTGACCTGACTGTGCGTGGCCTCGAATATCGGATTCACCTGGCCGACATGCTGCTCACTGAAGGCGAGCATGAGCACTGGTTTACCGTCGGGCCCAAACGCAGCGCTTACTTTAAAGTCCCGATCCGCACCAACCTTTGGCCGAAGGTCAAACACGTGGTGAAACTGCTGAAAAATCCGAACCAGCAGATTCCCTATCGATTGCAGGGGGAAATGGAAACCGGTTTATTCATCGCCCACTACGTGCACCTTGAGCGCAATGGCGTGATAATCCCCGCCGATCTAACTCCGGAGTGACCTCGATGACCCAGCAACCCCATGTCCATGGCCCTGACTGCAACCACGATCATGACCACCATCACGATCACGACCATGGCCATGTCCACGGCCCGAACTGCGGCCACGCCCACCAGGAACCGGTGCGCAACGCCCTGAAAGACGTCGGCCGCAACGACCCTTGCCCATGCGGCAACGGCAAGAAATTCAAGAAGTGCCACGGCGCTTGATGCCACGGGCGCAGATCCTCTTCGCCTGACACACCGCTTTCGCGAGCAAGCCCGCTCCCACAGTCAATTGCATTCCTTCTGACGAAATGCGGTCGAGTGCAGGAGCGAGCCTGCTCGCGAAGGCGGCGGCGCCTCCACTAAAAAACTTCAGCCCGCCGCCAGAATCTGCGAAGAGCCGACCACCGTCGCATACTCCCCATCAAGATTGCCCAGCGACATCCCGTGCACCTCTTCAGCACTACGCGGTGTGCCGAAGTAATCAGCCTTGTCGAAAGTAAAGCACGCATCCTCTGCCACCCACGTGTCGAACCCCAAATTGCCTGCGCTGCGCGCCGTTGACTCAACCGAGTTATTGGTCGCGACACCGACAATGATCAATTGGCCAACCCCCGCCTCGTGCAACCGCAGTTGCAGCCCGGTTGCGCAGAACGCGTCCGGCACCTGTTTCTGGATCAGCCATTCACCGTCCTGCGCAACGAAGCGCGGCTGAAACTCCACCCCGGACTGCTCGGGCCAGAACACCGAATCAGGTGAGCGCGACAAATGCTGGACGTGAATTACCGGGCGTCTGGTCCGCCGCCACAGCGCCAATAATTCGAGCATTCTCTCCTCGGCCTGAGGATTATTCCGCCGCCCCAGACGCGGATGCAGAATGCCTTTCTGCTGGTCGATGATGATCAGCGCAGCGTTGCTCTGAAGCTCCATGACGATCTTACTCCTGGCAGGTCTCTGGACTTTTTCCGTAGTTCAACATCAGCGCCTTCTCACAGGCAACTGCCAAGCCTCTGACCGATCAGCCGACAACTGCATAAATAACCACTCGCCCCGCTTGCGCGGCCCTCGCGCCGTCACTAACGTAGCGGCTTTATTGCGCCCCCAGCCTTATACCCCCGCAGGAGCTTCGCCATGGCCTCGCCAGCCCTTACACATTTTCTTCCCCGGTTCGGCGTTGCCGCAGCAGTGGCCGGTGTCCTCGGCCTGTCCGGTTGCCAGACCTGGAATGCCCAGGACAGCCTGCCACCAACCTCCGGCGTGCAACCGCTCAAGGGCCTGGCGCAGAACGTATCGGTGAGGCGCAATGCGATGGGCATGCCGCTGATCGAAAGCAACAGCTTCCATGACGCACTGTTCAGTCTCGGTTACGTCCATGCCAGCGACCGCATCAACCAGATGGTCACCCTGCGCCTGTTGGCTCAGGGCCGGCTGGCGGAAATGTCCGGCGCCTCGATGCTCGATGCCGACCGCTACATGCGCGCGGTCAATCTGAAGAAGAGCGCCGGCGAGCTGTACAAGGCCTCGTCGCCACGACTCAAACGCTTCTTCGAAGTGTATGCGCGGGGCGTCAATGCGTATCTGTTCCGCTACGCCGACAAGTTGCCGGGCGACCTCGCCGCCAGCGGTTACAAACCGGAGTACTGGAAACCGGAAGATTCGGCGCTGATTTTTGCCCTGCTCAACTTCAGCCAGTCGGCCAACCTGCCGGAGGAAATCCAGTCACTGGTGCTCGCGCAAACCGTGACCACCGACAAACTCGCCTGGCTGACTCCGTCGGCGCCTGATGAAAACCTGCCCGTGGCTGAAGCCGACAAGCTGCAGGGCCTCAAACTCAATGGGCAGATTCCGGGCCTGACGGAACTGAGCAGCGCCAGCCAGCAACTGTCGGCGCTGAACCTGCTCGGCACGCCGACTGCGAACAACTGGGCGATCGCCCCGCAACGCAGCCGCAGCGGCAAGAGCCTGTTGGCCAGCGATGCCCACGGGCCACTGGCCGCGCCGTCGTTGTGGAGTTTCGTGCAGATCCGCGCGCCGAAATATCAGGCCGCCGGCGTCACGGTTGCCGGCCTGCCGATGGTGCTCGGCGGCTTCAACGGCAAAGTGGCGTGGAGCATGACCAGCGTGCTTGGCGATAACCAGGACCTGTTCCTTGAGAAAGTTCGCCGTCAGGGCAGCAGCCTCACTTATGAAGTCAACGGCAAATGGCAGCCGCTGGGTGTGCGCAACGAAACCTACTTTGTCAAAGGCCAGCGACCGATTCGCGAAGCCGTATACGAAACCCGCCACGGCGCGCTGCTCAACAGTGCCCAGGCAGCGGCGCAGGGCAGCGGTTTCGGCCTCGCTTTGCAGACACCGAGTTTCACTGACGACAAATCGCTGGACGCCTTCTTCGACCTGACCCGCGCGCAGAACGTCGAGCGCGCATCGGACGCCAGTCGCGAAATCCGCGCCATTACCCTGAATCTGGTGTTTGCCGATGCGAGCAATATCGGCTGGCAGGTCACCGGGCGCTTCCCCAACCGTCGCGAAGGTGAAGGCCTGCTGCCCTCGCCGGGCTGGGACGGTCGCTACGACTGGGACGGTTACGCCGACCCGATGTTGCACCCCTACGATCAGGACCCGGCGCAAGGCTGGCTCGGCACCGCCAACCAGCGCGTCATCCCCGACGGCTACGGCATGCAGTTGTCGAAATCCTGGGCGGCACCGGAGCGTGGCGAACGCTTGGCGGAAATGGCTGGCAGCGGCAAGCACGACAGCCGCAGCGTGATCGCCATGCAGTACGACCAGACCACCACCTTCGCCGCGAAATTGAAAAAAGTCTTCGAAGCACCGGGCATGAAGCAGCCGCTGAAACAGGCGATCGACGCCCTGCCGGAAGCCGAGCGGAGCAAGGCTCGCGAAGCGTTCATGCGTTTGATGGCCTTCGACGGCAAGCTCAGCCCGACCTCGGCGGATGCGGCGATTTATGAACTGTTTCTGCAGGAAAGCATGAAGCAGATTTTCCTCGACGAACTGGGGCCAGAGTCGAGCACGGCGTGGAAAGCCTTTGTCGCCAATGGCGATCTGTCCTACGCAGCGCAGGCTGACCATCTCCTGGGACGCGAGGACAGTCCGTTCTGGGATGACCTGCGCACGCCGCAGAAGGAAGATAAATCGGTGATTCTTGCCCGCAGCCTCGCTGCGGCGATTACGGCTGGCGACAGTCAGTTGGGCGGCGATCATCGCGCCTGGCAGTGGGGCAAATTGCACAGCTATGCGTGGAAGAACAGCAACGGTCAGACTGTGCGCGGGCCGCTGGCGGCCGGTGGCGACCACACCACGCTGAACAGCTCGGCGTTTGCCTGGGGCCAGGACTTCGTCACCGCGCGCGCGCCGTCGATGCGCTTTATCGTCGACTTCGGCCAGAGCGAACCGCTGATGGCGCAGAACGGTACGGGGCAGTCGGGCAATCCACTGAGTCCCAACTACCTGAACGGGATCGATGCGTGGCTCAAGGGTCAGTACATCGGCCTGCCGATGCAGCCGCAGAACTTTGATCGGGTGTATGGCAAGACACGGTTGACCCTGACTCCCGGCAAGTAACAGCTGCAACCTGTGGGAGCGGGCTTGCTCGCGAAGGCGTCCTGTCAGTCGATACCGGTATCGTCTGAAACACCGCTTTCGCGAGCATGCCCGCCCCCACATGGCCTTTGCGTAGCACTTCAAAACCGATCGAACTTCCAGACTCACGCCCGCCTCATAGTTAACAAGCCCCCCATTCCGGTCACGACATGGATCTTGTTATCGCCCGACCTGAAGGTCTCTACTGCCCCGCCGGGGATTTCTATATCGATCCGTGGCGGCCGGTCGAGCGTTCGGTGATTACCCATGCCCATGGCGATCACGCGCGCACCGGTAATCAGCACTATCTGTCGAGCAGCGCCAGCGCCGGGATTCTGCGCGCGCGTCTGGGTCAGGACATCCAGTTGCAAACCCTCGACTACGGCCAGCGCCTGACCCACCACGGCGTCACCCTGAGTTTTCACCCCGCCGGGCATGTCCTCGGCTCGGCGCAGGTGCGCCTTGAATATGGCGGCGAAGTCTGGGTCGCATCCGGCGATTACAAGGTCGAGCCGGACGGCACCTGCACTCCATTCGAACCAGTACGCTGCCACACCTTCATCACCGAATCGACCTTCGGCCTGCCGATCTATCGCTGGCAGCCGCAGGCGCAGATCTTCGCTGAGATCAATCAATGGTGGGCGGCCAATATCGCCGCCGGCAAGGCCAGCGTGCTGTTCTGCTACTCCTTCGGCAAGGCTCAGCGGATTCTTCACGGAATCGACGAAACCCTCGGGCCGATCCTCAGTCACGGCGCGGTCGAACCATTGAACCGCGTCTACCGCGATGCCGGCGTGTACCTGCCGCCGACGATCTATGCGGGCGACGTGAAAAAAAGCGACCCGATCATGCGCCAGGCGCTGGTCATTGCTCCGCCTTCGGCGGGCGGCAGTACCTGGATGCGCCGTTTCGGCGATTTCAGCGATGCCTTCGCCAGTGGCTGGATGCGCCTTCGCGGCACCCGTCGGCGGCGCGGCGTTGATCGAGGCTTTGTGCTCTCCGATCACGCCGACTGGCCCGGCCTGCTCTGGGCGATCAACCAGACTGGCGCGGAACGAGTGATGGTCACCCATGGCTCGATCGGCGTGCTCGTGCGTCATCTGCGCGAACAGGGCCTTGATGCGCAAGGCTTCAGCACCGAATACGGCGATGACGAAGACGACAACACCGCCACCGAACCCACCGTTGCCGAGACCCACGTATGAAGGCATTCGCCGAGTTATATACCGAACTCGACGCCACCACGTCGAGCAACGCCAAGCTGGCGGCGATGCAGGCATACTTCGCGCAGGCCGCGTCAGAAGATGCCGCATGGGCGGTTTATTTTCTTTCTGGCGGCAGGCCCCGGCAACTGGTGCCGGTGCGTATCCTTCGCGAGCTGGCCGTCGAGGTTTCGGGCCTGGAGCCGTGGCTGTTCGAAGAAAGCTACCAGGCGGTCGGCGATCTGGCCGAGACCATTTCTCTGGTGCTGCCGGAAAATCCCCACAGCTCCGAGGCCGGTCTTGCCGAATGGATCGAAGACAAGCTGTTGCCGTTGCGCGGTGAAACACCGGAGTATCTGGCACGGCAACTGCCGATGTTGTGGGCGCAGCTGGATCGGCCGAGCCTGATGCTGTGCATCAAGTTGATCACCGGCAGTTTCCGTGTCGGCGTATCGAAATTGCTGGTCACCCGCGCACTCGCCTCGATGGCTGGGCTCGACAGCAAACGCGTGGCTCAACGTCTGGTCGGTTACACCGATCTGTCGAACCGGCCGACTGCGGCCAGTTACCTGAAACTTATCGCCCCGGAGTCGGCTGACGAGCACGCCCAGCGCGGCGGCCAGCCCTACCCGTTTTTTCTCGCCCATGCCTTGTCGCAACCCGTCGAGGAATTCGAAACACTGCTCGGACCGGCCAGCGACTGGCAGGTGGAATGGAAGTGGGATGGCATCCGCGCGCAGGTGGTCAAGCGTGACGGCAAGCTGTGGGTATGGTCGCGCGGCGAAGAGCTGGTAACCGAGCGCTTTCCCGAACTCGATGTGTTGGTTCACGGCTTGCCCGATGGCACGGTGATCGATGGCGAAATCGTCGTATGGAAAAGCTCCCATCCGAGCAGCGAAGATGCCTTCGATCCGCAATCGGATGAGCCGCCCGCCGTGCAACCGTTCGCCCTGCTGCAACAACGCATCGGCCGCAAAACCCTCGACAAGAAGATTCTCGAAGAGGTGCCAGTGGTGGTACTCGCTTACGATTTGCTGGAATGGCAGGGCGAGGACTGGCGCAATCAACCGCAGGTCAAGCGCCGTGCGCAACTCGAACAGGTGATCGCGCGTTGCAACAGCCCGGTCCTGCTGCCCTCGCCTGTCCTGACCGGCGACGACTGGCTAGACCTCGGTCGCCAGCGCGAGGCGTCACGCAAGCTCGGTGTCGAGGGCATGATGCTCAAGGCCCGGGATTCGTTGTATGGCGTGGGCCGTACCAAGGACATGGGCGTGTGGTGGAAGTGGAAAGTCGATCCGTTCAGCGTCGACGCGGTACTGATTTACGCCCAGCGCGGGCACGGTCGGCGCGCCAGTCTTTACAGCGATTACACCTTCGCCGTGTGGGACGGCCCGCCCGAATCCAGTCAGCGCTCGCTGGTGCCGTTCGCCAAGGCCTATTCGGGGCTGACCGATGAGGAGATGCGCCAGGTCGACAGCATCGTGCGCAAGACCACGGTGGAGAAATTCGGCCCGGTCAGCAGCGTCAAACCGAGCCTGGTGTTCGAACTGGGCTTCGAAGGCATCGCCCTGTCGCGCCGGCACAAGAGCGGCATCGCGGTGCGCTTTCCGCGAATGCTGCGCTGGCGCAAGGACAAGACCGTCGAAGAAGCCGACAGCCTCGCTACCCTCCAGGATCTGCTGGCTTAGCCCCTTTTCACTGATCGTTCCCACGCTCTGCGTGGGAATGCAGCCCGGGACGCTCTGCTTCCCCTCCAGACCCGAACGCGGAGCGTCCGTTGATGCATTCCCACGCAGGAGCGTGGGAACGATCAATCATCCTGGCGCCAAAACAGTGCAGAAATTTTCAGTCAACCTTCCCGCCGCACCAAAAACTTTCCTGCCCTGTGCTACAACCTTTTAAAACACCTGTTCGGCACTCTGGTTCGGAAATTGCTAGTTTCTATAGGTCGTAAGCGTTGCAGTAACAATAATTCTGCGCCACAAGCGCTCATATTGGTTCTTAGGGATTGAATAATGAAAAAAGCATTGCTGACCCTTTCTGCACTGGCGTTGTGCATGGCCGCCGGCTCCGCGCTGGCCAAGGAATACAAAGAGCTGCGCTTTGGCGTTGACCCTTCGTACGCACCGTTCGAGTCGAAAGCGGCCGATGGCAGCCTGGTCGGTTTCGACATCGACCTGGGCAACGCGATCTGCGCCGAACTGAAGGTCAAGTGCAAGTGGGTCGAAAGCGACTTTGACGGCATGATTCCGGGCCTTAAGGCCAACAAGTTCGACGGTGTGATCTCGTCGATGACCGTGACCCCGGCCCGCGAGAAGGTCATCGACTTCTCCAGCGAACTGTTTTCCGGCCCGACCGCTTACGTGTTCAAGAAAGGCTCGGGCATCACCGCTGACGTTGCGTCGCTGAAGGGCAAAACCGTTGGCTATGAGCAAGGCACCATTCAGGAAGCCTACGCCAAAGCCGTGCTGGACAAGGCCGGCGTGAAAACCCAGGCCTATCAGAACCAGGATCAAGTGTATTCCGACCTGACCTCCGGCCGTCTCGACGCCGGTATCCAGGACATGCTGCAAGCCGAACTGGGCTTTCTGAAGTCGCCAAAAGGTGCCGATTATGAAATCAGCCAGCCGGTCGACAGCGAATTGCTGCCAGCCAAAACGGCTGTCGGTATCAAGAAAGGTAACACTGAGCTGAAAGCACTTTTGGATAAAGGTATCAAAGCGTTACACGACGACGGCAAATACGCCGAGATTCAAAAGAAACACTTTGGCGACCTGAACCTCTACAGCGGTAAATAATGCCCCGGCGCCCATCCTCGATGGGCGCCTTTTCCATCCGCTCAGGTTGCTGATTTATGTTTGAAACCCTTCTGCAAAATCTGGGGCTGGCCTCGTTCAGTCTGCAGGGCTTCGGCCCGTTGCTGCTGCAAGGCACCTGGATGACCATCAAATTATCGGCGATGTCGCTGCTGGTGGCCGTGTTGCTCGGCCTGCTCGGCGCCAGTGCCAAACTGTCGAAAGTCAAACTGGTGCGCCTGCCCGCGCAGCTCTACACCACGCTGATTCGCGGCGTGCCGGATCTGGTGCTGATGCTGTTGATCTTCTACAGCCTGCAAACCTGGCTGACGTCGCTGACCGACTACATGGAATGGGAATACATCGAAATCAACCCGTTCAGTGCCGGCGTGCTGACGCTGGGCTTCATTTATGGCGCGTATTTCACCGAGACCTTCCGTGGCGCAATCCTTGCGGTGCCGCGCGGTCAGGTCGAAGCTGCCACCGCGTATGGCCTCAAACGCGGCCAGCGTTTTCGCTTTGTGGTGTTCCCGCAAATGATGCGCTTTGCCCTCCCCGGCATCGGCAACAACTGGATGGTCATGCTCAAGGCCACCGCGCTGGTGTCGATCATTGGCCTGGCTGATCTGGTCAAGGCTGCCCAGGACGCCGGTAAAAGCACCTATCAACTGTTCTACTTCCTGGTTCTCGCCGCCTTGATCTATCTGCTGATCACCAGCGCTTCGAACTTCATCCTGCGCTGGCTCGAACGCCGCTACGCCGCCGGTGCCCGGGAGGCGATACGATGATCGAACTCCTGCAGGAATACTGGAAAGCCTTCCTTTATACCGACGGCCAGAACATCACCGGGCTGGCGATGACGATGTGGTTGCTGACCGCCTCGATCTGCATCGGCTTCATCGTCTCGATTCCGTTGTCGATCGCTCGCGTTTCGCCGCACTTCTACATTCGCTGGCCGGTGCAGTTCTACACCTACCTGTTCCGCGGCACGCCGTTGTATATCCAGTTGCTGATCTGCTACACCGGCATCTACAGCCTCGCGGCCGTGCGCGAGCAGCCGATCCTCGACAGCTTCTTTCGCGATGCGATGAACTGCACGATCCTCGCCTTCGCCCTGAACACCTGCGCGTACACCACGGAGATTTTTGCCGGGGCGATTCGCAGCATGAACCACGGCGAAGTCGAAGCGGCAAAGGCCTACGGCCTGACCGGCTGGAAGTTGTACGCCTACGTGATCATGCCGTCGGCACTGCGCCGTTCGTTGCCTTACTACAGCAACGAAGTGATCCTGATGCTGCACTCGACCACGGTAGCGTTCACTGCGACCATTCCCGATATTCTGAAAGTCGCGCGGGACGCCAACTCGGCGACCTTTCTGACGTTCCAGTCGTTCGGCATCGCCGCGCTGATCTACCTGACCATTACGTTTGCGCTGGTTGGCCTGTTCCGCCTCGCCGAACGCCGCTGGCTGGCCTTCCTCGGGCCGACTCACTAGCAACGGCTTCAGAAATAAAGAGAAGAAAATGCGCCACCAGATCCATGACTTGCTGGCCCCGCTGCCGGGGACCGCACGGCAGATTCACAGTTTCCACTTCGGCCCACAGCAGGCCAAGGGCAAGGTGTACATTCAGGCCTCGCTGCATGCCGACGAACTGCCGGGCATGCTGGTCGCCTGGCATCTCAAACAGCGCCTGGCGGAGCTTGAAGCCGCCGGCCGCCTGCGCAGCGAAATCGTCCTCGTGCCGGTGGCCAACCCGGTCGGCCTCGAGCAAGTGCTGATGGATGTGCCGCTGGGCCGTTACGACCTCGAGAGTGGACAGAATTTCAATCGCTGGTTCGTCGACCTCAGCGAAGAAATCGGCAACGCGATCGAAGGCCAACTGAACGACGATGCACAGCACAACCTTGAACTGATCCGTGCCAGCCTGCGCAACGCCCTCGCCCGCCAGACGCCGACCACGCAACTGCAATCCCAGCGTCTGACCCTGCAACGCCTGGCCTGCGACGCCGACATGGTGCTGGACTTGCACTGCGACTTCGAATCGGTGGTGCACCTGTACACCACGCCGGAAGCCTGGCCGCAGGTCGAGCCGCTGGCGCGCTATATCGAAGCGCAGGCCAGCCTGCTTGCCACCGACTCTGGCGGGCAATCCTTCGACGAATGCTTCACCCTGCTCTGGTGGCAATTGCGCGAGCGCTTCGGCGAGCACTTCGAGATTCCGCTGGGCAGCTTCTCGGTAACCGTCGAATTGCGCGGCCAGGGCGACGTCAATCACCCGCTGGCCAGCCGCGATTGTCAGGCCCTGATCGATTACCTGATCCAGTTCGATGCCATCGTCGGCGAGACCAAGCCGCAACCGCCACTGCCTTACCCGGCCACGCCGCTGGCCGGTGTCGAACCTGTGACCACGCCGGTCGGCGGCCTGCTGGTGTACTGCGCCACGCCCGGCCAATATCTGCAAGCCGGCCAGCAGATCGCGGAAATCATCGACCCGGTCCACGACAAGGTCACCCCCATTCATTGCACCGCCGCCGGCCTGCTGTATGCGCGCTCGCTGCGGCGCATGGCCACCGCCGGCATGGTCATCGCCCACGTCGCGGGCGCCGAAGCCTATCGCAGCGGCTACCTACTTTCGCCTTGAGGATGCTCGTCCATGTACAAACTGACCGTTGAAGGCCTGCACAAAAGCTATGGCGATCATCAGGTGCTCAAAGGCGTTTCGCTCAAGGCTAAAACCGGCGATGTGATCAGCCTGATCGGCGCCAGTGGCTCGGGCAAAAGCACCTTTTTACGCTGCATCAATTTTCTCGAACAACCCAATGACGGCGCCATGAGCCTTGATGGCCAGGCGATCCGCATGGTCACCGACCGCCACGGCATGCACGTTGCTGACGCGGATGAACTGCAACGCTTGCGTACGCGGCTGGCGATGGTGTTCCAGCATTTCAACCTGTGGAGCCACATGACCGTGCTGGAAAACATCACCATGGCCCCGCGCCGGGTGCTCGGTTGCAGCAAACAGGAAGCCGAGGATCGCGCCCGACGCTATCTGGACAAGGTCGGCTTGCCGGCGCGGGTCGCCGATCAATACCCGGCGTTTCTGTCCGGCGGCCAGCAACAGCGCGTGGCGATCGCCCGGGCGCTGGCAATGGAGCCTGAGGTGATGCTGTTCGACGAACCGACCTCGGCGCTCGATCCGGAGCTGGTCGGTGAGGTGTTGAAAGTGATTCAGGGATTGGCCGAGGAAGGCCGGACAATGATCATGGTCACCCACGAAATGAGTTTCGCGCGCAAGGTGTCCAATCAGGTGCTGTTTCTGCATCAGGGTCTGGTGGAGGAAGAAGGTGCACCTGAAGACGTGCTGGGCAATCCGAAAAGCGAACGCCTGAAGCAATTTCTCAGCGGCAACCTTAAATAACGCCGTACACAATTCCCCCGAAGGAGCTGCCGGAGGCTGCGATCTTTTGGCTCTGCTTCAAAGATCAAAAAATCGCAGCCTCGTTTCACTCGTCAGCGCCTACAAGGGAATCGCGTTGTTTTAAACCTTTGGTCTGTTGCTGTGGTCTCTGAAACAACCCCTCCAGAGCGCACGCAGCCCGCATGGCGAAATCCCCCGACTTTGCAAAAAGCTGGTTCAGTGCCCGCGCGTGGAAGCCGTTCGCCTTTCAGAAACAGGTGTGGGCGGCGGTTAAAAACGGCGAATCCGGATTGCTCCACGCCAGCACCGGCGCCGGCAAAACCTATGCGGTGTGGTTTGCCGCACTCAATCGCTTCGCCCGCCTGCAACCGCCCGTGGCCACGCCGCGCAAACGCAAACCGACGGCCGAACCGCTGACCGTGCTGTGGATCACGCCGATGCGCGCCCTCGCCGCCGACACTGCGCGCGGATTGCAAACCCCGGTAGATGATTTACAGATTCCCTGGACCATCGGCCTGCGCACCGGCGACACCAGTAGCAGCGAACGCGCCCGTCAGGGCCGGCGTCTGCCGACGACGCTGATTACCACCCCGGAAAGCCTGACTCTGCTGCTCGCCCGCGCCGATGCGCGCACGGCATTGTCGACCCTGCGCATGATCATCGTCGATGAATGGCACGAGTTGCTCGGCAACAAACGCGGCGTGCAACTGCAACTGGCGCTCGCCCGCCTGCGTCATTGGCAGCCAGGACTGATCGTTTGGGGCGTTTCCGCCACCCTCGGTAATCAATCCCACGCCGAGCAGGTTCTGATCCCACAGGGTGGCGGCGCCAGTGTTCAGGGCAAAAGCGAAAAAAGCCTGCAGGTAGACACGCTGCTCCCACCGGCCACCGAGCGTTTTCCGTGGGCCGGGCACATCGGTTTGAAGATGCTCCCGCAAGTGGTCGCCGAACTTGATGCCTGCGCCAGCAGCCTGGTGTTCACCAATACCCGCGCGCAATCGGAGATCTGGTATCAGGCGCTACTGCAGGCGCGTCCGGACTGGGCCGGGTTGATTGCCTTGCATCACAGTTCACTGTCCCGTGATACCCGCGACTGGGTGGAGCAGGCCTTGAAGAATGGCCAATTGAAAGCGGTGGTCTGCACCTCGAGCCTGGATTTGGGCGTGGACTTTCTTCCGGTCGAGCGCGTGCTGCAGATCGGCTCGGCAAAAGGCGTCGCGCGTTTGATGCAACGTGCCGGGCGCTCCGGCCACGCACCGGGGCGCACCTCGCGAGTGACGCTGGTGCCCACCCACAGTCTTGAACTGATCGAAGCGGTCGCCGCACGCGATGCCGTCGAACAGCGGCGCATCGAGCCGCGCCTGTCACCGCACAAGCCGCTGGATGTGCTGGTTCAGCATTTGGTCAGCATGGCCCTCGGCGGTGGCTTTACCCCTGAGGACTTGTACGAAGAAGTGCGTGGCGCCTGGGCTTATCGCGACCTGACGCCGGCAGACTGGGCCTGGGCGCTAGCATTCGTACGTCATGGCGGGATGTCTCTTACAGCGTATCCGGATTACCGCCGGGTCGAGCCGGACGAACACGGCGTCTGGCGGGTGCCGGATGCACGTCTGGCGCGGCGCCATCGCATGAGCATCGGCACCATCGTCAGCGATGCCAGCATCAACCTGAAATTCTGGAGCAAGGGTGGCGGTGGCAAGCAGTTGGGGAGCGTCGAGGAAGGCTTTATTGCCCGACTCAAACCCGGTGATGGTTTCCTTTTCGCCGGCCGCCTGCTGGAGCTGGTGCGGGTGGAAAACATGACCGCCTACGTCAAACGCAGCACCGCAAAAAAAGCCGCGGTGCCACGCTGGAATGGCGGACGCATGCCGTTATCCAACGAATTGGCCGAAGCGGTGGTCGCGCGCTTCAGCGCCGCTGCTCAAGGTCAATTCAACGGGCCGGAAATGCAAGCGCTGCGGCCGTTGCTGGAAACGCAGATGCGCTGGTCCGGCTTGCCCACCACGGAAAATCTGTTGGCTGAAGTACTGAAATCTCGCGAAGGCTGGCACCTGTTCCTATATCCATTTGCCGGGCGGCAGGTGCATCTGGGGCTGGCGAGCCTGCTGGCGTGGCGCGTCAGTCAGCGCCAGCCGGTGACCTTTTCGATCGCAGTCAACGATTACGGCCTGGAACTGCTCAGCGCCACACCGGTGGATTGGGCCATGCATCTCGACGCGCACCTGTTCAACGCCGATGACCTGTTGCTGGACGTACTGGCCAGCCTCAACGCCGGTGAACTCGCGTTGCGCCGCTTCCGCGAAATCGCGCGGATCGCCGGGCTGGTGTTTGCCGGTTATCCCGGCGCGCCGAAAAGTACCCGCCAAGTGCAGGCGTCGAGCGGCCTGTTTTTCCAGGTGTTCAAACAATATGACGCTGACAACCTGCTGCTGGCCCAGGCTGGGGAAGAAGTTCTACGTGAAGAACTGGATATTCATCGTCTGGAACAGACATTTGAGCGCATAACTCAGATGAAACTGGACGTGCATCAGGTTAAACGTCCTACACCGCTGGGCTTTCCGCTGCTGGTGGAGCGGATGCGCGAGAGCATGAGTTCGGAAAAACTGGCTGACAGGATCAGAAGAATGGTCGGTGACCTGGAAAAAACCGCTGATAACGGCAAATCGTCGTGAGTGCGTACCCGGTGCGCCTGGCCGGCGAAGAGTTGTGGTTGCTGCCGGAGAAAGCCCTGTATTGGCCCGCGCAGGAAGCACTGCTGATCGCCGACGTGCATTTCGGCAAAGCAGCGGCTTATCGCAGCCTTGGCCAACCGGTGCCGCATGGCACGACGGCAAGCAACATCGAGGTGATCGACGCGTTGCTGGCACGGCTGCCGTGTCGCCAATTGATTTTTCTCGGTGATTTTCTGCATGGGCCTGGCTCCCATGTCCCGACGACACTGAACGCTCTGGCAGAGTGGCGAGCACGCCACGCTCATCTGCCGATGACGCTGATTCGCGGCAACCATGACAAACGCGCGGGCGACCCGCCGGCGTCGTTGAATATCCGCGTGGTGCCCGAACCGCTGTTGCTCGGGCCGTTCGCGTTGCAGCACGAGCCCGACGCGCATCCCGACCGACACGTGCTGGCCGGCCATGTGCACCCGGTCTATCGACTGCATGGAAAAGGCCGGCAAAGCTTGCGCCTGGCGTGTTTCAGGTTGGGTGAGCGCATCAGCCTGATGCCGGCGTTTGGAGCGTTTACCGGTGGTTATCAGGTCGAGCGCGACGACAACTGCAAAGTCTTTGTGATCGGCGACAACGAAATATGGCCCGTCAGCTAAATCGTAAAACGATCAGACCAATGGGCCATATTCGTGACAGTGGATCAGGCGACAGGCGCCGGAGGCGGTTCATCCGGAAGTGTCGGTTCGCCGGGTTCGGTCGGTTGTTCGTTGGGAGTATCAGGATCGGGCTGGCCGGGTACGCCGCCGGACAGGCTCAACGACGGATTCGCCAATAGCGACCAGGCCAGAACGCCTATCTGATTGGGCTCAAGCCTTGCCAGTTCAGCGCTGATTCGCGGATCGATCTTCATAGGGCACTCCTCAGTGAAGGCCCGTCTTTGTGTGTAACAAAAACGGGCAGTACACCCCATAGAGTGTCTGCCCGCCAAAGAATTCCCGACATCCGTCGGATGGTGACCTCAGGTGCGCGGCAACGTCACGCCACGCTGGCCCTGGTACTTGCCGCCACGATCCTTGTAGGAAACTTCACATTCTTCGTCGGATTCGAGGAAGAGCATCTGCGCCACGCCTTCGTTGGCGTAGATTTTCGCCGGCAGGTTGGTGGTATTGGAGAACTCCAGCGTCACGTGGCCTTCCCACTCGGGTTCCAGCGGCGTGACGTTGACGATGATGCCGCAGCGCGCGTAGGTGCTTTTGCCCAGGCAGATGGTCAGCACATTGCGTGGAATGCGAAAGTACTCGACGGTGCTGGCCAGGGCGAAGGAGTTCGGCGGGATGATGCAGACGTCGCTGTGGATGTCGACGAAGCTGCCAGCGTCGAAGTTCTTCGGATCGACGATGGCCGAGTTGATGTTGGTGAACACCTTGAAGTGGTTGGTGCAGCGCACGTCGTAGCCGTAGCTCGACACGCCGTAGGAAATCACCCGGCTGTCGTCGCTGCCGCGCATCTGGCGCTCGACGAACGGTTCGATCATGCCGTGTTCCTGCGCCATGCGGCGAATCCACTTGTCCGATTTGATGCTCATGGCGGGGTTGTCCTGAATAGCGAGGTGGAAAAATTCTGTCCGGCATCTTACCGGGCGCGTCGCCTCGTTCAAAGTGCGCAACGCAATTCTCGGCGAACGCCCCGTATTTACGCGATGTGGCGACGAACCGTCGCACCGCCGATCCCTAAAACAGAGAAACCTTTGCAAGAAGCATTGGCACGTTCCGGAAAAAGGGTTAAGGTGGCGCCACTGTGCTGCTTGTGTCACTGAGAATCTCTACACGATATGTTGAATTTAGATCCAACCATCTACAAGAATTTTTCCTGCTCTTTGCACTCAG
>NZ_JBITTW010000025.1:0-22571 GCF_044542195.1 Pseudomonas sp. NPDC079367
CTTCTAGCACCGCGGACTCGCAGCTTGCCATCCACCCCTCTCACCCTAGAGTTTATTCCTAGATCAAGACACAAGCGGGCTTGCTCGCGAAGACGTCACCAGCGTTGCCACTGCACTACCGCTCAAACAACTCCATCTGCTCAAACCCGCCGCGTAAATCCTCCAGTCTGACCCCAACTCCCAACAACCGCACCGGTTTGCCGCCACGATTGAACGCCTGCGTCAGCATCAACTGATAACTGCCCAGATCGCGCCCCGCCCCGGCCTGCTCCAGTGTGGTCTGGGTGAAATCATGAAATTTGACTTTGACGAAAGGCTTGCCCGGGCGATAACTGCTGTCGATCCGCGCCATGCGGGTTTTCAGGGTGTCGAGCAGCTCAGGCAACTTGTCGAGGCAGCTGCGCAAATCCGGCAGGTCTACGTCGTAGGTGTTTTCCACGCTGATCGACTGGCGCCGACTGTCGTTGTGCACCGGTCGGTCATCGATTCCACGGGCGAGATTCCACAAGCGTTCGCCGAAACTGCCAAATTCGCGCACCAGCGCCAGCCTGCCCCACTCGCGCAGGTGCTGGCAGTCAACGATGCCGAGCTTGCCGAGTTTGTCGGCGGTGACCTTGCCGACGCCGTGCAGCTTGCTCACGGGCAAACCGCTGACGAAATCCTCGACCTGATCCGGGGTGATCACAAACAAGCCGTTGGGTTTCTTCCAGTCGCTGGCGATCTTCGCCAGAAACTTGTTTGGCGCAACGCCAGCCGAGACGGTGATGTGCAGTTGATTGGAGACGCGACGGCGGATGTCCTGGGCGATACGCGTGGCGCTGCCGCCGAAATGCGCGCTGTCGGACACATCCAGGTAAGCCTCGTCGAGCGACAGCGGCTCGATCAGATCGGTGTAATCGGCAAAGATCGTATGAATTTCTTTCGAAGCTTCGCGATAAGCGTCCATGCGCGGCTTGACGATGGTCAGATCCGGGCACAATTTCAAGGCGTGCCCCGAGGCCATCGCCGAGCGCACCCCATAGGCGCGCGCCTCATAATTGCAGGTGGCAATCACCCCGCGCCGATCGGCTGAACCACCCACTGCCAATGGCTTGCCGGCCAGACGCGGGTCATCGCGCATTTCGATGGCGGCATAGAAACAGTCACAGTCGATGTGGATGATTTTTCGCTGAGTCATGTCGGAAAAAGAAACGTGGCAAGCCGGAGCGGCAGTATCTCATTGGCACCTGTATATAGCACCAGTGGTTGAATGTTCTTTTCCGACCGCAGGAACATCTACGCTGAATATATTTTTTCAATCAAGGATCAGCGGCCAATAGAGCTGAGAGCCTTGCGCCGCCTGCCTTGTGCGTCGATAACCGGGCTGGAAAAACGCTAAGCGCTTGAACCTCAACAGATTTATTCATTTCGAAGGTTGACACACTCGTGAACCTCTGTAGAATGCCGCCACACAGACGCGGGATGGAGCAGTCTGGTAGCTCGTCGGGCTCATAACCCGAAGGTCGTCGGTTCAAATCCGGCTCCCGCAACCAAACATCAAAAAAGGCTACTCGAAAGAGTGGCCTTTTTTGTGCGCGTCTGTCTTGTACCGACAACGGGCAGACCAGGTGAAGCAAGCGCAGGATTTCTTTGCATTTGCGAAACTTAACGCACGCCTGCGACCGTTTGCCGCGATTTCGCACTTATTTGGCCCATTGCAGGATTAGCGGTTGACAGCTCGCCGTTCGCCTGTAGAATGCCGCCACACAGACGCGGGATGGAGCAGTCTGGTAGCTCGTCGGGCTCATAACCCGAAGGTCGTCGGTTCAAATCCGGCTCCCGCAACCAAACATCAGAAAAGGCTACTCGAAAGAGTGGCCTTTTTTGTATCTGTGGAAAAAGTCCTTTCGCAACAATGACCTGTCATCGTGCAGTGAACCGTCCAGGATCTCAGTACCGCCGAGTTGCGACTGTGCTTGAGTCGCGAACACGACGCCTGTAATCCACGACTGCCCTCGCCCACACCCGGTGAGAGGCGTAATATTTTGTGATTATTTTTTTCTACAGGGATTGGTAACTTGGCTGGATACCTCCATCCTGTCGCGCACAATCCAAGAGGTGATTGATGCGCGCCAACTCGTCTGATCCACAAGACTCCGTTACAGCAGAACAACCGATCAAACCCGAGCGCCTGCGCTGGCTGGATCGGTTAAGCAAATACCGTCAGCCGATCGGTCTGGCGGTGACGTTGCTGCTGTTTGCCATTGCCCTGATTGCTTGCCGCCATCTGCTCGCCGAGCTTGATCTCGACGCGTTGCATGACTCGATTCTCGACGTGCCCAAACCGGCCCTGCTTGGCGCCATCGGCGCGACCGTGGTCGGTTTCATCATTTTGCTCGGCTATGAATGGTCGGCCAGCCGCTACGCCGGCGTGACACTGGCGCCGCGCACGCTCGCCCTCGGCGGCTTCACCGCGTTTGCGATCGGCAATGCGATTGGCCTGTCACTGCTGTCCGGCGGCTCGGTACGTTATCGTTTATATGCGCGATTGGGCGTCAGTGCGTCGGAGGTCGCGCACATGACCCTGTTCGCCAGCCTGTCGCTGGGCTGCGCCTTGCCGCCGCTGGCCGCGCTGGCCACCCTGAGCAACCTGCCTGCCGCCTCGCAAGCGCTGGGACTGTCCGAAGTCCTGCTCGGCTCGGTCGCCGCTGCCGTACTCATCCTCGGCGCTGTGCTGGTGATCGGCATCTATCGCCGCCGTCTGCCGGAACAACCCTACCCCGACAATTTGCTGGTTCGCGCCGGTCGCCGCACATTGCGCCTGCCGGGTCGGCGCCTGACCTTCCTGCAACTGGTGATCACTGCTCTCGACGTCGCGGCTGCCGCCACCGTTCTTTATTTGTTGCTGCCGGAAGCGCCGCCGTTTGCGCCGTTCCTGCTGGTGTATCTGTTGGCCTTGGCGGCGGGTGTGCTCAGTCATGTGCCGGGCGGCGTTGGCGTGTTCGAAGCGATTCTGCTCGCTGCGTTCGCCGACAAGCTCGGCGCCGCGCCATTGGCCGCGGCCCTGCTGCTGTATCGCCTGATTTACGTGGTGCTGCCGCTGCTGGTCGCTTGCGTATTGCTGCTGATCAACGAAGGCCAGCGCCTGTTTCAAACACAGACCATGCGCGCTGCATCCGGTCTGGCGGCGCCGATTCTGGCGGTGCTGGTATTCCTGTCTGGCGTGGTGCTGCTGTTTTCCGGCGCCACCCCAGAGATCGATACGCGCCTGGAGCACATTGGTTTTCTGATCCCGCATCGCCTGGTCGACGCCTCGCACTTCGGCGCCAGCCTGATTGGCGTGCTCTGCCTGTTGCTGGCCCAAGGCCTGCGCCGGCGCCTGTCGGCGGCGTGGATGCTGACCACTATTCTCTTGCTGGTTGGTGCCCTGCTCTCGCTGCTCAAAGGCTTCGACTGGGAAGAAGCCACGCTGATGACGCTGACGGCCGCGCTGCTCGGCGTGTTCCGCCGCTCCTTCTATCGCCCGAGCCGGTTGACCGAGCTACCGTTTTCGCCGCTGTATCTGGTTGCCAGCCTTTGCGTGCTGGGTGCTTCAGCCTGGCTATTGCTGTTCGCCTATCAGGACGTGCCCTACAGCCATCAACTATGGTGGCAGTTCACCCTCGACGCTGACGCTCCGCGTGGCCTGCGCTCGCTGCTCGGCGCTGCGGTGTTGCTGCTGGTGATCTCGCTGACGTGGCTGCTGCGTACCGCGCGCCCGGTGATTCATTTGCCGACGCCGGACGAACTCGACCGCGCGGCAAAAATTCTCATGGCGTCATCGCAACCCGATGGTGGCCTCGCACTGACCGGTGACAAGGCGTTGCTGTTTCACCCCAACGACGAGGCGTTCCTGATGTACGCCCGCCGTGGCCGCAGTCTGGTGGCGCTGTATGACCCGATCGGGCCGAGCCAGCAACGTGCGGAAATGATCTGGCAGTTCCGCGACCTCTGCGACATCCACCACACTCGCCCGGTTTTCTATCAAGTACGCGCGGAGAACCTGCCGTACTACATGGACATCGGCCTGACTGCGATCAAGCTCGGCGAAGAAGCCCGGGTCGATCTGCAGCGCTTCGACCTGGAAGCGAAGGGCAAGGAGATGAAGGATCTGCGCTACACCTGGAACCGTGGCACCCGCGACGGTCTGTCGCTGGAAATCCATGAGCCGGGTCAGGCGCCGATGGAGGAGCTGAAGGTCATTTCCGATGCCTGGCTGACCGGCAAGAACGTGCGCGAGAAAGGCTTCTCCCTCGGCCGCTTCAGCGACGATTACCTCAAGCATTTCCGCATTGCAGTAATTCGCTTCGAAGGCCGCCCGGTGGCGTTCGCCAATCTGCTCGAGACCTACAGCCACGATCTGGCCAGTCTCGACCTGATGCGCGCGCACCCGGAAGCGCCGAAGCTGACCATGGAATTCATGATGGTCGGCCTGATTCAACATTATAAGAGTCACGGATACGCGCGCTTCAGCCTGGGCATGGTGCCGTTGTCGGGGTTGCAACCCCGGCGCGGCGCACCGCTGACCCAGCGGCTGGGCTCGATGGTGTTCCGCCGTGGTGAGCAGTTGTACAACTTCCAAGGCTTGCGCCGCTTCAAAGACAAGTTCCAGCCTGACTGGGAACCCCGTTATATGGCCGTGCCCGCCGGACTCGATCCGCTCGTGGCGCTGGCCGATACTGCTGCCCTGATCGCGGGCGGCTTGACTGGATTGGTGAAACGCTGATGATTCAACGCTCCCTGAAGTACATCCTGGCCGCCCTGCTGGTGCTGGCCGTGATTGCCGGCGGCGGTTTCTGGTACCTCAAACGCCCGGCACCGGAACCGACCGTCGAACAGCTCAAACCCGCCGATGGCGCGGCCATGACCCGCGTGATCTCGGGCAGCAAGCCGAAAGCCCAGGTGCTGGTAGCCGTCACCGACGAACAGAAGCTCACCGAGAAGCAGCTGACCACCCTCAGCCGCAGCGCCTCGGCGCAGATTGTTCAGGTGATTCTGCCCAAGGACTGCCTGCTGCAAAGCCGCGCCCTGCAATCGGGCCTGCGTGAACTGAACGGCCCGGCCACTCTGGTCAGCGGCATCGGCCCAGGCGCTGTGCTGGCATGGCGCTGGCTGGCGGAACAGAAAGACGACAAGGCCCAGGCCATCTCCGTCGATCTGGCCCTGGAAAAACCCGGCTGCACCCACCTGCTGCCGAAATCCGCCGCCCACGGCCACTGGCTGGTGGCGTGGAACGACAACCCGGACGACGCCAGCGCAGGTTTCGTGCGCGATCAACCCAACGCCGAAACCAGCATCAGCGACTACGACATCAACCTGCCGCAAGTGCTGAACAACGAACTGCGCAAAATCCTCGTCGGTGGCGACAAGGCCAACGGCGGTCTGGCGATCCCGGTGGTTGAAGTGCCGGCCGGTCAGGCCAACGACACCGTGACGCTGTTCCTCTCCGGCGACGGCGGCTGGCGCGACCTCGACCGCGACGTGGCCGGGGAAATGGCCAAAATCGGCTACCCGGTGGTCGGCATCGACACCCTGCGCTACTACTGGCAGCACAAGAGCCCGGAACAAAGCGCACTCGACCTCACCGAACTGATGCAGCACTACCGGCAGAAATGGGGCACCAAGCGCTTCATTCTTACGGGCTACTCGTTCGGCGCTGACGTGCTCCCGGCGATCTACAACCGCCTGCCAGAGAACGAACAGCAGCGCGTCGACGCGATCATCCTGCTCGCGTTTGCCCGCACCGGCAGCTTCGAAATCGAAGTCGAAGGCTGGCTCGGTAACGCCGGCAAAGAAGCCGCCACCGGCCCGGAAATGGCCAAGCTGCCAGCGGCCAAGGTTGTGTGCATCTATGGCGAAGAGGAAACCGACGAGAGTGGTTGCACGGACAAGACTGCGGTGGGTGAGCCGGTAAAACTGCCCGGCGGCCATCACTTCGACGAGAACTACCCGGCGCTGGCCAAGCGCTTGGTGGAGCTGATTCAGAAGCGCCAGAGCAAGGATTCGGTGGCTGAAGAGTGATCTGAAGCGCATCCACAAAAAGCCCCCGCAACTTCACGGTTGCGGGGGCTTTTTACATCTCGGTCGCCACCAGAATCCACTATGGGAGCGAGCCTGCTCGCTCCCACAGGGGAATTGCGCTGGATTCAGCGGTTTTGTGGCAAGGCTCGTAAATTTCTTGACTCGTCAGGAAGCTAAGATCACCAAATGTCCACATTCATTCTCAAGAAGCGCACGCACAAAAAAGCCCCCGCTAGCTGAAAGCCGACGGGAGCTATCCTTTCAATGAATGATGCACTTGATCAAACTCGACGCTCGGCGGCGCCATAAACCTCTGCATCCCGTCGTACCCCAACTGCGACGATCAACACCTGAATCGCTCTGCCATTGACCCGATAAACGATGCGCGTGTCACCCGTGCGAATCCTCCGACATCCTGCAAGGCTAGCTCTTAGGGGCTTGCCAGATTTATCCGGCTCACCATTAACAATGCGCTCTTCAATTACATCAAGAATCCGGTTGGCCGCCGCAGATCCCAATTGATCCAGATCCCCTTGGACTTCCGGATGATAAATCACTCCCCAAACCATCCAGCACTCCCTTAGTCCTTCTTGGCATACCTGGCCCGCATATCGTCATGACTGACGGCCTGGGCCGGATCGAAATTGATCAATCGCTCCCGGGCTGCCGCTTCGATGCGCAGGTTCTCGAGCTCATCCAGCATCTCTTGATAGGCCTGCACATTGATGATGACCGCTGCTGGTTGATTGTCTTTGAAGATGACCAAGCGCTCAGTCGCACGACTGGATATCTCCTTGAGCTTCGCACTGAAGCTCCTGACCATGGCAGTGACGGAAATTGCCTGGTCAGCGCGCTCTAATAATGCCGTCATAACTACCTCTCACTCGCTTGCTGCTGGGCACAATAATGCACAGAGTATTGCGTTGAATTAAACACAGTGCAACTGGTTGTTTCCAGCCACCGACCGAATAACCGGTAGACCAGACATCCACAAAAAAGCCCCCGCCAACCACTAGGCCGACGAGGGCTTTTCATTTGAGGTGAAAGCTACATCTCCACCTGCGTCCCCAACTCAATCACCCGGTTCAACGGCAGATTAAAGAACCGCAAATTGCCATTGGCATTCTTCAACATGAACGCAAACAGCGCCTCACGCCAACGCGCCATGCCCTCAAGTTTCGAAGCAATCACCGTTTCCCGGCTGAGGAAGTAGGTGGTGCGCATCGGGCTGAAGTCCAGATCATCCAGATGACAAAGTTTCAGCGCCTGCGGCACGTCCGGCTCGTCGGTGAAGCCGAAGTGCAGGATCACCCGGAAAAAACCTTCACCATGGGCTTCGACCTCGAAGCGCCGCGATGGCGGCACACGCGGGATGTCTTCGTAGACCACCGTCAGCAACACCACCTGCTCATGCAGCACCTGGTTATGCAGCAGGTTGTGCAACAACGCATGCGGCACGGCGTCGGAACGAGCGGTGAGGAACACGGCGGTGCCCTGTACGCGATGCGGCGGTTGTACGCGGATGCTGCTGATGAAGATCGGCAGCGGCAATGCGCCTTCGTCGAGGCGTTCGACCAGCAGTTGTTTACCGCGCTTCCAGGTGGTCATCAGCACGAACAGGGCGATACCGGCGATCACCGGGAAGGCGCCGCCCTGGACGATCTTCGGCACGTTGGCGGCGAAGTACAAGCCATCCACCAGCAGGAAGCCGAGCAGCACCGGCACCGCGAGGATCGGTGGCCACTTCCACAGCAGCAGCATGACCGCCGACACCAGAATGGTCGTCATCAACATGGTGCCGGTCACTGCGACGCCATAGGCCGAGGCCAGTGCACCGGAGGATTCGAAGCCCAGCACCAACAGCACCACGCCGACCATCAGCGCCCAGTTCACCGCGCCGATGTAGATCTGGCCCTGCTCGTCGCTGGAGGTGTGCTGAATGTACATGCGCGGGATGTAGCCGAGCTGGATCGCCTGACGGGTCAGAGAGAACGCGCCGGAAATCACCGCTTGCGAGGCGATCACCGTGGCCAGGGTCGACAGGCCGACCAGCGGAATCAGCGCCCAGCTCGGCGCCAGCAAATAGAACGGGTTGCGCGCGGCGTCAGGGTTATCCAGCAGCAAGGCGCCCTGGCCGAAATAGTTCAGCACCAGCGCCGGCAGCACCAGCAGGAACCAGGCGCGGGCGATCGGCTTGCGGCCGAAGTGGCCCATGTCGGCGTACAGCGCTTCCGCGCCAGTGAGCGCCAGCACTACCGCGCCGAGGATCGCGACGCCCATGCCCGGGTGCACGACAAAAAAATTCACCGCCCACATCGGGTTCAGTGCGTGCAGCACTTCCGGCGTGTGGCTGATGCCATACACACCGAGGGCGCCAAGGACGAGAAACCAGGTGACCATGATCGGACCGAAGAGGATGCCGATCCGCGCGGTTCCGTGGCGCTGGATCAGAAACAGCGCGACCAGCACCACCAAAGACAGCGGCACCACCCAGTGATCGATGCCTTCAAACGCCAGACCCAGACCTTCAATCGCCGATAATACCGAGATCGCCGGGGTGATCATGCTGTCGCCGTAAAACAGCGCCGCGCCGATCAGGCCGCAGACCACCAGCAACGAGCGCAACTTGCGTCGATGCCCCGCCGCTCGTCGTGCCAGCGCTGTGAGGGCCATGATCCCGCCTTCGCCCTGGTTGTCCGCGCGCAGGACGAACATCATGTATTTGATCGAGACCACCCAGATCAGCGACCAGAAGATCAACGACAGAATGCCGAGCACACCGTCGTGATTGACCGGCACGCCGTATCCGCCGGAAAACACTTCTTTGAGTGTGTACAACGGGCTCGTGCCGATGTCGCCGTAAACCACCCCGACCGCCGCGACCAGCATGCTCAGCGGTCTGCTCGCCGAACCTTCGGCGCCCGCCGCATGACTACTTGCCTGACCCATCCAACACTCCTGATCTCAATACCGGCTTCTTCGAATGAAGCACTATGCTTTGTGGTGCAGCATGCGCTGTTTTACCTGTTGTTACAGACGAATGATTGACTGCACAAAATCGGTAAAGCTCAACGGCGCGAAGCATAGCGCAGCACTCGTCGTATTTCCCCGTATAAAGCTGGTCAAGTGCGTTGCCCGCCGCTAGAATTGCGCACTTTTTGATCAGAGGCGCACGAAACGTCCTGTCTCGCGAATCACTGCTGCTTTTTTACGGTGCCTGTTGTCGCCATGCTGCGTTGCCGCTTCTCGCCATAGCGCGCTATGACTCGGCGCGGCGCCTTGCCTGACGACAACAGTCACTCGTCAAAAAACAGCGGATTCACGAGACAGGACGTAAAGCGCCCATCCGTCCGCTGCCGCGCGTGGCCAGCGACGTCACAAAACACCGAGGTTAGACATGTCCACCACTCCTGCGCCGGCCAATCCAAAGGTTGGCTTCGTATCTCTGGGTTGCCCGAAAGCACTGGTCGACTCCGAGCGCATCCTGACCCAGCTGCGCATGGAAGGCTATGACGTGGTGTCCACCTATCAGGACGCCGACGTCGTGGTGGTTAACACCTGCGGTTTCATCGATTCGGCCAAGGCTGAGTCGCTGGAAGTGATCGGTGAAGCGATCAAGGAAAACGGCAAGGTCATCGTCACTGGCTGCATGGGCGTGGAAGAAGGCAACATCCGCGACGTACACCCAAGCGTGCTCGCCGTGACCGGCCCGCAGCAGTACGAGCAAGTGGTCAACGCCGTGCACGAAGTGGTGCCGCCGCGTCAGGATCACAACCCGCTGATCGACCTGGTGCCGCCGCAAGGCATCAAGCTGACCCCGCGCCACTACGCGTATTTGAAGATTTCCGAAGGCTGCAACCACAGCTGCTCGTTCTGCATCATCCCGTCGATGCGCGGCAAACTGGTCAGCCGTCCGGTTGGCGATGTGCTCGACGAAGCCCAGCGCCTGGTCAAATCCGGCGTTAAAGAGCTGTTGGTGATCTCGCAAGACACCAGCGCTTACGGCGTTGATGTGAAATACCGCACCGGTTTCTGGAACGGCGCGCCAGTGAAAACCCGCATGACCGAGCTGTGCGAAGCGCTGAGCACCCTCGGCGTCTGGGTCCGTCTGCATTACGTTTATCCATACCCGCACGTTGACGAGCTGATCCCGCTGATGGCCGCCGGCAAGATCCTGCCGTACCTGGACATCCCGTTCCAGCACGCCAGCCCCAAAGTGCTGAAGTCGATGAAACGCCCGGCGTTCGAAGACAAGACCCTGGCGCGCATCAAGAACTGGCGCGAGATCTGCCCGGACCTGATCATCCGTTCGACCTTCATCGTCGGCTTCCCGGGCGAAACCGAAGAAGACTTCCAGTACCTGCTGAACTGGCTGACCGAAGCCCAGCTCGACCGCGTCGGCTGCTTCCAGTATTCGCCGGTTGAAGGCGCACCGGCCAATGATCTGGATCTGGAAGTAGTACCGGACGACGTCAAACAGGATCGTTGGGAGCGCTTCATGGCGCACCAGCAGGCGATCAGCTCGGCACGCCTGCAAATGCGCATTGGTCGTGAGATCGAGGTGCTGGTGGATGAAGTCGACGAGCAAGGCGCGGTTGGCCGTTGCTTCTTCGATGCACCGGAAATCGACGGTAACGTGTTTATCGACAACGGTAGCAACCTGAAGCCGGGCGACAAGGTCTGGTGCAAGGTGACTGACGCCGATGAATACGATTTGTGGGCTGAGCAGATCTAAGCACCACGCAAAACCTGTGGGAGCGGGCTTGCTCGCGAAAGCGGTGAGTCAGTCAGTGAAGATGTCGGCTGATGTGACGCATTCGCGAGCAAGCCCGCTCACACAAGGGACAATGCAGAATTCCAAAGCCTCGCTCTTTTTCAGGATGCGGGGCTTTTTTGCGGCTATCGTTTAGCGGGGGACGGACTCCCTTCAATTGCACAAGAGGCACACGCACATGCGTCAGCATTCGGTCATCCACACACCGAAAATCAGTGATTACGAAGAACTGACCCAGGTCTGGGAGGCCTCGGTTCGTGCTACTCATCAATTCCTGCCGGACAGCTACATCGAGCTGCTGCGCAATCTGGTGCTCACCCGTTATCTCGACGCGGTGATGCTGATCTGTACCAAAGATGCCCAGCAGCGCATTACCGGGTTTGCCGGGGTAGCGGCGGGAAAGATTGAAATGCTGTTTATTGACCCCAGCCATCGCGGTCAAGGCCTCGGCAAGCAGTTGCTCCGATATTCGATCGAACGGCTGAACGCCGACGAACTCGACGTCAACGAACAGAACCCGCAGGCACTGGGGTTTTATGAGAAACAGGGATTCGAAGTGATCGGCCGCTCCGAGGTCGATGGCATGGGCCAGCCGTATCCGTTGTTGCACATGCGGTTGCGGCAGTCACTGCAACGCTCAAGCAACGGCTGACACAGCACAAAACAAACTGTGGGAGCGGGCTTGCCCGCGAAAGCGGTGCATCAGTCACTGCAAATATTGACTGACAGGACGCCTTCGCGGGCAAGCCCGCTCCCGCATTGAATACAGCGCCTGCAAATGGAACCGGGCTTAACCGCTTCCACACAGGTACAATGCCCACCCCTTTTTTGTTACGGCCCCGTCATGACTGACCCGATTCGCCTCTCCAAACGCCTCATTGAACTGGTCGGTTGCTCCCGCCGGGAGGCCGAGCTGTTCATCGAGGGCGGCTGGGTCACCGTGGACGGCGAAGTCATTGATGAGCCGCAATTCAAGGTCGGCGAGCAGAAGGTAGAGCTCGACAAGGACGCCAAGGCCACCGCACCTGAGCCGGTGACCATCCTGCTCAACGCGCCCGCCGGCATGGATGTCGACAGCGCCATGCAGTCGCTCAGCGCCGAAACCCTCAGCCAAGAGCACCGTTTCAGCAAGCGCCCTTTGCGCGGGCACTTCCTGCGCCTGACTGCCAGCGCTGACCTGCAGCCCAAGGCCAGTGGGCTGCTGGTGTTCACCCAGGACTGGAAGATCCTGCGCAAGCTCAGCGCCGACGCGGCGAAGATCGAGCAGGAATACATCGTTGAAGTCGAAGGTGAGATGGCTGCCCACGGCCTCAATCGTTTGCAGCACGGCCTGACTTACAAGGGCAAAGAGCTGCCGCCGGTCAAAGCCAGCTGGCAGAACGAAAACCGTCTGCGCTTCGCCATGAAAAACCCGCAGCCGGGAATCATCGCGCAGTTCTGCGAAGCGGTCGGCCTGAAGGTCATCGGCATTCGCCGCATCCGCATCGGCGGCGTGTCGATCGGCAAGGTCCCGGTCGGCCAATGGCGCTACCTGTCCGGCAAAGAGAAGTTCTGACACTTGCACTGCCGCCATACATTTCGGCAGCGTTTGCGAGCGCTGCCCACCACGCATCAGGAATACCGACATGGTTCATAACGACGTACTGCGCAGCGTGCGCTACATGCTCGACATCAGCGACAAGAAAGTCGTCGAGATCATCAAACTCGGCGGCATGGACGTAGCGCTCGCTGACGTGGTGACCTGGCTCGACAAAAAGGAAGAGGACGAAGAAGGTTTCGTGCGCTGCCCGGACGAAGTCATCGCACACTTCCTCGATGGCCTGGTGATCTTCAAACGCGGCAAGGATGAAAGCCGTCCGCCGCAGCCAATCGAAGTGCCGGTAACCAACAACATCATTCTGAAAAAGCTGCGCGTGGCCTTCGAACTGAAAGAAGACGACATGCACGCAATCCTCAAGGCTGCCGAGTTTCCGGTGTCCAAGCCTGAGCTGAGCGCGCTGTTCCGCAAGGTCGGACACACCAACTATCGCCCGTGTGGCGACCAGTTGCTGCGTAACTTCCTCAAGGGCCTGACCCTGCGCGTCCGCCCTGCCTGATGCCCTTGTGCGGCGGCCACTGATGGTCGCCGCCGCTGCGCATGACCGCTTATTCCCTGCAAAAATAATGGCTCCGCTTTTCGCGGCTGACGACTAGGGTGTACTGACCCCTAATCTTCAGGACTCGCCATGCATCCCTACTTTTCCCTGCAAGGCCGCACCGCTCTGGTGACCGGCGGCACCCGTGGTATCGGCAAAATGATCGCCAAGGCGTTCGTCGAGGCCGGCGCCCATGTTTATGTGTGCTCGCGCGACGTTGAAGCCTGCCATCAAACCGCTGTAGAACTTGGCACGCTGGGCACTTGTCACGGCGTGGCGGCGAATCTGGCCACCGAGGACGGTGTGCGGGAATTGGCTGCGCGCCTGGGTGAGCAGATCACTCATCTGGATATTCTGGTGAACAACGCCGGCACCACGTGGGGTGCGCCGCTGGAGAGCTATCCGGTCAAAGGCTGGGAAAAGGTCATGCAGCTCAACGTGACCTCGGTGTTCAGCTGCATTCAGCAGTTCCTGCCGCTGCTGCGCAAGGCTGGCTCGGCGGCGAATCCGGCGCGGATCATCAATATCGGTTCGGTGGCGGGCATTTCTTCGTTTGGCGAGCAGGCGTATGCCTATGGGCCGAGCAAAGCGGCGTTGCATCAGTTGTCGCGGATTCTCGCGCGGGAACTGGTGAGCCAGCACATCAACGTCAACGTGATTGCACCGGGGCGCTTTCCGAGCAAGATGACGCAACACATTGGTAACGATGAGCAGGCGCTGGCCGAGGACACCGCACTGATCCCGATGAAACGCTGGGGGCGCGAGGAAGAGATGGCAGCGCTGGCGATCAGTCTGGCGAGTACCGCTGGGGCTTACATGACCGGGAATATCATTCCGTTGGATGGTGGGTTCAGTCTGTAGGTGGGCGGTGCGGCATGTGCGAGCCTGCTCGCGAAGAGGCCAGCCCTGTCACCACCAGACTTGAAGCGAGCCGGGTTATCATGCCCGCCCTACCCCGATTCGATTCCAGACCATGACTTACAGCGTCTCCCCCATCGGCTTCGTGCGCTCCTGTTTCAAGGAGAAGTTCGCCATCCCCCGCCAGCCACAACTGGCCTCGGCCGCCCGTGGCGTGCTGGAACTGGTCGCGCCGTTTGATCAGGGTGACGCCGTGCAGGGGCTGGAGCAGGTCAGCCACATCTGGCTGTTGTTCCTGTTTCATCAGGCGCTCGAAGAAAAACCGCGCTTGAAGGTGCGCCCGCCTCGGCTGGGCGGCAACAAATCGATGGGCGTGTTCGCCACCCGCGCCACGCACCGCCCCAACGGCATTGGCCAATCGGTGGTGAAGCTCGACAGGGTAGAAGCCAATCGACTGTTTATCTCCGGGATCGATCTGCTCGACGGCACGCCTGTGGTGGATATCAAACCCTATGTTCCGTATGCCGACATCATCCCTGGGGCGACCAATGACATCGCCAACGCCGCGCCGCAATTGATCGACGTGCAGTGGGCAGAGTCGGCCTTGAAACAAGCGCACACCCACGCTCAGCGGCTCGATGAGCCGTTGGTTGAGCTGATCGAGCAGTGTCTGGCGCAGGATCCGCGCCCGGCCTACCAGACGCCGGCACCGGAACGTGAATACGGCGCGCAGTTCTGGGATCTGGACGTGCGCTGGCATTATCCGACGCCCGAGCAGATCCGCGTGCTGGAAGTCATCCCGGCCGGGGATTGATGCTCACGGTCGATGTAGGAGCTGCCGAAGGCTGCGATCTGTTGATCTTGCTTTTTAAGATCAAGATCAAAAGATCGCAGCCTTCGGCAGCTCCTACAGGAGATTGTCGTAAGCATGGGGAAATGTGTCGGGCATAAAAAAGCCCCCATTGCCTGCAAGGCAATGGGGGCTCTCTGTGGCGCTTACTTCTCGACGAACGCACGCTCGATCAGGTAATCACCCGGCTCGCGCATCCGCGCCGAGATCTTCAGGCCGAAGCTGTCGAGCACTTCGCTGGTCTCGTCGAGCATGCTCGGGCTGCCGCAGATCATCGCGCGGTCGTCCTGCGGGTTGATCGGTGGCAGGCCGATGTCGCTGAACAACTTGCCGCTGCGCATCAGATCGGTGAGACGGCCCTGATTCTCGAACGGCTCGCGGGTCACGGTCGGGTAGTAGATCAGCTTGTCACGCAGCGCTTCGCCGAAGAACTCGTTCTGCGGCAGGTGCTCGGTGATGAATTCGCGATAGGCGACTTCGTTGACGTAGCGCACGCCGTGAACCAGGATCACTTTTTCAAAGCGCTCGTAGGTTTCCGGGTCCTGAATCACGCTCATGAATGGCGCCAGGCCGGTACCGGTGCTCAGCAGATACAAGTGCTTGCCCGGGTTCAAGTCATCAAGGACCAGGGTGCCGGTAGGCTTTTTCGAGATGATGATCTCGTCGCCTTCCTTCAGGTGCTGCAGCTGGGAGGTCAGCGGGCCGTCCTGCACCTTGATGCTGAAGAATTCCAGATGCTCTTCCCAGTTCGGGCTGGCGATCGAGTAAGCGCGCATAAGCGGGCGGCCGTTGGGTTGTTGCAGGCCGATCATCACGAACTGACCGTTCTCGAAGCGCAGGCCCGGATCGCGGGTGCACTTGAAGCTGAACAGAGTGTCGTTCCAGTGATGAACACTGAGGACACGCTCGTGGTTCATGTTGCTCATGTACGTTTGACTCCTGGAGATTGGTCTGCGCGGCTCATTGAGGCTTAACGTGCGCAATTGCATCGCATTCTAATAGCGACGACAATATCTGTTAACTGGATTATTAAGATAAGGGTTATCGGTTATATCGATATGCGATTTACTCTCCGTCAACTGCAAGTTTTCGTCGCCGTCGCCCAGCAGGAAAGCGTATCCCGTGCTGCGGGTCTGCTCAACCTCTCGCAGTCGGCGGCCAGCACGTCGATCACCGAACTCGAGCGCCAGTCCAGCTGCCAGCTGTTTGATCGCGCCGGCAAACGCCTGAGCCTCAACGCCCTCGGCAAACAACTGTTGCCGCAAGCGGTGGCCCTGCTCGATCAGGCCAAGGAAATCGAAGACCTGCTCAACGGCAAATCCGGTTTCGGCTCTCTATCAGTGGGGGCGACGCTGACCATTGGCAACTATCTGGCCACCCTGCTGATCGGCAGCTTCATGCAGTTGCATCCGGAAAGCCAGGTCAAACTTCATGTGCAGAACACTGCCAATATCGTGCAACAAGTGGCGCACTACGAAATTGATCTGGGTCTGATTGAAGGCGATTGCAGCCACCCTGACATCGAAGTGCAGAGTTGGGTCGAGGATGAGCTGGTGGTGTTCTGCGCGCCGCAGCATCCGTTGGCCAAACGCGGCAGCGCGACGATGGAGGAGCTGACCCACGAGGCGTGGATTCTGCGCGAACAAGGCTCTGGAACACGCCTGACCTTCGATCAAGCCATGCGCCACCATCGCAGCGCGCTGAACATTCGTCTGGAGCTTGAGCACACCGAAGCGATCAAACGCGCAGTGGAATCAGGCTTGGGGATTGGCTGCATTTCGCGGCTGGCGCTGCGCGATGCCTTCCGGCGTGGCAGCCTGGTGCCGGTGGAGACGCCAGATCTGGACTTGGCGCGGCAGTTCTACTTCATCTGGCATAAACAGAAATATCAGACCTCGGCCATGCGCGAGTTTCTCGATCTCTGCCGCGCCTTCACCGCCGGGGTGCAGCGCAGCGACGAGATCGTCTTGCCGACCATCGCTTAAAGCAGAATCACCGCCCACACCAGCGCAATCATGCTCAACGCCACAAACTGCGCAGCGCTGCCCATGTCCTTGGCGTTCTTCGACAGCGGGTGCAATTCCAGCGAGATGCGGTCAATGGCCGCTTCCACTGCGGAGTTGAGCAGTTCGACAATCAGCGCCAGCAAGCAGACTGCGATCAACACTGCCTGCTCGACACGGCTGACATTGAGGAAGAATGTCAGTGGAACCAGCACCACGTTGAGCAGCACCAATTGGCGGAACGCCGCTTCGCCGGTGAAGGCTGCGCGCAGGCCATCGAGCGAATAGCCGGACGCGTTGAGGATGCGTTTCAGGCCGGTCTGGCCCTTGAAAGGTGACATAAGAAAGAGACCAGCCAAAAAGGAGTGGGGAAGCTAGATCAACGAAAGTCAAAAAAGCGTGAAACCGCCAGCGTTCACTGGCTCGGAATTGACTCAAGTTGTTGCAGCAGTAAAGCCGCTTGCGTGCGAGTGCGCACGTTCAATTTACGAAAAATAGCGGTGACGTGGGCTTTGATGGTCGCTTCCGACACGCTCAACTCATAGGCAATCTGCTTGTTCAGCAGGCCTTCGCAGACCATGGTCAGCACGCGGAACTGTTGTGGGGTCAGGCTGGCGAGCCCGTCGCTGGCGGCTTTGGCTTCATCGGAAACGGCGACCGCTTCGAAGGCTTGCGGCGGCCAGAACACATCGCCATCGAGCACTTTGCGCACGGCCTGCTGAATCACGCTGAGGTCGCTGGACTTGGGAATAAAACCACTGGCACCGAACTCGCGGGATTTGACCATTACCGACGCTTCTTCCTGCGCCGAGACCATCACCACCGGAATCTGCGGGTACTGTCCGCGCAGCAGCACCAAGCCGGAAAAGCCGTAAGCGCCGGGCATGTTCAGGTCCAGCAGGACCAGGTCCCAGTCAGCCTTTTCAGTGAGGCGGGTTTCCAGTTCCGCGATGCTCGCCACTTCCACCAGGCGTACATCCGGGCCAAGGCCCAGGGTCACCGCTTGGTGCAGGGCGCTGCGAAACAGGGGGTGATCATCGGCAATCAGGATGTCGTATGTGGCCATTTTTCAAATGATCCTGTTTTTTGATGGCAGACGCGGTGCATTCCGGTCTGGCCAAAGCAACTCAAGATGTCGCTTTTTGAAGCGATATCCACAGGGGCACGTTCAACGCCAATCAACAGCAAACACGGCGTTTCAAACCTTGGCCGCACCCTAATCGGCGCCCAGCATGCCCAGCGAAGCCGGGGTGGTCAAGCAGCGCGGCCGCTGGCTCGTACAGTATGGGCCACTATTGCGCCAACTCCGGCTGCGGCTTTCGTATATAGGGCAACAACTCGGTGTGCGCCGGAGTCGATTCGTTCATGTCCAGTTGCTGCTTGGCACCGAGGTAATGCTGGCTGAACACATCAAAATAAGCATCCAGCGCCGAAGCGGCAGCGCTGTCACCGGCCAGTTCGAGGCACAACGCCGCGACTTCTGCGGTGCACAGGTGCTCGCTGCGGGTCGACCGGCGCAGGCGATACCGCGAGAGTTTGTCGGGCAACAGGCTGAGGATCGGCAAACATTCGAAATATGGACTTTTGCGGAAAATCTTGCGCGCCTCGGTCCAGGTCGCATCGAGCAAAATGAACAGCGGGCGCTTGCTGCTATCGACAGAGACGGTGTTGGTCACCCGAGACGGCTCGACGTATTCACCGGGAAACACCAGGTACGGCTGCCATTGCGGATCGTTGAGCAGTGCAAGCATCTGCGGGTCGGGCTCTGTGCGCGACCAGATAAACGCATGGTTGTCGCGCACCACGTCGGCAATCAGCCAACCGGTGTTGCTTGGCTTGAACACTTCCTTGCCAGTCATGATCAGGCACACGCCGGAGCGGGTGTCGACGCTCGGCCGCCACGCGCACAGGCAATGGCTGATAATGACCCGGCAATCGCGGCAACGCTCGGAGCGAAAGCCGCGCGCCTGAATCGGCTTGATGCCCTCGTCCTCGCGCTGATCACGCAGGCGGGCCACGGCGTTAGGGGCATGGTTCATCGCAGGCAACACCGGCAGACAGGGAAACTCGACACGAATGACACTCGGCAGGGCAATAAAGGCCGGCAGTTTACCAGAGCGACGGCCACAAGCCTGTACCGTCCAGACCGGCTCCCCTATAATTCGCCGCCACTGAACGCACCGCCCCGTGACGGGTCGAACCACCAGTCACTGAATCAGGAGAGTTTCATGCTGCGCCTTATCGTTCCCACCGCTGCCATTCTGCTGGCGTCGTCCTTTACCGCTCAGGCTGCGTCCCTGAGTGAGCAGAATCTGAACAGAGAGCTGCGCAACGTCGCCGCCCAAAGCAGCGTCGGCACGCCACGGGCGATCAATGAAGACATTCTTGATCAAGGCTACACCGTCGAAGGCACGCAACTGATCAACCATCTGAGCGTGCAAAAGAGCCACGCCGACAAGATGCGCGCCGATCCCAAGGCTGTGTATTTCCAGTTGGGTGCGTCGGTCTGCAACAACCCGTCGTATCGCAAGCTGATGGCCAAGGGCGCGATCATGCGTTACGACTTCACCGAAGTGAAAACCAACAAGGCCATCGGCTCGGCCAGCTATCAGGAATCCGATTGCCCGAAAGCCGCGCCAGCGAAGAAGAAGTAATCAGCGCGAAGCGTTAGCGCGCCGCTGCTCATCCTCGGCGCGCAATTCGGCGACCAGAGCCTGCAAATAGCGCGAGCGACGCTCGCCGCCCGCCAATCGTCGGCAGCACTCTTGCTCAAGGCTCAATTGATGAGCCTTGGCCGACTCTTGCAACATTCGATACAGCTGCGTATCGATTTCCAGAACCACTCTGGCCATGCATCCCGCCTCCTTGCCACCACGAATCCTTGAGTTGCCTTTGCCTTGCGCCAATGCAAGGTTGTCTTGCGACATCTGTATTTGAGTAAATCAGACTGATGGCCCTACGCGACACGTTCAGACGAGCGGCGAGGCTTTGGCGCAGATTGGTGAGCAGTTGCCAGGCAAAACGTTACAACGCACTGTTCAAGTCAGCGCGAATGCGTGCGAGGGTCTAGATTGAGAATATTCCCGACCATTCGTTAACGGCAGAAAATGGAGCTGCCGGCCCGTGTTTTTTTGCAGTGCGGCCCTGACGCTGTTTGTCAGGGCTACCCGCTCTGTACAGAAGGAGACGTTGAATGCCTTATCAACCGAATGACCTCTTGAGCCGTCATTTTCAGGAAAGTGGCGACCTCATCACTCAGGTCGAGGCCCAGCTCGACCATGTTTCCCCCAATAGCCCAAACCTTCCCATCTACCGCGACATGATCCTGACCGTGCTGCGCATGGCCCAGGAAGACCACAACCGCTGGAACGCCAAGATCACCTTGCAAGCCCTGCGTGAACTGGAGCAGGCGTTCCGTGTGCTTGAGCAATTCAGGGGGCGGCGCAAAGTCACCGTGTTTGGCTCAGCGCGTACGCCAGTGGAACATCCGCTGTACGCGATGGCCCGCGAGCTCGGCGCAGCCCTGACGCGTGCAGAGATGATGGTCATCACCGGCGCCGGCGGCGGCATCATGGCCGCCGCCCACGAAGGAGCCGGGCGTGATCACAGTCTCGGTTTCAACATTACCCTGCCCTTCGAACAACATGCCAACCCCACCGTCGACGGCACCGACAATCTCTTGCCCTTCCACTTTTTCTTCACCCGCAAACTGTTCTTCGTCAAAGAGGCAGACGCGTTGGTGCTGTGCCCGGGCGGGTTTGGCACCCTTGATGAAGCGCTGGAAGTGCTGACGCTGATTCAGACTGGCAAAAGTCCTCTGGTGCCGGTGGTGCTGCTGGATGTTCCGGGCGGTACCTTCTGGCAGGGCGCGCTAGACTTCATCCGCAATCAGCTGGAAGAAAACCGCTACATCCTGCCGACCGATTTGAAGCTGATGCGACTGGTCTACAGCGTTGAAGAAGCGGTGGAAGAGATCAATCATTTTTACAGCAACTTCCACTCCAGCCGCTGGCTCAAGCGCCAATTTGTACTTCGCATGAACCACAAGCTCAGCGAACACGCAATGGCGCAGATGCAGGAGGAATTTGCCGATCTGTGCCTGAGCGACCAGTTCCATCAACATGCCTACAGTGGTGAAGAACACGACGATCCACAGTTCAGCCACTTGGCACGGCTGGCGTTTGCCTTCAACGGCCGCACCCATGGTCGTCTGAGAGAGTTGGTGGACTTCATCAACCTGCCGGAAAACTGGGCCGATTCAAAACCGCCCACTGCACAGCGCTCCCGCGAACCTTCCAGCGTGATCTGAAAGTAAAAAAAACGGCCCGCTATTTTAAAAAAATAGCGGGCCGTTTTTATTGAAGCGGTTTAATCGTCCATCCCTCGACCGCTGAACAAGCGGTTGATCATCTCCATCGAGAACCCCCGATACGCCAGAAACCTGCCTTGCCTGGCCCGTTCTTTCGCATCAATCGGTAAATGCCCGGAGAACTTGCGTTGCCACGTCTCCTGAAGCTGCGCCTGCCAATTGATACCGCTTTCGCGCAGGGCGATTTCGATATCGGCACGTTGCAAGCCCCGCTGGCTGAGTTCCTCACGAATCCGCAACGGGCCATAGCCGGAACGGGCTCGGTAGGAAACAAAGCTTTCAAGATAGCGGGCTTCGCAAAGCAGCCCCTCTTCCGTCAGACGGTCGAGGGCTGTCTCGATCAGTTCCGCTTCGGCGCCGCGCTGACGTAATTTACGTGTCAACTCGACTCGACCATGCTCACGACGTGCGAGCAGGTCCATGGCGGTTCGCCGCACCGCGACGAGGGTATCCAGTACGGCGGTGGTCATCGCTGGTATCAGAGGTCAGCGTCGGCCAGGTCGTCTTCGGTCTCTTTGACCGACGAGGCCTTGGAGTCCGCAATCACCGCTGGCGACAGCAGCTTGTCACGCAGCTGCTTCTCGAGCTTCGCGGCGATTTCCGGGTTGTCCGCCAGGAACTTGGCCGAGTTGGCCTTGCCCTGACCGATCTTGGTGCCTTCGTAGGCGTACCAGGCGCCGGATTTCTCAACGAAACCGTGCAGCACACCCAGGTCGATCATCTCGCCGTTGAGGTAGATGCCCTTGCCGTAAAGAATCTGGAACTCGGCCTGACGGAACGGCGAAGCCACCTTGTTCTTCACAACCTTGACGCGGGTTTCACTGCCGACCACTTCGTCGCCTTCCTTGACCGCGCCGGTACGGCGGATGTCGAGACGAACCGAGGCGTAGTACTTCAGCGCGTTACCACCGGTGGTGGTTTCCGGGCTGCCGAACATCACGCCGATCTTCATACGGATCTGGTTGATGAAGATCACCAGGCAATTGGCGTTCTTGATGTTGCCGGTGATTTTACGCAGCGCCTGAGACATCAGACGTGCTTGCAGGCCGACGTGCATGTCGCCCATCTCACCTTCGATTTCAGCCTTGGGTACCAGTGCCGCCACGGAGTCGACGATGATCACGTCAACGGCGTTGGAGCGCACCAGCATGTCGGTGATTTCCAGGGCCTGTTCGCCAGTGTCCGGCTGGGAAACCAGCAGATCGTCAACGTTGACGCCCAGCTTGCCAGCGTACTCTGGATCGAGGGCGTGTTCGGCGTCGACGAATGCGCAGGTCGCGCCGGCTTTTTGCGCCTGGGCGATGACCGACAGTGTCAGTGTGGTTTTACCGGAAGATTCAGGACCGTAGATTTCAACGATACGGCCTTTTGGCAGACCGCCGATGCCGAGCGCGATGTCCAGACCCAGAGAGCCAGTAGAGATGGCCGGGATCGCCTGACGGTCCTGATCGCCCATACGCATTACGGCACCCTTGCCGATTTGTCGTTCGATCTGACCCAGGGCCGCAGCCAAGGCTTTCTTCTTGTTGTCGTCCATTTAAGT
>NZ_JBITTW010000025.1:22581-60818 GCF_044542195.1 Pseudomonas sp. NPDC079367
GTAATCAATAAGGCCTGACGGCCAACACCTGTATAAGTAGCCAGTATTATTCCACAGCGTTCGAAGATCGCCTACCCCTGATTTTCGATTTCTCGTGCCGCTAGTCGCACAAGGCCCTCTAGCGCGGCCTTCACCGTTTGTCGGCGGACTTCGTCACGGCTGCCGGGGAAGTGCTGGACCTCGCTATAAACCGCGTCGCCGACACCCCAGGCCAGCCACACCGTACCCACCGGTTTGTTCGGCGTGCCACCGTCGGGGCCGGCGACACCACTGACCGCCACGGCAAAGTGCGCCAGGCTGTGCTGCTGCGCACCGCGCACCATGGCCTCGACCACCTCGCGACTGACCGCCCCCACCGTCTCGAACAGTTCCTCCGACACATTCAACTGCCGGGTTTTCTGCCGATTGGAGTACGTCACGTAACCCGCTTCAAACCAGGCCGAACTGCCCGGAATCCGCGTAATCGCTTCGGCAATACCGCCGCCGGTGCAAGACTCGGCGGTAGTGACGTGGGCATTGAGCACTTGCAGACGTCGGCCCAGTTCGGCGGCCAGTTGGGTGGTCTCTTTCACGGCGAGCTCCAGATCGTGTGGAATGCCTTCACCGTACACGAGCCGGACGCGCTTTCAATACACAGAATCATTCAAGATGTTCGGGCGCGAGCGCTCTTACATAGGCCTGACAGGCCTGCAGGGCAATCAATCCGCGGTCACCGGTGTCGGTAATGGCAATAATTCGTTGAGCATGCGCCGGGTCAAGTCGGGCGCGTACGGTTGCAGAATCCACGCCGCCGGCGCTGGCGGTGGCTGGCACGTGGCAGCCTGAGGCAACATCGCCGGCGTCGAGAAGGACTGACAGCCGAACATCGGCAGTAGCAAGACGATCGCGCAGGCGATCCTGATCACGTTGGGCATCGCTCAGCGCTCGATAATGGGTTTGTTCACTCGCCGACAGCCGTTGCTCCAGCGCCAGACGTTTATCCTGTTCGGCCTGTTGCGCGCTCGCGGCGGTCTGAGTGAGTTGATTCTGCATTTCGGCGTTTAACTGCGCCTGCTCGGCCAATTGGCGCCCGTAACGCCAGTCTTGGAACTGCCACGCCGCAGCGAAAGCCGCGGCCGCCAGCAACAACAGGCCAATCACCCGCCAGGAGCCGGACATAGCACCGCCCTCGCCCGCGCCCAGATTTCCAGACGATCCTGCAAGCCATTCAACCCGCCGTTGATCCGCCGGGTAATGCTGTTGAACTGATCAACATCGGCCAGTTCGTTCAGGCCTTTCTGCGCCCAGAACCACGCTGCCGATTCGGCCGCCCATTGCGGTTGCTCAAGCAATTCAGGCAACGACAACAGACGCTCATCGCCAAACAAGCCGAGGCTGCATTGTCGATAGTTGGCGCGACCGGTGATTTGTATAAGCCCACGCCCCCTGTATTTTTGTCCGTCACCATCTGCCTCGGGCGTGTTGCCCAAACGTAGCGCTAACGTACCGGTGTCATATTTGCTCAGATACTGGTTGTCGCCCAATTCGCGCACGTAACGCAATTGACCGGACTCGTGGCCGACCTGTGCGAGAAACGCAGCAACACGTTTCGGCGTATCGATGCGATGCCTGGCCATCGCGGCGTTGAGTGGCGAAACAAAAACGCCCGCTTGGGAGCGGGCGTTGGGCATGATGTCGATAAGGTGTTTTTCAGTTAATTGCATGATGCTTGATCCTCCCTGGATTTGCCCCGATTGAATCACGGCTGTCAGTGGATGTTTGCCAGCCATTTCTTTCTGGATTTTTCAGGGGTCTATCGCAACGATCGGTCCACCTGATGTGCGTTCCGGACAGCTGCGATCAAAACTTGATGACGTACAACAGCGCGGTGTTCATCGGGCGAGCCTCATTGCCGCCAGAGGCCGCCATCGAGATCGTATGCGTATGTTGCCCGGCGGCATCCACGCCGACGTTATGCGCGTGGTTGCCGTCCGCCACGATGCCGTGGGAGTGCGCGGGAGCGTTGGTGGTGAAGTTACGGTTGATGAAGGGCGCCGAGCTGGAGCCCATGATCGACCCCGCAGTATTACCGCCGTTGATCTGCCCCTGCCCGCCCATGACCGTGTCGATGTTGAACGCGCCTCCACTCGTCACAGCGCCACCGTGCGCGTGCAATCCGGCAGCATCAGTGCGCGCCGTGTGAGCATGGTTACCAGCGGCTGCGGCCGACACATCGTGAACGTGGGAAGCATTCTGCCCAGCCTGTTTGCTACCCAGAACACGGCCCGGATCGACACCACGGCCCTCGTCCAGACCCCGGACAAATTCCCCGCGCAAATCCGGCAGGTTAAAGGTATTGGCACCGTCACCGGCACCGAACCGGGTGCCGATTGCTGCGAACAGATTGGCATACTGGGTACGCAACACAGGCTGTCCGTTGCATTTGAGCCAGCCACTGGGCGCATCTACGGTAGCGACGGCTTTCACGTCGCCGACATCGGCCCCCAATTGTCTGGCCACGCCGGTACTGGCAATCAGAATCCAGGCGCCGCTGCCCAGCGAGCTGTTCCATTGCACCCAGACATCTCCCGTCGCAACGATTTCACCGGAGCGAAGCGGAGTATGGTCAAGACCGACCAGCGGTTTGGCGACCGACCCCGCTACGGAAAACGTACTGGCGCCGGTATTGGTATTCAAAGCCTTGAAGCGCAACACCATGCCGTCTGTCAGCGTAGCGGGAGCCGGCGAATAGTTCGCGGCATACGCATTGGCCGTGCCGGTATCCAAGGCGAAATCGATGAGACCCGCCTGATTGATTTTGCGCACGGCAGTCAGCAATTGTCCGACATCGGCCTCATCGGGTTTGAGCGCACCGCCCTTGATCACGCCGAGGATTTCTTCGGTTACCGCATTGCCCCATGATGCCGGGATCAACGATCCCGGCGTGCCTGCCACCGGATTCTCATCGACAAACTTGCCATCGACCAGCCCGACGCTGGGTACGCTTTTTGGATAATCCATTTATTCAGTCCTTAGTCATAATTGATGTACACCTGGGTATGCGCCGGTGCACTGCGGTGAATGAGGCATTCCAGGGCCGAGCCCGGGTACATGCCGAAACGTTCGCCCCAATAACTGGCGCCGAAACGCCGTCCGATCGCCAAGCGGCCGCCGGTGTTGAGGATCCACATGAATTGCCCTTTCCAGGTGCCAAAATGAGCGCTGCCAAACCGCGAACGGCCCATGCGCGGGACCCGCAGTTCGGTCACCGAGGCCTCTGGATAACCCTGAGTACGGGCGACCTCAATGAAGTACGCGGCGCACTGGTTGCCCACCGCCAGCAACCGCCGACGCACAGCCAGGCGGCGATCGTCATAGAGCGGAGTGACTCCAAGACAGGGGTCGGGCAGGTTCATCACCGCCTCCCAATCCGGCACAAGCTCGCTGACGCCAGCCGGATCCATCTCGTTGAGCAAATCTGCAGCTCGGGCGTCAAGGCGAGCCAGTTCCTGAGCGACGCCTTCAAGCACTTGTTCGAGTTCCGGTACACGTTCCGGGTCCCAGGCCGGACCGCTGGGAAGCAGACTGCGCAACTGTTGCCGGTATTGTCTGGCACTTCTCAGGACAGCCATTCGCACCCCCCGAACGTCAGCAATTGATTGCTTTGGGCCGTGACGTTGGCCGAGGGGCTGATGAGGCTGTGATCGCTTTCACCGGTGGCGCTGCTGATGGCTTCGGTGATGTGACTGAGCAACAACGTATCGCCCAGCCCCGCCTCGCGGTTGTGCAAATCTCGCAACTGGGTTTCAACCGCCGCGCGCACTGCGCTGGTGTTTGGCGTCACGCGCATTGTGTACTTGACCAGCACTTGCACGGGCGCCATTACCCTCACATCGGCGGTGACTGGCCGCAGCGGCTCGATATAAGCCTCGACGTCAGCCAACTGTTCTTCGTTGGGGATCGGTTGTGGATCATCGTCGCGCATGACGAACAGACCAACCGTGCCGGGGCCGAGGAAGTTGCCACGGCACCATGCGCGGGTGATTCCGGGGCACTCCAGCGCCCATGTTTCATAGTCTTGCGCCGAGCCGCCGTGGGGGATCACCCGATAAGAGCGAATCACTCTGGCGCGCAACGATTCAAGGCTTTCGGTGCCGACGCCGCCTGTGAGACCAGGTGGCTGAACGATGAAGCTGTTACCGATGACGCCCGCAATCGGTTGCACCAGATTCAATGTCAGACCGGCGTCGGCATTACCCACGCTGCCTGCATCAAGCGCAGCGATCGTGGTGCTGTTGGCGCCGCTGACGGCGATGCGGGCACCAGTAACTTTGTAAGTACGGCCATCATTGGACTGCAGCAGCGTATCGACATCCAGCACAGCACCGGCACTGGCGCTGAAACTGACGCTGCCCGTAGCTGCTTGCGCGGCTTTACGCGGTTGGTTAAGGCGCAGCGCGGCGATGCGCTCCAGAGTCGATTCGTCCGCCTTGTCTGGCAAAATCTGCTCGGCAATCCAGTCAAGATAACCGTACAAGCCATAAGCGGCGCCGCCGAGGGTGCGGGCCAGCACTTGCGCATCGGACTGGCGCAGCGAATCGCCGGCCAGGTCGCTTTGGGTGCGTTTGATCAGCACCGGCAGCGAAGGGGTTTCAAACGGCATAGATCACCTGCCAGCTGTTATCGGGGTTGATGTCCAGACGTTCACCGTCGGCCAGGGTCAGAACCGTGCGCAGGTTCAGGCGCTGGGCGTCGAGGCGTTCGCTGATGATGTCGATGGCGCTGCAATGGCCGTCGTCGAGCAGCCATTGCAGGGCTTCGCGGGCATAGAACTCGGCGTCCATTTGCGTCTGCCGGGTCAGCTTGACCCGGCGTAACAGCCACAGCCGCGAGCCGATGCGATCGTCGGCGACGGTGGGGAAACTGTCGCCCCACCAGCCGAAGCGCTCTTCGTCATCGAGGGCATCGTCATCGGCGGCGCGGCGCCAGGTGAACAGGCTGATGAGCACCGCGCGGGTCAGTGCGGCGTGGAGGTTCTGGCTGATGAGCATCATTGGCCTCCAGCCGGCGCGCCGGTCTGACCGTTACCGGCCTGCACGCCAACGTGAACATGCTTGATCTGGCTGATGCCGCCGGCGAGTTGATCACCGGTGGAAACGATCTTGCCGGTCTGGTTGATGACCGGCGTGTCGAAGTTGACCGCGCTACTGGCGCGGATATTCAGCGTGGCGGTCTCGATGTCGATGATCCGTCCGCGCTTGAAATGAATCCGGTCGCCCTCGTCGGTGTAGAGCGCCACTTCACCAGCAGCGAGTGCTTGCAGGCGATAGCGGCGGTCGGCGATGACCAGGGCGATGGCGTGGGAGCGGTCGCCGCCAATGAAGGTGACGACCCCTTCAGCACCGGCCAGCGGATGGCTGGTGAAACCGTAGGGTTCGAAGTGTTCGAGGTCATCGTTCACCTCGCCGGCGGTGAGGCGCATTTGCAGCGATTGCAGTTTCGAAGCCGAATTGGCGAGCACGACAGTGCCGCGCGCCAGCAGGTGTGTCAGTAGGCTCATGGAAGTTCCTTGGAGGTTGAGCTGACACAGCCAATCCTGTGGGAGCGGGCTTGCTCGCGAAGGCGGTGGGTCAGGCGATACGATGTCGAGGCTGCCGCCGCTTTCGCGCGCAAGCCCGCTCCCACAGGGTCTAGTGTCAGGCTTGGGGATTTTTCACAGGGGCGGGATTGGCATCAAAGGTATGCGGCGGTGCCACTTGCAAGGTGGTCACCGAACCCTGTGCCGACAACGAATAGGTGACCTTGGAAATCAGCATGTCACCGTCGAAATCGAGCACCGGGTCCTTGACCTTCACCAACATGTTATGGCGCCACAAATCACCATTGCTCTGCCGCCAGCCCTGCACCTGATAGGTGGTGGTCTGCGCGCGGCCCATGCGGGTGGCGCTTTCCCATAGGGCACGCTGCTGCGCCAATTCAAAGGTCAGTTGCGTGCCTTCATTGATCACCGTGGTGCGCCGACGTTTGAAGCTCAGATCCGCCGCCGTCGATTCGACTTCGCTGACCGCCGCGCCGCTTTTCGCATCCGAGCCTTTTTGCTGGCCGATCACCCGGTACTCGGAGAACACCTGGCTGAAATCCATCGGCGCATCGGCCGACAGAATGTTCTTGCCCAGCTCCAGCGCATCGCTGGCGCGCCCGGCACTACCGGGTTTGGCCAACACCAACTGGCCCAGCTCGTTGTCGGTAGAAAACACCCGCAGCAGCGACAGCAGTCGGTCGATCGACTGGAATGCCGTTTCACCCGGCACGATGGTGTGTTTGGTCAGGCGTGTGGTTTCGCTGATTTCATTGACGACCCACAGCCCATATTCGCTCGCCAGATCGCGGACGATGTTCAGCAAGGGCTGTTGCTGCCATTGGCTGGGCAGATTGCGGGCGGCGCAATCGACCAGATCCTGGGTTTTGGAACTGCCTTCGATGGTCAGGCTGATCTGCCGCCCGTCATAGCGGATCGGCGCCTTGAACACGTAGCCGGTGAGCACAAGATCTTTGCCGATTTTTACCTCGCAGGGGTCGCCCGGTTTGATCCTTTGATCCACGGACTGACCGGGCCATTGCCAGGTGATGTCGAGTTTGAAGGTGCGGAACTGGCGCTCCAGATCGGCGGTGATCTCGACGCTTTTCCAGCCACCGTATTCCATGTCGTTGACCGTCAGCGTGACGTGATTGTCCATCTCATTCATGGCATCACTCCCGCGAGACTTTCACGTCGTTGGGGGAGAACCCTGGATGGGTAATTCCGTTGCGCTGAGTCACTTCGTCGACTCGCGTGGCGTCGCCGAACTGCTTGTAGGCCACGACCACTGCCGGAAAGCTTTCCTGAAACGATTTGTTGACTTGCCGCACGCCCGATGAAGCCACTGCTTTGAGATGAGCGACCAGCGCTTCCTTGACATCACTGATTGCCTGAAAATGCGCGGGCCCAGCCTTCGCCAGCATCGGGTCAATGGCGGCAGTCACCGCTGCGCGCAGGGCTTGCATGTCATCGCTGACGGGCACTTCCTGACGGCTGACCGGCGACGTCGACTGTTGCGCCACCGAGGGTGTCGACGCCAGTTTCACCGGCGTGGTTGCCACGGGCATCGACGCCACCCACTGCGCGACTTTGACCAGCATCGTGTCCTGCACCAGATCGGCCATCGCTTGCGCGGCGGCATTGGTGTCCTTGCCGGTGGTGATCTTCGGCGCATCGGCCTTGCGAATCGCTTCGAGTTGCTGCGACACGTCGGCAATCACGCCTCGGTAGCCTTCCTTGGCGAACGCTTTCAGCTCCTTGATATCGCCGAGCAAACCCTTGAATTCCGCCGCCACTTCCTTGGGCAACTCCTTCACGGCTTTGACCAGTTCGGTGATTTGCCGGTACTGCTCGATCAACGGTTTCAGCTGTTCCTTGATCACGTCATAGACGCCGGTAAGGCTGTTGCGCAGGTTGGTGATACCGATCCGCGCTGCCTTGATCAGCGTCATCGCCTGCTCGAAACGCGCCACCGCCGAACCCAGCAGACCGTCAGCTTTGACCAACAGCACTTTCTGCGTGCTGACCGTTGCCGTCGGAAACGGCAGCGGCTGATCGGGGTAGAACTTCAGGGTAAACGTCACCAGCCCGCCGTCCTGGCGGGTATGGGTCATGTCGCATTCGCCGACCTTGACCTGCAGGCGACCGAGCCACGGATGCACGAGTTCGCCACGGCCCTGCTCCAGCGCCTGAAGCAGTTTGTCGCGCTGCTCCAGGCAATCAGGGCCGATGATGAACGCGGTCAGATCGTGGGTCTTGGCCTGCTGGCCGAGATCCTCGAAAAACGGCAGGTCGCGTTGCGGGTATTCGTGCAACTGCCCTTTGCGCCCGACCGGTGTCTTCGCCTGGTCAATCCAGAAACCGACACCGCGAAAGGATGCCGGCAATAAACGGTCACGCCAGTTCATTGGGTACCTCCCATCGACAGCGAGCGATAGCCTATGCGCGAAGACACGGCCAGGCCCGGTTGATTGGTTTGCGGTTGTTCGGTGCGCAGGCCGGCCGGTGCATTTTCGAAGCGCACGGTCAGGCCGCCTTCGAGTTGCGTGCGGTTGTTGGCGGCGCTTTGCTGGATGAGGCTGCTCGAAGTTTGCGTCAGAGAAGTCGAGGACTGTGTCAGCGCCACCATCGGCGCAGGACTTGTGGAAGCGGAATCCGCACTGGAGCCAAAGAATTCTGGCGCCCACTCCCCCTTGCCTTGGGCATTGGTTCGTTCCTGCGCGTGGGTAAAGACATCGACCTTGGCCGACGCTTCGGCGGCGAGCTCACCCAGGCCCCCGTTGAAAAATGCCCGGACCGGGGCAAGCGCCTGGTAAAACTTTTCGCTCCACTTCTCGATCCAGACCGTGACCGAGCCCCAGGCCTGAATGATCAGCTCCAGAGGCGACCAGCCCAACTGCTCGCGGATCACCGCATACAGGGCGAGCACGGGGAGTTTGATGGAATCGACAAGGTCGTGGAAAAAAGCGCCCACCGGTACCGACACCGCTCGGAGCAGATCCCAGATCGATGCAAAAAGCCCTACCAGAGGCGCCCAGTTCTTCAGAATCAGCGCCTGCGGGGAATACGCAAACAACGTTGCATAAAAGTCGATGACCGGCGCAGCCAGCGCCTTGAGCACGTTCCACAGCGCCGCAAAGAACGTGCTTACCGGTCCCCAATTGCTGATCAGCATGCCCATCGGAGTGAACCCGAACATCGTGCGAAAGAAACTGGCCATCGGCATGACGACCGGCGCAATGTCTTGCCACAGTCGAGCAAAAAAAGCCGAGACGGGTTTCCAGTTGGCGACGATCAACCCGGCCGCCAGCGCAACTGCGGCGGCAAATAGACCGACAGGCGAAGCGAGCAGCGTCAGCACGGCGCTGAAACCGGCAGCCGCTGTTGTCACGAACGTGAACGCCAGCGCTGCCGCCGCCAGCCCTTCCACCAGTTGCGGGTGATCGGCGACAAATTCACCGACCGAAGTCACCACCGGCACCAGCGCCGTTACCAGTCTATTGACGGCGGGTAGCAAAGCCTGCCCGATCTTCAATGAAATGTTGTCGAGGGAGAGGTTGAACTTCGCCAGATTAGTCGAAGTTTCCCCCTTCACTACCGCCGGCACCTGTGCCGGGACGGGCTTGTTCAACGGTGCAGGAATCAGCGCGTCTTTGCCCAGCGTCGGCACGCTGAGCTTTTTGCTCTTGGTCGCCAGTTCGTCTTCGGCCTTGATCGCCTTCTTCAGTCCCTCCTGAAAAGGTTTCAGCAAGCCGCCACCGGAAAGGAAACCCGATAAATCGAAGGGCTTGATCGAACTGCTTTCCAGACTTTTCCTGAACGCCGCCACCTTGCCTCGGACGCCCTTCATTTCAGTGTCCATCTTCTGCAGACCCTGCATCACGACCAGCATGTTCACCGTGGTCTGCATGTTCTGCTGGAGCGCATTTATTTGTGTCTTCGCCATCACTGCACCTGCTGCATCGCATTGATCCGTTGCGCGTGCTCCAGCGATTCGCGGAGCACATCCAGTGGCCTGGCCATCATCTGTTCGGGGTCAACCTTCCAGAACCAGGCCAGGTCATAGGCGACGGCGATCAGGTCGGTGATGGCGCCGACGCCGCACTCATGAAAAAACTTGCGACGGCCCAGCTCAGCGCATTGAGGTCGGCCAGATCCAGCTGGTTGACCGACGACGGCGGAATGCCGGCGCACACCGCGATGTATTTCGCCGCCACGTCCATGTCGAGGCTGACTTCTTCGTTCTTGTCGATCTTGTACGGCAGCGCCTTGATCGCTCGCACTTCCTGCACCGTCGGACGGCGCAGTTCGAGTTCGGTCAGGGGCTCGCCGTGGGCTTCGATTGCTACTTGAAGCTTCACGGCGCCGCTCATTGCCAAGTCCCCTTGATGCCTTCGAATTTCAATTCGAGGGTGGCGTCATCGCCTTTGGAGACCGGTTCTTCGACCAGGTAGGCGCCGGCCAGCACGTAGACTTTGCCGTTGCTGAATTCGCAGGTGACGGTGATGTCTGTGCCTTCGATCAGCTTCTTCAGCGGGAAGTCGGCGGTGTGCAGCGCGGTCACTTTGAACGACGGCGCGATGTCGGTTTCCTTGTAGAAACCGGGCACGACGGTTTCACGTTTGACGGCCATCAGCGGGGCTTCGCAGCCGCCGTTGATCGTCAGTTGTGCGCCGTCGACCTTGACGTAGCAGGTGCCTGCAATCAGTTGACCCATGGTGTTACTCCCTTGAATGAAAAAGCCCACACGCGGTGGGCTGAATGCTTGACGGTAAACGCGGATATCAAGCCGCGTCGTCGTACTGCAGACGGAACTGGTTGAGCAGTGCGAACACACGCAGACCGTTGATGTAATCCGGCGGGAACAGCACGTTCACGCGGCTCGGGTCTTGCACGTCGCGCTCGACGATCAGGTGCTCGGCGAACAGCTCGGCGTTCTCCACGTGGCCTTCGAGTTCGAGCTTGGCATACTGGGCAATCAGCTCACCGCGAATGGTCGCCGGTGTAACGATCGGCTGGCCGGCGCCGAAACGGGTGCCGTCGGAGGCCAGTTTGTGCCGTCCGTATTTGCTGGTGATCACGCTTTGCAGACGGCGCACGATGAATGCCGACTGGTGCATGGTTTCGCTGTCCAGATAAGAGTTGTCGGCCTGGCCGTAAGCGTTCTTCTGGTAGGTGGTGATCGAACGCTGAATGCGCACGTAACCGCCCTCGTAGTAGGCGGTGGCGATCCCGTAGTTGAGCAGCGACTGACGCTCGGTCAGGGTAAAGCGTTCGCTCGCCGGTGCAGGGTCGACACCCGGCAGGCTGCCACTTTGCGTCGGACGGCTGGCATCGGCGGAGATGAACACAGCCGTGCGCGCAGCCAGCGCGGCGGCCTGCACCCAGAACGGTTGCGGTACGCCCGGCTCCAGCGCCTGAATGGTCATGTGCTGATCGTTGCGCGCCTGGCCTGCGGCGACCAGGGTGCCGACAGTGCCGCGTTTGGCGCTGTAGACGTGACCGAACAATTGCTTGGCCCACGACCAGCGCCCGGTGCTGTCATCCATGACCGCTTGCCAGGTGTTGAGGGTGGCCAGATCGGACCACGGCAAGGCGATGAATTCGAATGGCTCATCGCCTAGCGCCGCAACGGCAGCGATCTGATCAGGCACGCCAGCGCCGCCGATCATCGCGCTGATCGCAGTGGTCAGGCCAGCCGGGGTTTCTTCACCGTTGCTCTTGCCCAAACGATTGAATTGCAGGCTGATATCGTTGCCGCTGTCGCCGGTCCATTTGGCGTTCAAGGTGACAATACCTTCGGCAGCCGCCGCGCTGACAGGCAAATCGGCGCTGGCGTTGATTTTCTGCGCCAGTGCGGTGGCAGCTTGTGCTGCGGTTGCGCCGTTGACCACGGTGGCCTGCACCCGCACACCGCCAATATAAAGGTTGAGCATGCCCGCCTGTGTCGCGGTGCCGGTCAGAGTCAGCACGCCCTTGGCAATGGCGCCTTCGGTGTTGTGCAATGGCAGGCACCAGATCTCGCCGATCGGGTCAGCCTTGCGGAAGGTCTCGTACATCGAAGCGAGCATCGAACCCTGGCCACCGATGTTCTTCGCCAGCGCCACGCTGGAAACCAGCACCAGTTTACCGACTTCAGTCGGGGCGATATTGTCGTTGACCTGAGCGACGATCAAACGGCGCATGGCCGAGGTCGCGCTATTGGCAGCCGAGTTGTCCATTTCGGCATAAAACAGCGGCACACGAATGTCCGCCGGGATGTTGCTGAATCCGATTGCCATTATTTGGCTCCCTGTGGTTTAGCCGCTTTTGCGGCCTTGAGTGTGATGTCGCCATCGGCCAGACGCCGGCGCCACCAGGCGCTGTCCGGCACGTCACGGCCTGCAGCCGGCAGCAGGTCGCCCGACTCCGGGTCAGGTACAACACGGCCGGCGGCCGGCACTACGGTGATGCGGTTGCTCATGGGGTTACGTCTCCAGAGAAAGTCATTTCCACCCGTCCATCCGGACCCGGGTGTTGCAGGTTGGGGTCGGCCGGATCGATCGCATCGACCCGCACCGTCATCCCGGTAAAGGACGACAAAGCATCCAGTTCGCGCTCGTGCCAACTCTCCGCAGGCTGCCCTGGCAGATTGCGACCGAGCTGGAACTCGGCGTAAAACCGCAGCCGATAGAACACGCGGCTGCTGCTGATCGACACCAGCTCACCGCCGTCATAAACGATGGCGCTGTAGTTGGAATCGGGCTTGAACCCCACCAGCGCACGCCACAGTTCAGCGCGCAGGTCGTGCAACTGATCCAGCGCTTTTGTCGCGTCGGCTGCGTCAAGCACGAGGACGATTTCGAAACGGTCGCGGATCGGTTGGGTGGCGAGGTTTTGGGCGCTGCCAGAACTGGCCAGATCGGCCAGCGGAAGGACGTGGGCTGAGGGTGTCGGTAGATCGGGGTTGCCTTGCAGCAACGCCAGATCGACACCCACCGAAACATGATTGGCAAGCCCAGGGCATTGCCCACGCAACTGCGTGAGGATCGGGGTGATCTTCATGGGGGGTGTTCCAGAGTTGGAGGGAATTGACGAAAACACCGCTTCCACTTTGGGTTTTGTGCGGGGTTCAGGCGTTTGGGGCGCGGCGCGGCGCGTCGAGTTGGTCAGGCAGCGATCGCTGTTTTCAAAAAAATAAATGCCGCTTGGCAGTGGGCAACTCAATATCAAACAAAACAGCCCCGAAGTGACTCGGGGCTGACATCAGAAATACTTAAAACGACCAGATTGGACGCTCGATAAACGGCGTCCATGGTCCGTTATCCCACTGGTAAACCCGCTTCGGCAAAATGGTGGGGGTAAAACCGAATCGGGCCCACACCGGTTTCTCGCTGACAATCGAAAAACTGCCGTTAGCCTGTACCTTGGCCATGGCGCCCGGTTTGCCAGCAGTGCCGGTAAACCACAGTGGCGTATTGTTCGCGTCATAAATAACGAAGTTGCCGTCCTCCTGCATAACTGCACGGGTGGCACCTTTGTTCTGAGTCCAGCTCGCCCACAGGACACCAAGCGGGCCATTCGAAACCACCAGGTTGCCGTCGGACTGGAAGACTAGAGTCGTTCCCCCCACGACATACCGTCGGTCAACTTCGAGCGTGGTACCGGCGGGAATATAGACAGATTCCACCACCGGACTGATCGGGATGGCAGAGTTACTCGCCCACACCGGAACGGAGTCAACTACGACGAGGTTGCCGTCATTCTGCAACTGCAGATAGGTGCGAACATAAGCGCCCCAAATGTCATTGTTCAGTGGCGTACTGTTGGCCGTGCCCCACATCCGTCCGTGAGTCGGATCGTTGAGAAACGCGTAATACATCAGATAGAAATAAATCTTTGATTTATCAATCTGCTTACCCCCGGAGGTATACGGTTGACCGGCCGTAGCTACCCAGACAGGAGTGGCACCATCGTAAATCACCAGGTTGCCATCGGCCTGAACATCCAGCTTGAAGCGCTTGTCCGGCGATTGAAGATATTGTCCGGCGGACATCTCATGCAGCGGTAGCAAAACCGAACTGCCATTTTCGGTAAACGGATAACGAGGTAGCGATGCCATAGAACTTCACCTATTGCTTGATAAGTTATTGTTTGCAGTCTGAAGCTGTCAGTTCGCTCACAGGCGGGGTGCCAGGACGTTCAGCCTTGGCATAGTTCAATGTCCTGCATCGAGGACATTTGATTTGTACTTGGAATACTGCGTTTACTCGGGCGAGCAAACGGTTGCACTGGCCGCAGCGAAATTCGCTCAACATGCAATGACCTCCCTTTCAGATGTGTCGTAATTGCGTATTACTCCTTGTTGGTATTGCGTGACGGCACTTCGCAGACGCCAATGCGCTTGGCCGCCCAGCGTTCGTAAAGGCCAATGGCGACATCAGCGCCGGCCATCGCCGTCAGACAGCCAAAGGCTCCAGCCGCCCAGATCGACATGCCGGCCGCATACAGCAGCATGATCGCCGACACTCCGCAGATCATGCAGGCGCCTGAGCGCAGCGCCAGGCGCCGTACCAGTGACCAGCCACGGGCGCCTTCCTTGTCGGCGCGCCACATTTCGCCAGACACCCCGCCGACGACGGCCAGGAGGATGACCAGCCAGATCGGCATGTCCGCCAACGCTTGTTGCTCGTTTGTCATGTCACGCCTCCGTGGGTGATTGATGAGTGATGGGGTGGATTCAAACGGTTTCGCTTGAGGCAGGCATTCCAAAAAGCCCGGCGCTCGCACGTCGGGCCTTTGAGTAATGCGCTCCTTCGCCTTCCTTCAAATCCTGTGTTCGAGAAGGAAGCTGACTTTTCGGCGCTGCTGGCGCGGTACGAGTCCATTCAGATTGTTTTTCCGACCGCGGTCCCTGCCCGCCGGATAACTGGTTCTGGTGCTTTACGCTGCACACCCGGGTCAGTTGCCAACCCTCTGAACCGTTGAGGCCGGTTCATCGCTGCCTGTTCTTGTGGAACCAAAGAGCTTGTCTTGCCAGCCGCTTTGTCGAGCGGCTTGGTGGCAAGAATATGCATGGATGCATATACAGTCAATGCATAAGTGCATTTATTTATGCATTAAATTTGCGTACGTGCATGGGAGCCAAGCGGGGCAAGGGTTGGGGAGGTTTCTATAGACGAAAAAAAACCTGCCGAGCGGCAGGTTTCTGTTGGATCGAAAGGGGTCAGCGTGCGTACATTCCCCACCAGAAGACATGACCGAGAATGACGATCTGCTCTTCCTGAATTTCCTGGAAGCTGTAGTCCTCATCCGGATGCTCGTCGCGATTGAAGCTGCGCAGACGAATGCCGGTGGGCAGGCGATAGAGTTGCTTCACGCGCAACTGGCCGTTGTGATTGATCGCATAAAGGTCGCCATCAATGATGTCGCCAATCCCGCATTTGCCGGCGTTTACGCCGACAGTGGCGCCATCACGCAGAACCGGCAACATGCTGTTGCCACGGACTGTCACGCATTTGGCCTGGTCGAATTGCACACCGTTGTGACGCAGGCTGCGCTTGCCGAAACGCAGGCTAGAGCGCTCGCTCTCCTCGATGACGAATCTTCCTGATCCAGCAGCCAATTCAACCTCACGTAGAAAGGGCACCGACACCTCGTCATCATCGACTGGCGTGTCGTCATCCCACAGGCTTATGTCCTTGAGTTCGGCATGCACATCTGCGCGCGTGCCGACGGCCGCTGGCGCGACATCCGCACGCCCGCGCAACTGATCGGTGCTGACGTTGAAATACTCGGCGATCTTCGAGATGTGCTTATCCGAAGGATCGACAATTTTCCCGCTGAGAATCCGCGAGAGCGTGGATTGAGGCACGCCGGTGCGACGGTGGAGCTCCGTGGGGGAGATCCCGTGCTGATCGAGCAGTGCTCTTAAGACGGAGGATACGTTGCGTTTTTGCATAACGCGCATAGTGCTTGAAGTTTTTTGCAAAGACAAATGCTGATTTGCATATTTCATATAAACTGCATTCTCATACCGACTGCAGCTCGCTTCAGGCATCGAAGCATCGGATACGATAAAACCACCACAAACCCTGGTCAGCGCTATCAGGGAATGTACGGTATGCAAAGTAATCTCTGCATACCGAACGCCCCTTTGAAACCACAAACACCTTCATTCGTGCATTTGCTATCGCTGGGCACGCAAGAAGTTCATTGCCCCCAACACGGCTATTTTGCCCTCGGTTTCAGGCGTTCAAGAGCGTTTACCGCATCTTGACTGCCGTTTAGCGCAGCCTTCTGATACCAGACGCTGGCTTCGACCTTGTTTTCAACAACCCCGATCCCGGTATCATAGGCCCGCGCCAGCCAATACTGAGCTTCAGCGTTATCGGTAGCAGCTGCTTTCATATACCAGTTCACTCCTTCGCCAGGATTCTTGGCGACACCTTGCCCTTCACTGTACATTCGCCCCAGAACAAGTTGAGCCGAAACATCACCATCGACGGCCCGCCTCAATATATTTCCGATACTTTCAGGCATGTACTTGGTGCCCATCAGAACAATCGAGGGCTGAGATTGATTGCTACTCTGGTATGCGACATCGACAGGTTGCTCAAAGACAATCCGAATTCGCTTGAAGGATTCAATATATTGACCCGATAACTGGGTAAACAAAAGCAGCCCCCCAGTACTTGGAAGAACCCGGCGAGCGTGCAGCTCATGCACTTGCCCCTGCATATCCTCCACCAGTGCTCGGCCACGTATGTCACTATCGGAATCGGAGGCAGGCTTAATAAACAAAGCGATCGACACCAGGTTTCGGCTCTGAACAGACGCAGATATCGGCACCTCCAAGAGGTAACCCTCATCGCTCTTTTTAATTTGTTTTAATACGTAATTTTGCTCTGCCAAAGGCGTTAACCGCTCACAGTTTCTCCCGTACAGCCATGGAAAAGGATCAATAGGAACGCACAAGGGCGTGACACCTTGGTCAATAGCTCCCGAAAACTCCTTCCAATAGGAGTTTCCAAGACCCGGAGCAACCCACTGACGACTGATCTTGGTACCATAGGAAGCCCAGCCAGTGCCAATAAACCAAAGAGAGAAAATCACCAGGGCGGCCAGGCGCCCGAAGCGAAACCTGGCAGCAGCCGACGCCAAAATGGCTGCACAGGCAGCGACAACAAATACAAACCCAATGTAAGCAGTCAGTATATATCTGGAAATTCTGAAATCTGTCACTACTGGCTGAAAGGAATCGGTCCAGACGAGACTAAACGCCAAACAATTTAAAAGCGCCGTGAACGCTACCAAGCCGACCCCAACCAACAATAGAGGACGGGCATTAATTACCTTTGCAAATGCCAATCCGAGGATGGCCAACACCAGGGAACCGACCACTGCAAATGTGCCAAAACCAGCCTGAAAGTCAGGACCCAGTAAAAAACGTCCAAACAAGGTCACCGTATAAACGAGTGCCAGGTAGCCTTTGTAGAACAAAGAACTATCACTGTGTTGCAGCGGCGTCCACCCGGTATTCGCACTTACGACCATCCGTGCGACCTGCACCAGGCAAAACAGTACAGAAACGACAGCAATTGCCCTTATACGTCCCGGCCTCAAGAGTGCTGCGAAGACCAATACTGGGAGAATCGTCATTACCGCTGGTTTCGAGACGAATAGAAAGGGTACTAACCAGGCCCATAGCGGTAGGTCATTTTTTCGATCGCTCAATGCAAGAGCGATTACAGCGCCAATGAAGAAAACCGAAAAATAAGTAAAATTGATAAACGTACGGCTTTCAAAGTCAGCAACCATCAAGACAGCTATAACAACCAGCAATCGTAACCCGTCGCTTTCGATAACAGCTCGAAACCGCTCGATCAAAAAAGAGCAGATTAACAGAGAGATAAGTGCAACAGACATCCAGCTATAGTAATACGGCACGGAGACTGCCGGAATTGAAAACAACGCACCTATATAAGCGACAATACGTTGCGGTAAAGGTACGTACCCCGCGTCCACAGCGAAAAAATTCTGATAAAGCGATGGAGCGTTCGCATTATCAAAATAATTAGGCCCCATTTCCGCCCACATTGCACCACCCAACAACCAACCAGGTTGCAGGGCCAGTAAATAGACCACATGAAATAAAACTGCTGCCCAAAATAATATAGCGCCTCTCCCGAGGAAGTTATTTCTATTTGGGGATTCTACGGATTGCATAAAAAATTCCCTGGTTGAAAATCAGACAAAACTTCCGAAAAAATCAGAGCAGCCTATTCGCTGAGGACATCACCGTCCACCGCCCCCCTTTTCTGGGGCAGCAGATCAAGGCGCTCATCCCCCCTGCGATGCGCGGGATGATACCTGCCAACCCTGCTTGTGGCTAACACAAGTCGAAGCAATTTGCTGAAGCAAACCAGGAGTAATCGGGCTCTGGCTTTGCATTAATGGATGCCAAAATCTGATCTACGGCAAATGAATTGCTCCTGTCACCGGATTTCCACAACCACGAGTCGAAGCCGGACCTCAGTTCATCGCTAGCTCGTCCCGCGTCTGAAACGGGCAGATTTGGCCACTCACAGGCCTTCTAAAGCGCCGTTCCAAGACGTATAATCGCGACACTTCAAAGCGTGCTGCCCCCTAGTAGCTTTCGATATCAACCAAGTACATGGCGAGGACATCTTGCAAATAATCATTCCAATGTCAGGCTTTGGTGAACGGTTCCGCCGTGCCGGTTATACCGTTCCAAAACCGCTAATTGAAATAGACGGCAAGCCTATCATTGCACATGTTCTAGATATGTTCCCTGGTGAGCAGGACGTCATTTTTATTTGCAATCAGGATCATCTTGATAACTCCGACTACCGTATGGAGTCGCTCCTGAAGAATCTTTGCCCGACGGGTAAAATCATCGGCATACCTGCGCATAAACTCGGGCCTGTCTATGCTGTTCGCCAAATTGAGCACTTGATCAAACTCGACAGCCCGGTCGTGGTTAACTATTGTGACTTTACCTGTTACTGGGATTGGCCGCATTTTAAGAGCTTTGTAAAAACCACAGGCTGCGCCGGTGCAATACCTGCCTACAAAGGATTCCACCCCCACTCGCTGGGCAGCACTAATTATGCCTATATTCGAGAAACTTTAGGCGCTGTACAGGACATTCAGGAAAAACAGCCTTACACCAATAATCGAATGGATGAGTATGCTTCCAGTGGTACCTATTACTTCGACTCAGGCAGGACGATGATCGATGCGTTCCGGCAAACCATGGACCAGCAACTCAACGTCAATGGAGAATATTATGTCAGTCTGGCCTACAAGCCGTTACTGGCCGACAGCCGTTCTGTAATGGTTTATCCGCTCCAGCACTTCATGCAGTGGGGCACACCCGATGACGTCAGAGAGTATAACGGCTGGTCTACAGCATTCAGAAAGATGAACCAGCTGTCCGCCCCTCTCTCTGCCCCACCCGCCGGCGCGCTGATCATTCCAATGGCCGGTATGGGTCAACGTTTTGCCAACGAAGGTTATGCGCTGACTAAACCCCTGATACCTGTTTCAGGCAAAACCATGGTCAATCAGGCAACCGACGATTTGCCTAAAGCCAAACATCATGCATTCGTCATTCGCCAAGACATGCCGGGATATGCCGAAACCGCGGAGCAACTTGAAGGTCTGTATCCTGGCACGGTAATCAAGACAATTCCGAACGTTACACAGGGGCAGGCCTGCACAGCGTTACTCGGTCTTGATGCACTTGAGAGCGCCATTGGGCATATTGACGGTCCTATTACTTTCGGCGCCTGTGATAACGGTGCTCTTTATGATGAACAGGCGCTTCGAACCCTGATCGACAATCCTGAAGTGGACGTAATTGTCTGGGGCGTGAGAGGCCATGCAAATGCGATCCGTCAGCCACAAATGTACGGCTGGATCGACTCGGAGAATGGCCGCATTCTTCGTGTTTCGGTGAAGACACCACTGGCGTCTCCAGAAACAGACCCGATCATCCTCGGAACATTCACTTTCCGACGTGCAGAAGACTTCCGTTTGGCAATCTCTAATTTGATTCAGAGAGATGGTCGTATCAACGGCGAGTTTTATATTGACTCTGTTATCAATGACGCAATTGAAACAGGCCTGCGTTGCGAGCTGTTTGAGGTAGATAGCTTTCTATCGTGGGGCACCCCGAACGATCTGCGCACGTTTGAATATTGGCAATCCTGCTTTCACAAATGGCCAAGCCACCCTTATCGATTGCAGAACGACGCACGAATTCCACCGCAAGCCGTTGTAGAGCTGGAATCGCGTTACCAAGCGATACTACCCGAACTCCCTGGCTCAAACGTATGATCCTCCGCGAGCTTAAGGTTTTTTTAATCGTTGGAATCTTGACCGTTCTCATCGATTTCCTGACCTACCGCGCCATTATCTGGACCGCGCGACTGGATATCGACATGGCCAAAGCAGCTGGTTTTCTGGCAGGTACCTTATTCGCCTACGTTGCAAACAGGAGATGGACGTTTGATCAAAGGGAACATGCGCCCGGGAGCGCATGGCGCTTTATACCGCTTTACGCGATCACTTTGGGCGCCAACGTCTGGGTAAACTCGATGTGCCTGAGTCTGCTCCACTCCTTGCCCGGTTCAATCCAGATGTCGTTTCTGGTCGCCACGGCAATGTCCGCCGCGCTCAACTTTCTGGGAATGAAGCTCTATGTGTTCAAAGCGCACACTACTAAGGAGAGGTCATGAAGTTCTCGCTCGTCATTCCCTGCTATAACGAGTCGGCCAGTTTGCCGTTATTGCTTGAACGCTGCAAAGGCCTGGTTGCGCAAAAGGGCGTAGAGGTCATTTTGGTCGATAACGGATCGACCGATAGCACACCGCAAGTACTGGAAAGCCTGCTACCTGCTTACCCAGGTTGCAGAAGCGTGCGAGTCGACGTTAATCATGGATATGGCCACGGTATTCTCTGTGGTTTGCGTGCGGCCGAAGGCGACGTTCTCGGATGGACGCACGCAGATCTACAAACCGATCCAATGGACGCACTGCGTGGGCTAGCTATCTTTGATCAGTATGGACCGGAAATTTTCGTCAAGGGTCGTCGCTTTGGTCGCCCCTTAGCGGACGTCGCGTTCACGTTTGGCATGAGCGTCTTCGAAACCATTCTGCTGGGTAAACCCATGTGGGATATCAACGCTCAACCCACCATGTTTTCGAGAGACTTCTTTGCGCGTTGGGAGTCAGCTCCTGCAGATTTTGCACTGGATTTATATGCCTACCATCTGGCACAGGCCGAAGGACTGAAAATTCATCGATTTGCGGTTCGCTTTGGTGAGCGCCACCATGGTGTATCCCACTGGAACGTCAACTGGGCTGCTAAAAGAAAGTTTATCCGCAGAACTATCGATTTCAGCTTGCAACTTAAAAAGAGTCTAAGGAAATGAAGCTCATCTCGCATCGGCGTAACACTCGCCAAGAACTCAATGCCACTGATGGAAAATACGGTATTGAAGTCGACATCCGCAGCTTCGGAAATGAGCTGGTCATCCACCACGACCCCTATACAAAGGGTGAGTCGTTCGAGGAGTGGGTTAATGACTATCGTCACGGTACGCTGATTCTGAACGTGAAGGAAGAAGGACTGGAGGCGCGCCTGATTGCGCTGATGAAAGAAAAGGCAATTGAGGATTACTTCTTTCTGGATCAGTCATTTCCGTTCCTGATCAAGTGGTCCAAAGCGGGTGAACGCCGATGTGCTGTGCGTGTATCAGAGTTTGAGTCCATTGAAACAGCTTTGACACTTGCCGGAAAAATCGAATGGGTATGGGTCGACTGTTTTTCCCGCTTTCCGCTCAGTAATGAAGACGCCACGCGCTTGCAGAATGCTGGCTTTAAGCTGTGCCTGGTATCTCCAGAATTGCAAGGCCGGGATGCAGAGTCGGAAATCCCGTTACTGATAAACATGCTGAGTGAACGGAACATTGTTGCGGAAGCTGTCTGCACCAAAAGACCTGATTTGTGGGAAAAATTGGCGACGAAGGCATGAAATCAAAGCTATTTATCCACCCGCTCTTCCTGATCGGTCTGGCACTGCGCATTCTGCTCATACTGTGTATCGCTCCCGCGTCAATGACAAATTGGTATGTGCCCTTTCTGGATACCAGCGTTAGTACATTGACAATTGACCCGTGGGCTACGTGGCTTGAACAAGGTGGCGATATCGCTGCGTTTCCCTATGGTTACGTTATGTGGACAGCCTTCACGCCTTTGATAGCGCTATGCAAGCTCCTTTCAATACCGCTTTCTGTGGGTTATGGCCTGACTTTGTTTGGCACCGACCTGCTATTATTGATCGTTTTGCAAAAACTGATCCCAAATCGCGATCGCTTGCTGCTGGCAGTCTATTGGTTGTCGCCCATAGTGATAGTGGGCAGCTATGTACTGGGCTTTAACGACTTGATTCCAGTGCTTCTTCTTGCTGGCTCACTCTACTTTATCAAACGTGCCCGATTGGTTATCGCGGGACTGATATTTGTCTGTGCGGTATCTGCGAAACTCAGTATGGTGCTGGCCCTGCCTTTTTTCCTCGTTTACTTGCAACACAACCGACCACTACGTCAGTTTTTACCGCGTTTTCTAATCGCCCTTGCGGTGGGTGCCTTTGTCACGATATTGCCATTCCTTCTGTTCAGTTCCGGTTTGAGCATGCTTTACAACAACCCGGAAATTCAAAAGGTCTACAAGCTAACTATCAGCATCAACGAAAATAACCTCCTGTACATCGTACCGCTTGCATACTTATTGATGATTTATGCAACATGGAGAATTAAACGGCCTAACTTTGAACTCTTTCACTCAACACTAGGCGTCGTTTTTTTACTTGTGGTGCTCATGACACCTGCGTCACCTGGCTGGTTTATCTGGGTCATTCCTTCTCTGGTAGCTTACCAGGCAGCCAGTGATCGGATTGCTATTGTGATTACCGGAGTTTTTTCGCTGCTCTACGTCGCAAGCTCGGCGCTGATCATCTCTGATCTCGGTGTAGCCGCTCAGCAAGCGACCTGGTTACCGCAAGTCGTCAGCCAGTGGTTGCTAAACGGCAAGTTGTCTTCTCTGATTCATACAGCCATGGTTGCGACGGGCATTATTCTGACCCTTCGTATATGGCGTGAATCTGTCAGTCGCAACGATTATTTCAGACTGAGTCGAAAGCCTTTCGTCATTGGTGTGGCTGGAGATTCCGGGGCAGGCAAAGATACCTTTTCAGACGCCATCAAAGGTCTGTTCGGGGGCCACTCGGTAGCGACGCTATCTGGCGACGACTACCATCTATGGGATCGTCAGAAACCAATGTGGCAAGTGATGACCCACTTGAACCCGATGGCCAACGACCTCGAAGGTTTCGCCAATGATCTGGTATCACTGACGGACTCAAAACCCATCCACTCTCGTCACTATGACCACCATACGGGTCGCATGAGCCGTCCCTTCGTCATCAACAGCAATGACTTCATCATTGCAAGTGGTTTGCACGCTCTGTACTTACCGATCTTGCGCGAATGCTACAACTTGAGTGTTTACTTGGATATCGATGAGGATTTGAGGCGCCATTTCAAGCTTCAACGTGATGTACACCAGCGCGGACATACGGAAGAAAAGGTGCTCTCGTCTTTCGCTCGCAGAGAACCCGATTCCGCGCGTTTTATACGCCCTCAGGCGGCACATGCAGATCTCGTATTGTCCTTGCAACCGATACACCCGCGTATTCTCGATGGGGCAGACATAGAACGTCTTCTGCACTTCAAGATTGTGGCCCGTTCGTGCAATGGCTTGAACGAGATGTCCCTGGTCCGGGTGCTGGTCGGGGTTTGTGGGCTGCATGTCGATATGTCGACCAATGACGATGCGACTCAAGTAGAGCTGACTATCGAAGGCGAAACCTCTGCTCAGGATATTGAGATGGCAGCGAGGATGATCTGTCCAAGGATCTTCGAGTTTCTGGATCTGACGCCCCAATGGCAGGATGGCGTAATGGGGCTGATGCAATTGATCACCCTCTCTCACATCAATCAAGCACTCACGAAACGGTTTATATAGTGAAAATTTTTACACCTGAGCGGTTTGACCGGCTTCCCGACGCTATTTTGTTCGACACCGACAACACTCTTTATCCCTATGATCCTGCACATGCGGCTGCCCAGCAGGCGATTCGGGATAAAGTCGTCAACACTTTCTCTATCAAACCGGAAGTTTTCGACGCCGCTTTCAAGGAGGCTCGTCAACAGGTGAAGACCCGGCTCAAACACACGGCTTCATCTCATAGTCGCCTGTTGTACCTTCAACGTATGCTGGAAATCATGGGACTGGGCTCACAAGTCCTTCTGGCGCTCGATTTTGAACAGACGTATTGGCGCACCTTTCTCAGCAATGCGGTTCTATTCGACGAGGTCAAAGACCTTCTTGACGACCTGAGACTGATGGGAATACCCACTGCGATCGTCACAGATCTGACGGCCCAGATTCAGTTTCGCAAGGTAGTCTACTTCGGGCTTGATCATTATTTTGATTACATCGTGACCAGCGAAGAGGCAGGTTACGACAAGCCTCATCCGGCACCATTCGAGATTGCCCTGGAGAAAATGCGTCCAAAAGGCAATTGCATCTGGATGATTGGCGACAACCCAATCAACGACATCCGAGGTGGCCGCGAGCAGATCAACGCGGTCACATTGCAAAAGATTCATACCGGGACCCCAATGGGTACTGGCGAGAACTCTCCGGACGCCGCATTCACTGATTTCAAAGAGCTACGTCGCCTGATCTCAAAATTGAGGGACAAACATGAACATGCATGAGTCCGTGCGAAAATTCTGTGCAACGATCGGTGAGAATCCGCTACTGGTTCAAGGCGCTGGAGGAAACGTCTCTTGGAAAGAAGACGCTACTTTATGGATTAAAGCGTCGGGCACCTGGTTGGCTGAGGCGATGACAGACGAAATTTTCGTTCAGGTTGAGCTCAAGAACCTCACCCAAGAACTGCAAAACAAAAACTATAGCATCACGCCTCAAGTGATCGAGCCAGGTTCATTGAAGCCTTCGATTGAAACTTTGCTTCACGCACTAATGCCACACCCGGTAGTCGTTCACCTGCACGCAGTGGAAGTGCTTGCTCATTTAGTGCGTGAAACATTCGAGCTTTCAGCCTATCCAGATCTCGACACCACATTGAATGCAAGGGTAGTGAACTATTTAAAACCAGGGGTCGATCTCGCGAAAGGCGTTGCTGATCAACTTGAAAACTCGGATCAAACTCGTGTCATTTTTTTAAAGAGTCACGGCGTCATCCTCGGGGGCGAGAGCATAGAGGAAATAGATAACCTCTTGAACTATCTGACGAAATTCTTCAGGACTCAACCAGCACACTTTGCCCCCTTGGAGGTACCCTTGCCTATAAGCCTAGTGTGCGGCGCAACATACAATCCTGTGTCGGACATCAGACTTCATGAGCTTTCATTAAACCCGGAGCACATCACTCGTATCAAAGAGAGCTGGGCTCTCTATCCTGACCATGTGGTGTTCATGGGCGCCCAAGCCCATATATTTGAGAGCCGTGAGGACGCTGAACGCCAGCTATCGGCATACGAAGAGCTCCCCGACGTTATTTTCATTAAAGGCGCAGGAACCTTTACAAGTGAAAAAATAAGCAAGGCAAAGAGTGCTCAACTTACTTGCTATTACGACGTCATAAAAAGACAGCCCACTGATACAGTGCTCTCAACACTGAGAGAGTCCGAAATTGCCGAACTTCTCAATTGGGATGCCGAGAAGCTCAGAATTCAACTCTCAAAATAGTCACAATCGCGGAAGCGCTGGATGGTCAGTCCTTTCGCACGCGCTTCTGCTCGAGCCTCACCCTCCATGGTAACCTTGCACTAATTGGCAAAACTATGGGCGAGAGTTTCATCTCCCGGACAGTGAATAGATCGGCCTGCGTCCGCACCACCAAGCCGCATAGGCTCCGCGATCAGATCGCTTATCTAGACGCTCTCTTTTCGCCCCACACTTTTAAAGAAAAGCGCTAAGCCATTGATGAATAAAGCAACTTCCGACCTGTCCTCCCACACCCCAATGATGCAGCAATACTGGCGCCTGAAGAATCAGCACCCAGATCAGTTGATGTTCTACCGCATGGGCGATTTCTACGAGATCTTCTACGAAGATGCGAAGAAAGCCGCCAAATTGCTGGACATCACCCTGACCGCGCGCGGGCAGTCGGCGGGTCAGGCGATTCCGATGTGTGGGATTCCTTACCACGCCGCGGAAGGTTATCTGGCGAAACTGGTCAAGCTCGGCGAGTCGGTGGTGATCTGTGAACAGGTCGGTGACCCGGCCACCAGCAAAGGCCCGGTCGAACGCCAGGTCGTGCGTATCATCACCCCGGGAACGGTCAGTGATGAGGCGCTGCTCGATGAGCGTCGCGATAATTTGATCGCAGCCGTATTGGGCGACGAGCGTCTGTTTGGTCTGGCGGTGCTGGACATCACCAGCGGCAATTTCACCGTGCTCGAAATCAAAGGCTGGGAAAACCTGCTGGCCGAGCTGGAGCGGGTGAATCCGGTAGAGTTACTGATCCCGGATGACTGGCCAAAAGACCTGCCAGCGGAAAAACGCCGTGGCGTACGTCGGCGTGCGCCGTGGGATTTCGAGCGTGATTCGGCGCTGAAAAGTCTCTGCCAGCAGTTTTCCACTCAAGACCTGAAAGGCTTCGGCTGCGAGAACCTGACCCTGGCCATCGGCGCTGCCGGCTGCCTGTTGGCCTACGCCAAGGAAACCCAGCGCACCGCCCTGCCCCACTTGCGTAGCCTGCGTCACGAACGCCTCGATGACACCGTGGTGCTGGACGGTGCCAGCCGGCGCAATCTGGAACTCGACACCAACCTGGCCGGCGGCCGCGACAACACCCTGCAATCGGTCGTTGATCGCTGCCAGACCGCCATGGGCAGCCGTTTGCTCACTCGTTGGCTGAACCGGCCACTGCGCGATCTCTCCGTACTGCTGGCCCGCCAAACCTCGATCCGTTGCCTGCTCGACGGTTACCGCTTCGAAAAGCTGCAACCGCAGCTCAAGGAAATCGGTGACATCGAGCGGATCCTGGCGCGGATCGGCCTGCGCAACGCGCGGCCGCGTGACCTTGCGCGTCTGCGCGATGCACTCGGCGCACTGCCTGAACTGCAAGTGGCGATGACCGATCTGGAAGCGCCGCACTTGCAGCATCTGGCGGCTACCACCAGCACTTACCCGGAACTGGCGGCGCTGCTGGCAAAAGCCATTATCGATAACCCGCCTGCGGTGATCCGTGACGGCGGCGTGCTGAAAACCGGTTACGACAGCGAGCTTGATGAACTGCAATCACTGAGCGAAAACGCCGGACAGTTCCTCATCGATCTGGAAGCCCGCGAAAAGGCCCGCACCGGCCTGGCCAATCTGAAAGTCGGCTACAACCGCATCCACGGCTACTTCATCGAATTGCCGAGCAAGCAGGCTGAGTCGGCGCCGGCGGACTACATCCGCCGGCAGACACTGAAGGGCGCCGAGCGATTTATCACGCCGGAGTTGAAAGAGTTCGAAGATAAAGCGCTGTCGGCCAAGAGCCGCGCGCTGGCTCGGGAAAAAATGCTTTACGAGGCGCTGCTCGAGGACTTGATCAGCCAATTGCCGCCGTTGCAGGACACCGCCGGCGCGCTGGCTGAGCTCGATGTGCTGAGCAACCTCGCCGAGCGTGCGCTGAATCTTGACCTCAACTGCCCGCGTTTCGTCAGCGAGCCGTGCATGCGCATCACCCAGGGTCGTCACCCGGTGGTCGAGCAAGTGCTGACCACACCGTTCGTAGCCAACGATCTGAGCCTGGACGACAACACGCGCATGCTGGTCATTACCGGCCCGAACATGGGCGGTAAGTCCACCTACATGCGGCAAACAGCTCTGATTGTGCTCCTGGCGCATATCGGCAGCTTTGTACCGGCCGCCAGTTGCGAGCTGTCGCTGGTGGATCGGATTTTCACCCGCATCGGTTCCAGCGATGACCTCGCTGGTGGTCGTTCGACTTTCATGGTCGAGATGAGTGAGACCGCCAATATCCTGCATAACGCTACCGAGCGCAGTCTGGTGCTGATGGACGAAGTCGGACGTGGCACCAGCACTTTCGACGGTCTGTCGCTGGCGTGGGCGGCGGCTGAGCGTCTGGCCCATCTGCGCGCCTACACCCTGTTCGCCACCCATTATTTTGAACTGACCGTGCTGCCCGAAGCCGAACCTCTTGTCGCTAACGTGCACCTCAACGCTACCGAGCACAACGAACGCATCGTGTTCCTGCACCACGTTTTGCCCGGGCCTGCCAGTCAGAGCTATGGCCTGGCGGTGGCGCAACTGGCGGGCGTGCCGAGCGAAGTGATCCTGCGCGCGCGCGAGCATCTGAGCCGCCTGGAAGACACTGCCCTGCCCCACGAAGCCCCGAAACCGGCGACCAAGGGGAAACCGTCGACACCCCAGCAAAGCGATATGTTTGCCTCGCTGCCGCATCCTGTACTGGACGAATTGGCGAAAGTGGATCTGGACGACATGACGCCACGGCGTGCGCTCGAAATGCTCTACGCACTGAAGAACCGGATATAAGCACTGAAGAAGCGGATATAACGCAAATCGCTTCAAGCTGTTAGAATCTCGCGCGGTTCGGGATGCTGCTGGCTCATAGCCTGGTCAGCAGGTATCGCTCCCGAACCTGGCGACCCCAACCGTGAAGGGGCAACGCTGCCGCCGCCTGAGGAGAAAATTAGAAATGACCTTCGTCGTCACCGACAACTGCATCAAGTGCAAGTACACCGACTGCGTAGAAGTCTGTCCGGTGGACTGCTTTTACGAAGGCCCGAACTTCCTGGTGATTCACCCGGACGAGTGCATCGACTGCGCGCTGTGTGAACCAGAATGCCCGGCTGTGGCGATCTTCTCGGAAGACGAGATCCCAAGTGGCATGGAAAACTTCATCGAGCTCAACGCCGAGCTGGCAGATATCTGGCCGAACATCACCGAGCGCAAGGATCCTCTTCCGGATTCCGCCGAGTGGGATGGCAAGCCGAACAAGATCGAACAACTCGAACGCTGATCGCTCGCGCTCGATTGAAAAGGCCCTTGCGGGCCTTTTTGCTTTTGCAGCTATCACTTTTCTGCAGGCGAAAAAAGGGGCGGTATGACCCGCCCACATTTTTTCCCTATTCCCTGTGATCCTTTTCATCGTCCTGATGAATCGCTTCCTGCGATGTCCATTCCCCTCCTCCGTGAAGGGCGTGTCTGTCCGTCGACACACTTGAGATATTAGCGATTTTGCGCTGAGGAGCAATTGGCCCTCGGTGCGCTTGCGACCTGTCATAAAGGCATAACAATGAAAAAATATGATTAAAAATCAGAAGCTTAGCGGTTGTAGCAGATGGCGATCGCCGTCTACCGAAGTGTAAAAATAACGAACACTTACGGCACAGTAAGCGAAGGCTTACAGCGCGAGACGACAAACACAGAAATTGCCGACCGCTTGTCTGGTGCCCTACCTGCCAGACCGAGTGCACGAGGAAGGTTGTCAACAAAAAGCCCCGACTGAACAAATCAGCCGGGGCTTTTTGCGGGCGGTCAAAAAAGCACTTATTGAAACAGCGACTCGCTCGACAGGCCATTCTTCTCGAGGATCTCGCGCAAACGCTTGAGGCCCTCAACCTGGATCTGCCGAACCCGCTCACGGGTCAGACCGATCTCCAGGCCTACGTCTTCCAGGGTGCTGCTCTCGTGGCCGCGCAGGCCGAAGCGGCGAATCACCACCTCACGCTGCTTGTCGGTCAGCTCCGACAGCCATTGATCGATGCTCTGAGACAGGTCGTCATCCTGCAGCAGTTCGCAAGGATCGGTGGGGCGATCGTCAGTGAGCGTGTCCAGCAGGGTTTTATCCGAATCCGGACCCAGCGAGACGTCGACCGAAGATACCCGTTCATTCAGGCCGAGCATACGCTTGACCTCGCCTACCGGTTTTTCCAGCAGGTTGGCGATTTCTTCGGGTGAAGGCTCGTGATCGAGTTTTTGCGTCAGCTCCCGTGCAGCCCGCAGGTACACGTTGAGTTCCTTGACCACATGAATCGGCAACCGAATGGTCCGGGTCTGATTCATGATCGCGCGCTCAATGGTCTGACGGATCCACCAGGTCGCATAGGTAGAGAACCGGAAGCCGCGCTCGGGATCGAACTTTTCCACCGCGCGGATCAGGCCGAGGTTGCCCTCTTCGATGAGATCCAGCAGCGACAGCCCACGATTGACGTAACGCCGAGCGATCTTGACCACCAGCCGCAGGTTACTTTCGATCATGCGCTTGCGCCCGGCCGGGTCACCACTTTGCGACAAGCGCGCAAAATGAACTTCTTCTTCCGGAGAGAGCAGAGGGGAAAAGCCGATTTCGTTGAGATACAGCTGCGTGGCATCAAGTGCCCGAGTGTAGTCGATGTACTTATGTTGTTTGAGTGTGGCGGAGTGTCTGGATTTGGAACGAACGGAAGGTGGAGCAGCCCCTTCATCATTCAACATCGAATCCGAATCGATGCCGGTCTCCATAAGGAGAACCTCATCGTCGATGTCAAACTCCGGCACTTCTTTACTGAGAGCCATTGTTATAGTCCTTTGGTGAGTTCGACCCCAAGCTCAAGCGACGCCTTTATCCTTGGCAACGCTGGAGCCTGTCCCCTCTACGCGACGGAACAGGCTGGCCTTCAAATCAACGTCTTGGCAGGAACTGCAGCGGATCCACAGGTTTACCTTGGCGGCGAATCTCAAAATGCAGTTTCACCCGGTCTGTACCCGTTGACCCCATTTCGGCAATTGTCTGTCCGACCTTGACCTGCTGCCCCTCCCGAACCAACAGCCTGCGGTTATGTCCGTAAGCACTGACGTAGGTTTCGCTGTGTTTGATGATGACCAATTCGCCGTAGCCCCTTAAGCCACTCCCGGCGTATACGACCGTCCCATCAGACGCAGCTAAAACAGGCTGTCCCAAATCTCCGGCGATATCAATTCCTTTATTCAAACTACCGTTTGAAGAGAATTTTCCAATAAGAACGCCACTAGATGGCCACCCCCAGCCGGTCGGGGCCGGGCCTGCCGGAGGCAGTGGAGCGGGCGCAGGTTTGCTCGCGACGGACGGTACAACCCCTTTGGAACCGGTGGTTGTAGTGGTTGTGGTGCCATTCGCCTGGCGCCGGATTACCGTGGTTTTACTCGACGAAGATGGCGAAGAACTGGAGTTGCTCACCACCGCCGTCGGCGCTGAACCGCTACGGCCGTCGAAGCGAATTGTCTGACCCGGGTGGATCGTATACGGCGTAGGAATGTTGTTCCGCGCGGCGAGGGTTTTGTAGTCCCAGCCGTAACGAAAAGCGATCGAAAACAAAGTATCGCCAGGACGGACTACATACTGCCCGGTGGTGACGGTAGGACGTTGCGCCACCGCATTATTGCGATCAACGACGCGCACGCTGCTTGATTTGGTGCTGGAGCAACCGACCAGCAAGGTGCTCAAGACAAGGCCAGTCACCAGGCGCTGAAAGCTCGTGTTACCCATACGCTGCGCAATGACTGTGAGACTCACCCGCCGCTCCCTTTGTGGTGGCTGAAAATTCTGGATGCCGCGTTGCGGCATGAAACGTCGCAAGTATAACGGGCCGAACCGGCTTTACCTTCAATGATGCGAAATCACCGGACGCACACGTTTGCCAAGGGCAACTACGCTGCGTTTAAACCTTGGCTGCCGGTGTAAGACCGGCACCGTTGAAAGGAATTCAGCGTCTGTTTATAAATGCTCAGGCCAGTGGCCCATTGAGCAACGGCACGAAACGCACAGCGCCCAGAACGTGTCGGGAAAAGCCATGTTCTTCGCGCACGATCAGCATCAGTTGTTGCACTTCACCGGAGCCGACCGGAATCACCATGCGCCCACCGGGAGCCAGTTGATCGAGCAATGCCTGCGGCACGTCGGTGGCAACGGCGGTGACGATGATGCCGTTGTACGGCGCGAGCGCCGGCCAGCCTTCCCAGCCATCGCCCCAACGAAACACCACGTTACGCAGGTTCAACTCGACCAGTCGCTCTTTGGCGCGGTCCTGCAGCACCTTGATGCGCTCGACGGAAAACACCCGCTCAACCAGTTGCGACAACACCGCCGTCTGGTAACCAGAGCCGGTGCCGATTTCCAGCACCTTGTCCAGCGGGCCCGCCTCCAGCAGCAGCTCGCTCATGCGCGCCACCATGTAAGGCTGGGAAATGGTCTGGTTGTTGCCGATCGGCAGCGCGGTGTCTTCGTAAGCGCGATGGGCCAGTGCCTCGTCAACAAACAGGTGACGCGGGGTGCGGCGGATCACTTCCAGCACCTTGGCGTTCGACACGCCTTCTTCATACAGACGCTGGATCAGTCGCTCACGCGTGCGCTGTGATGTCATGCCAATGCCGCTGCGCAGGCGGTCGTCATGTTCACGCATCAGCTCAGCCCTCCCAGCCAGCCATCGAGACTTCTGAACGCATCGTTGAAGGTGCGATCGAGCTGCAATGGCGTGATGGACACATAGCCCTGCATGACGGCATGAAAATCAGTGCCCGGGCCGCCGTCTTCAGCGTCGCCGGCAGCGGCGATCCAGTAACCGGCCTTGCCGCGCGGATCGACCACTTTCATCGGTGCCGCCGCACGGGCGCGATGGCCGAGGCGGGTCAACTGAATGCCGCGGATGTGATCGATCGGCAAATTGGGAATGTTCACGTTGAGCACCGTGCGCGGTGGCAGATCGAGCCCGGCATGGGCCTCGACCAGTTTGCGCGCAAAGTAGGCCGCGGTCGGCAGGTTATCCACCTGGCGCGAGACCAAGGAAAACGCGAACGACGGACGCTCAAGAAAACGTCCTTCAAGCGCTGCCGCCACGGTCCCGGAATACAGGACGTCGTCACCGAGGTTGGCGCCCAGGTTGATGCCGGAAACCACCATGTCCGCCTCGCGCTCAAGCAAGCCGTTGAGGCCCAGGTGAATGCAGTCGGTCGGTGTGCCGTTGAGGCTGATGAAGCCGTTGGCCAGGTATTGCGGGTGCAACGGACGGTCGAGCGTCAGCGAACTGCTGGCGCCGCTTTTGTCCTGTTCCGGGGCGATAACCACGCATTCGGTGTAATCCGCCAGCGCAGCATAAAGCGCGGCGAGACCGGGTGCAGTTACCCCATCGTCGTTAGAAATCAGAATACGCATGGGCTGTCCGTCTGCCCCACCGGCACCAGATCAACAAGCTCGCGCACCAGTACAGTGGCAAAGCATCCGGCCGGGAGGACGAATTCCAGTTGCAGAATGTCAGGTTGGGGATAATGCCACGTCAACCCGCCAATGGGCAGCCGCAGGATGCGACGTTCATGGCTCATGCCGGCGTGGATCAACCAGTCGCGCAGATCCGCTTCACGGGCGGCGATCGCCTGCTCCAGTGCATGGACTGCGCCAGCTGCGGGCGAGTCACCTTCGCCCCACTGCGGACCGGTCGGGTGCAGGTCGAGAATCGCCAGACGCGGATCGCTGCATTCGGCCTCACCGGCGGGGAAAAAACTGCGGCTGTCAGTGAACGCCAGCAGATCGCCAACCAGTGCGGTGTTCCAGGTGCCATTGGCGACGCGCGCCGCCAGCACCTGATTGAATAGATAACTGCGCGCCGTCGACAGCAAGCGCGAACGCACATTGCGCTGTTCCGGCAAGGCCTTGCGCGCCGCCCACGCCCGCGCGTCGACGACATTGCCGCCGTCATGGCCGAAGCGCTGGGCGCCGAAATAATTGGGAATGCCTTGTTTGGCGATCAGTTGCAGCCGCTCTTCAAGCGCATCTTTATCGCCATTGAGTTGAGTCAGGCGCAGCGTGAAACCGTTGGCCGAGTGCGCACCGCGTTGCAGCTTGCGCTTGTGGCGCGTGATCTTGAGGATCTTCAGCGTGTCGTTTTCCGCTGCCGACAGATCCGGATCGGCCTTGCCCGGCAATTGCACGCTGAACCACTGTCGGGTCAGGGCCTGACGGTCTTTCAGGCCGGCGTAGCTGACGGTGCGCAACGGCACGCCCGCCGCTTTGGCAATCCGCCGCGCCGCTTCTTCGGTATTGAGGCCGCGCTTTTCCACCCAGATCCACAGATGTTCGCCGTCACCGCTGAACGGGATATCCAGCACTTCATCGACCTGAAAATCTTCGGCGATGGCTTTCAATACTGCTGTACCGAGCGGTTCGCCATAGGCCCGCGGGCCGAGCAATTGCAGTTCATTCATGCGCGCAGCAACAAGGCAACGGAGTGCACGGCGATGCCTTCTTCGCGACCGACAAAGCCAAGCTTTTCGGTGGTGGTAGCTTTGACGTTCACTTGATCCAACTCAACTTGAAGATCCGCCGCGATCAGCGCGCGCATCGATTCGATATGCGGCGCCATTTTCGGCGCCTGGGCAACGATGGTGTTGTCGACGTTGCCGACTTTCCAGCCGTTGGCGTGGATCAGACTGACCACATGACGCAGCAGCACGCGGCTGTCGGCGCCCTTGAATTGCGGATCGGTGTCCGGGAAATGTTTGCCGATATCACCCAGCGCCGCCGCGCCAAGCAAGGCGTCGCTCAAGGCGTGCAGCAGGACGTCACCGTCGGAATGAGCGAGCAGCCCGAAGCCGTGTGCAATCTGCACGCCGCCCAGAGTGATGAAGTCGCCTTCAGCGAAACGATGCACATCGTAGCCGTGGCCAATACGCATAAAAAAACGCCCCGATTTTTGTCAGGGCGTGATTCTACCTGCTTTGTCGGACATTAGGCGCCTAGAGCGCGTGCGTGATGCTGCAAGTGGTCGTCAATGAAGCTTGAGATGAAGAAATAGCTGTGGTCGTAGCCCGGTTGCAGGCGCAACTGCAGCGGATGATTCGCTTGTTTTGCCGCGTGTTGCAAGGCTTCGGGTTTAAGCTGGCTGGCGAGGAAGTCGTCGCGATCGCCCTGATCGACCAGCAACGGCAACTTCTCGGCAGCATCGGCGATCAGCACACAGGCGTCCCACTCCTTCCACTTGGAACGGTCTTCGCCCAAATAATGCGAGAAAGCTTTCTGGCCCCACGGGCAATCGATCGGATGGGTGATCGGCGAAAAGGCCGACACCGATTTATAACGCCCAGGGTTGCGCAACGCGCAGACGAGAGCGCCATGACCACCCATGGAGTGACCACTGATGCTGCGTTTTTCGGAAGCGGGAAAATGCGCTTCAACCAAAGCAGGCAATTCCTTCACGACATAGTCATGCATCCGATAGTGTCGCGCCCACGGCTCCTGCGTGGCGTTCAGATAAAACCCGGCACCGAGGCCGAAATCCCAGGCTTTGTCCGCATCATCCGGGACGTCCGGGCCGCGTGGGCTGGTGTCCGGAGCGACGATGATCAAACCGAGTTCCGCCGCCATGCGCAGCGCACCGGCCTTGTGCATGAAGTTCTCGTCGGTGCACGTCAGCCCCGACAACCAGTACAACACCGGCAGCTTGCCGCCCTGCTCTGCTTGGGGCGGCAGGTACACGGCAAAGACCATGTCGCAATCCAGCACTTCGGAACGATGGCGGTAGCGCTTGTGCCAGCCACCGAAACTTTTCTGACAGGAAATGTTTTCCAGATTCAAGGGATTCTCCCCAGCGGCAAGCGGCAAGCTTCCAGCTAGAAGAAAAGGCACGTTCGCCCTTACTTGCAGCTTGAAGCTTGAAACTTGGAGCTGCTGTTAGAAATGTATGACTGTGCGGATGCTCTTGCCTTCGTGCATCAGGTCGAAGGCCTTGTTGATATCTTCCAGGCCCATGGTGTGGGTGATGAAGGTATCCAGCGGGATTTCGCCGCTCTGGGCCATGTCGACGTAGCTTGGCAATTCGCTGCGGCCACGCACGCCGCCGAACGCCGAACCGCGCCAGACGCGACCGGTGACCAGTTGGAATGGGCGAGTGGCGATTTCCTGGCCGGCGCCGGCAACACCGATGATGACCGACTCGCCCCAGCCTTTGTGGCAGCACTCAAGCGCGGCGCGCATCAGTTGCACATTGCCGATGCACTCGAAGGAGAAGTCGACGCCGCCATCGGTCATGTCGACGATCACTTCCTGAATCGGACGATCGTAGTCTTTCGGGTTCACGCAATCGGTGGCGCCCAGCTGTTTGGCGATTTCGAATTTGGCCGGGTTGATGTCGATGGCGATGATCCGCGCAGCCTTGGCTTTCACCGCACCGATCACGGCCGACAAGCCAATCCCACCGAGACCGAAAATGGCCACGGTGTCACCCGGTTTGACCTTGGCAGTGTTGAGCACGGCGCCGATACCGGTGGTTACGCCGCAACCGAGCAGGCAAACCTTTTCCAGCGGAGCGTCTTTGGAGATCTTCGCTACGGAAATTTCCGGCAGCACGGTGTACTCCGAAAAAGTCGATGTGCCCATGTAGTGGAAGATGGTTTCGCCCTTGTAGGAAAAACGCGAAGTGCCATCCGGCATCAGGCCTTTGCCTTGAGTGGCTCGAATCGCCTGACAGAGGTTGGTCTTGCCCGACTTGCAGAACTTGCACTGGCCGCACTCCGGGGTGTACAGCGGAATGACATGATCGCCGACGGCAACCGAGGTCACGCCCTCGCCGATCGCTTCCACGACGGCGCCACCTTCATGCCCGAGGATCGACGGGAAGATGCCTTCCGGATCCGCGCCCGACAAGGTGTAGGCGTCCGTGTGGCAAACGCCGGAAGCAACGACGCGCAGCAACACTTCACCAGCCTTGGGCATGGCCACATCGACTTCTACGATTTCCAGCGGCTTCTTGGCCTCGAAGGCAACGGCGGCACGCGATTTGATCATGCTGACTCTCCAGTGAATCCAGTGAATAAAAAAGCAGACAGACAGTGTAGTTCAGCGCCAAGTGATTAATAATCCGGGCAAATGCAAAATATTATTGCTGTACAGGGATAATCCAATGTCCGAAAACCGTTGGGAAGGCATCGATGAATTTGTCGCGGTCGCCGAGTGCAGCCAATTCACCGCAGCGGCTGAACGCCTTGGGGTTTCTTCCTCGCACATCAGTCGACAAATCGTACGACTGGAGGAGCGCTTACAGACGCGCTTGCTCTATCGCAGTACTCGGCGGGTAACATTGACCGAAGCTGGGCAAACCTTCCTGCAACATTGCCAGCGTCTGCAGGACGGTCGCGAGGAAGCCTTGCGCGCGGTAGGCGATTTGGCCAGCGAACCGAAAGGCATGCTGCGCATGACGTGTGCCGTGGCGTATGGCGAGCGCTTCATCGTGCCGCTGGTGACGCGGTTCATGGGCCTTCATCCACAGTTACGCATTGATATCGAGCTGAGTAATCGTCAACTGGATCTGGTACATGAAGGGCTGGATCTGGCGATTCGCCTTGGCCGCTTACAGGATTCGCGATTGGTCGCCACCCGGCTCGCGCCCCGAAGGATGTATCTGTGCGCGTCGCCGTCCTACCTGGAAAGGTACGGGCGCCCACACAGCTTGTCGGAATTGAGTCGGCACAATTGCCTGATCGGCAGTTCGGATATCTGGCAACTGGAGCAGAACGGCCGCGAATTTTCCCAGCGCGTGCAGGGTAACTGGCGTTGCAACAGTGGACAGGCGGTGCTGGATGCGGCGCTGCAGGGGGTGGGTTTGTGTCAACTGCCGGATTATTACGTGCTTGAGCATTTGCACAGGGGCACGTTGATTTCTTTGCTGGAGGCGCATCAGCCACCGAACACGGCGGTGTGGGCGTTGTATCCGCAACAACGACATTTGTCGCCGAAGGTGCGCAAGTTGGTGGATTATTTGAAGGAGGGGTTGACTGAGCGCCCGGAATATCGGGATTGAAAAGTCAAAAGATCGCAGCCTTCGGCAGCTCTTACAGGAGATCGCATTCCCCTGCAGGAGCTGCCGAAGGCTGCGATCTTTTGGCCTTTAATGGCGGTTAGCCCAACGCTGGCGCAACCACTCCAGATCTTCCGGCCGGGTCACCTTAAGGTTGTCCGCCCGCCCTTCAATCAGACGCGGTGCCAGCCCCGCCCACTCCATTGCCGACGCTTCGTCAGTAATCACCGCATCAGCCACCAGACTGTCCGCCAACGCCCGATGCAACGCGCCGAGGCGAAACATCTGTGGGGTATAGGCCTGCCAGATAACGCTGCGATCCACCGTTTCAACCACACGACCGTTTTTATCGACGCGCTTGAGCGTATCCCGGGCGGGCACCGCCAACAGACCACCGACCGGGTCATCCGCCAGCTCGGTCAACAACTTGTCGAGATCATCGCGACTCAGATTCGGCCGCGCCGCATCGTGCACCAGCACCCAGTCCTCATCACCGGCACCCTGCGCATGCAAATGCAACAAGGCATTGAGCACCGAGCCTGAACGCTCGCCCCCGCCGTCCACCCGTTGAATGCGCGGATCGCTGACGCAAGCCAGGTTAGGCCAATAAGGATCGTCTACAGCAAGACTGACCACCAGCCCCTTGAGGCTCGGATGATCGAGGAAACAGCCGAGGCTGTGTTCGAGAATTGTGCGCCCGCCCAGTTGCAGGTATTGCTTGGGACGGTCCGCGGCCATTCGGGC
>NZ_JBITTW010000025.1:60828-78691 GCF_044542195.1 Pseudomonas sp. NPDC079367
CGCGGCAGGAATCACGGCCCAGTAGGCCGGCAGGGAATCGATCATTGGGCCAACTGGTAAAGGGTTTCGCCGTCCTTGACCATGCCCAGTTCGTGACGAGCCCGCTCTTCAACGGTCTCCATGCCTTTTTTCAACTCGCTGACTTCAGCGTCCATCACCCGGTTGCGCTCCAGCAGGCCTTCGTTTTCGGCATGTTGATCGGCGATCTGCTGTTTCAGCTCGGCGACCTGCGCCAGACTGCCATTGCCCACCCACAGGCGGTACTGCAGACCGGCCAGCAGTAAGAGCAAAACAAGAAACAACCAGTAAGGACTGCGCATCGAATATCAGGTATCCAGTGAAAAAAGACAGCCACGCATAATGTTGCAGCATCTGATAGCACGAAGCCTGGAAAGGTCCAGGCTTGTGCTTAAGGCATCAGATTAGTGGCAAATCCATCGCTGTCACGACTTTTCCGACACAATCCGGTGTCCTTTGATCAGGTTGCGCTTAACCGCGAAACTCGGTGCGACCGTTGTACTTGGCCTTGCCGTTCAACTGCTCTTCGATACGCAGCAGTTGGTTGTACTTGGAAACACGGTCGGAGCGGCACAGCGAACCGGTCTTGATCTGGCCAGCCGAGGTGCCCACGGCCAGGTCGGCAATGGTCGAATCTTCGGTTTCGCCGGAGCGGTGCGAGATCACGGCGGTGTAGCCGGCAGCCTTGGCCATCTGAATGGCTTCCAGGGTTTCGGTCAGGGTGCCGATCTGGTTGAACTTGATCAGGATCGAGTTGGCGATCTTTTTATCGATGCCCTCTTTCAGGATCTTGGTGTTGGTCACGAACAGGTCGTCGCCTACCAGCTGAGTCTTCTCGCCGATCTTGTCGGTGAGGATTTTCCAGCCAGCCCAGTCGGACTCGTCCAGACCGTCTTCGATCGAGATGATCGGGTAACGCTCGGTCAGACCTTTGAGGTAGTCGGCGAAACCTTCAGCAGTGAACACCTGGCCTTCGCCGGACAGGTTGTACTTGCCGTCTTCGTAGAACTCGCTCGCGGCGCAGTCCAGCGCCAGCGTCACGTCGGTGCCCAGCTTGTAACCGGCGTTGGCCACGGCTTCGGAGATCACTTTCAGCGCGTCTTCGTTAGACGCCAGGTTCGGTGCGAAACCGCCTTCGTCGCCCACCGCAGTGCTCAGGCCACGGGCCTTCAGCACAGCTTTCAAGTGATGGAAAATCTCGGTGCCCATGCGCAGACCTTCCGAGAACGACTTGGCACCAACCGGCTGCACCATGAATTCCTGGATGTCGACGTTGTTATCGGCGTGCTCGCCACCGTTGATGATGTTCATCATCGGCACCGGCATCGAGTACACACCTGGGGTGCCGTTGAGGTTGGCGATGTGTGCGTACAGCGGCAGGTCCTGATCCTGCGCAGCCGCCTTGGCCGCAGCCAGGGATACCGCGAGAATGGCGTTGGCGCCCAGGGTTGCCTTGTTTTCGGTACCGTCGAGCTTGATCATCGCGTGGTCAAGGGCTTTCTGGTCGCTTGGGTCGGTGCCCAGCAGCAGATCGCGGATCGGACCATTGATGTTGGCTACCGCCTTGAGCACGCCCTTGCCCAGGTAACGGCTCTTGTCGCCATCACGCAGCTCGAGCGCTTCACGCGAGCCAGTGGATGCACCGGACGGCGCGCAGGCGCTGGGGTTGATGGCGTTGTGGAGTGGCTCGGCCGCTTCGTCGGTGGGTTTGCGTCGGGAGTCGAGAACTTCACGACCTTTGATGTCGACGATTTTTGCCATTGTTGTAAACACTCCAAAGTTGACGAAAACGACGCAGCTAGAGGAAATCTTTATCGTCGGCAAGCGAGGTACAGCGGGCAGACTTGCAGACGACAGCGCTCAAGCCCGAAGGCCTGAGCGACAAATCGTGCGGTACTTTACCGGAGAATCGAGCGTTACGCGGTTTCTACCGTCGGAAAACTCTTCACCAGTTCGTCCAGAGCTTTGAGCTGGGCCAGGAATGGCTCCAGTTTGTCCAGACGCAAGGCACAAGGGCCGTCGCATTTGGCGTTGTCCGGATCCGGGTGCGCTTCGAGGAACAGCCCCGCCAGCGACTGGCTCATGCCGGCCTTGGCCAGATCGGTAACCTGCGCGCGGCGACCGCCGGCGGAGTCGGAACGACCGCCGGGCATTTGCAGCGAGTGGGTCACGTCGAAGAACACCGGGTATTCGAACTGCTTCATGATGCCGAAGCCGAGCATATCGACCACGAGGTTGTTGTAGCCGAAGCTCGAACCGCGCTCGCAGAGGATCAACTGATCGTTACCGGCTTCCACGCACTTGTTCAGGATGTGTTTCATTTCCTGAGGCGCGAGGAACTGGGCTTTCTTGATGTTGATCACTGCGTTGGTCTTGGCCATCGCGACAACCAGATCGGTCTGGCGCGACAGGAAGGCCGGCAGCTGAATGATGTCGCAGACCTCAGCGACGACCGCAGCCTGATCCGGCTCGTGAACGTCGGTGATGATCGGCACGCCGAAGGCTTGCTTGATGTCCTGGAAGATGCGCATGCCCTCTTCCAGGCCAGGACCGCGATACGAAGTCACAGAAGAACGGTTGGCCTTGTCGAAGCTGGCTTTGAACACGTACGGTATACCGAGTTTTTCGGTGACCTTTACGTACTCCTCGCAAACCTGCATGGCCATGTCACGGCTTTCCAGCACGTTCATGCCGCCGAACAGGACCATGGGTTTGTCGTTGGCAATCTCGATGTCGCCGACGCGGATGATCTTCTGTGCCATCGGGTTACGCCTTCTTCTGGTGTTGAGCCAACGCGGCTTTGACAAAACCGCTGAACAGCGGGTGGCCGTCGCGTGGTGTCGAGGTGAACTCTGGGTGGAACTGGCAGGCGACGAACCATGGATGATCCGGCGCTTCGACCACTTCGACCAGCGCGGCATCGGCGGAACGACCGGAGATTTTCAGGCCGGCTTCAATGATCTGCGGCAGCAGGTTGTTGTTCACTTCGTAACGGTGACGGTGGCGCTCGACAATCACGTCCTTGCCGTAGCAGTCGTGAACTTTGGAGCCCGGCTCGAGCAGGCAATCCTGCGCGCCGAGACGCATGGTGCCGCCCAGATCGGACGCTTCGGTACGCACTTCGACAGCGCCGGTGGCGTCTTCCCACTCGGTGATCAGACCGACAACCGGATGGCCGCTGGCACGATCGAACTCGGTGGAGTTGGCATCTTTCCAGCCCAGTACGTTACGGGCGAATTCGATGACCGCCACTTGCATGCCCAGGCAGATACCGAGGTACGGAACCTTGTTCTCACGAGCGTACTGAACAGCAGTGATCTTACCTTCCACGCCACGCAGACCGAACCCGCCCGGCACCAGAATCGCGTCGACACCTTCGAGCAGCGCAGTGCCCTGGTTCTCGATGTCTTCGGAGTCGATGTAGCGCAGGTTGACCTTGGTGCGGTTGCTGATGCCGGCGTGACTCATCGCTTCGATCAGCGACTTGTAGGCGTCGAGCAGTTCCATGTACTTGCCGACCATGGCGATGGTCACTTCGTGTTCCGGGTTCAGCTTGGCATCGACCACCGCGTCCCACTCGGACAGGTCAGCGCTGCCGCACTGCAGACCGAAACGCTCAACGACGAAATCGTCCAGACCCTGCGAATGCAGGATGCCCGGGATCTTGTAGATGGTGTCGGCGTCTTCCAGGGCGATCACCGCACGTTCTTCAACGTTGGTGAACTGCGCGATCTTGCGACGCGAGGACACGTCGATCGGGTGATCGGAGCGGCACACTAGCACGTCTGGCTGCAGACCGATCGAGCGCAGTTCCTTGACGGAGTGCTGGGTCGGTTTGGTCTTGGTTTCGCCAGCGGTGGCGATGTACGGCACCAGCGTCAGGTGCATCAGCATCGCGCGCTTGGCGCCGACTTCGAAACGCAACTGGCGGATGGCTTCGAGGAATGGTTGCGACTCGATGTCACCGACAGTGCCACCGATCTCGACCATCGCCACGTCTGCGTCACCGGCACCCTTGATGATGCGGCGCTTGATTTCGTCGGTGATGTGCGGGATCACCTGGATGGTTGCACCCAGGTAGTCACCACGGCGCTCTTTGCGCAGCACGTGCTCGTAGACACGGCCAGTGGTGATGTTGTTGTTCTGGGTCATGGTCGTGCGGATGAACCGCTCGTAGTGACCCAGGTCCAGGTCGGTCTCGGCGCCATCGTGGGTGACGAACACTTCACCGTGCTGGAACGGACTCATGGTGCCTGGATCGACGTTGATGTACGGATCCAGCTTCAGCATGGTGACCTTAAGCCCCCGCGCCTCCAGGATAGCCGCCAATGAAGCCGAGGCAATGCCTTTCCCCAATGAAGAAACAACACCGCCCGTGACGAATATGTAGCGCGTCATGAAAAACCCTAGAAGTCTGCGTTAAAGCGGAACGAGCCGCCGGGGAAAGCGAAGGAAGGCCGAAGCCCCCGATCACCTGCATTAATCACAGTGCACCTTTCGAAAAAACCGCCGCGTTGTGACAGACCGGCAGATGAAACACCGGTACGTTGCTCGCTACACATTTTTTGGAATCGCCCAGCAAAGACTGCTTGGTAATCGGCAACTCCTGCAATTCAGGCGAATCCACAGAAGTTGTATCAAGAAGGGAGCGTAGTCTACCGGAATGCTCCTTTCAGCTCAAACCTTGATCTTCGTCTGTTGGCTGCCAGCGCAACGTCCAGCCTTCGTGCATCTGACCATCCAGACCCGGCAGGTTCGCCACGGCGAGCAGTTCATCGCCGCGAAACAGCAGCGGCAATCTGCCACGGACGAACCCCGGCACAGCGCGTTCGTTGAGCAGACGCTTGAGATCACGGCGGCCACGCTCGGCCAGTTGCATCACCTCACCGCCCTGCCGATAAGCAATGCGCAACGGCCCGGATGGCGCCGCCCCGTCGAACCGCACACGGCCGTTATCGGCCAAGCGTAGCGCCATCGACGGGGTCTGCCAGTCAGTGCCGATGATTGGCGCGCGCAGCCATTCGCCACTCAGCCACCATACCCGACCCGCGCTGCGGTGCAGTTCGCCATCAGCCAGATGCCATATGGGCGAAGCATCGGTAGCGGCGTCGCACAGGTCGGTCCAGCCCGACCAATGGTCAGCGTCCGGCAAACGAGTCAAAGGCTGGAGCCAATGGCTGAGGGCGTTGCGCTGACGAGCCGGAGATAGCGCGGCCAGCGGCGCCAAATCCAGCGAGAATAAACCCAACCATTGGAAATCATGCGCCGTGCGGGCCTGCGCCAGATCCATTTGCGCCAGCTCATCGAGCAAGCCTTGCGCCTCACGCAGATGCGCAACCGTGCGCGCCATGCTCGCTTGCGCTTGTGGCCAGCGCTCGGTCAGCACCGGCATGACTTGGTGGCGCAGATAGTTGCGCGAAAACTGGCGATCCTGGTTCGACGGGTCATCGACCCAGCGCAACTGATGCGCCTGCGCATAACGTTCCAGCTCAACGCGGCTGATATCCAGCAACGGTCGAACCAGTGTGCCCTGCCCCACGTGGCGCTGCTGCGGCATCCCGCCAAGTCCGCGCACACCCGCGCCGCGCAACAGCCGAAACAGCAGCGTTTCCGCTTGGTCGTCGCGGTGCTGACCGGTCAGCAACACGTCACAGGCTTGCGTCAGCGAACTGAAGACGGCATAACGTGCATCCCGCGCCGCCCGCTCCAGGCTCGCCCCCTCCTTCACGCTTACCCGCTCCACTTGCAAAGGAATATCCAGCGCATCGCAGACCGCCTGGCAATGTTGCGGCCACGCATCGCCCGCAGCCTGAAGGCCGTGATGGATGTGGATGGCGCTTAGCGCAGGGAGGGATTCGGTTTTCGCCAAGGTGGCGAGCAGATGCAGCAGGACGGTGGAGTCGAGACCGCCGGAGAAGGCGATGCGCCAGTGAGCGGCATTGCGCCAGGGCTCAAGGTTCAGCAGAAGCCGTGAAGGCAAATCCATCGAACGCTGACTCATATCCGCCTCTATGCCCCAATCAAATGTGGGAGCGGGCTTGCTCGCGAAGGCGTCTCAACATTCAACACATTCGTCGACTGTGATACCGCTTTCGCGAGCAAGCCCGCTCCCACATGGGTATTGCGTTCGATCAGAGACCGTAGCTCATCAGGCGATCATAACGGCGCTTGAGCAGCGCTTCGTTATCGAACTGCTTGAGCATCGCCAGTTGCGAGCTCAGCTCGGCGCGGATCGACGCAGCGGCAGCAGCCGGATCACGGTGCGCGCCGCCCAGTGGCTCGCTGATCACCTTGTCGACGATGCCCAGGCCTTTCAGACGCTCGGCGGTAATGCCCATCGCCTCAGCGGCGTCCGGTGCTTTCTCGGCGGTTTTCCACAGGATCGATGCGCAACCTTCCGGCGAGATCACCGCGTAGGTCGAGTACTGCAGCATGTTCAACTGATCGCAAACGCCGATGGCCAGTGCCCCGCCGGAACCACCTTCACCGATAACGGTGGCGATGATCGGGGTTTTCAGGCGCGACATCACGCGCAGGTTCCAGGCAATCGCTTCGCTCTGGTTGCGCTCTTCAGCGTCAATGCCAGGGTAGGCACCCGGGGTGTCGATGAAAGTCAGGATCGGCATTTTGAAGCGCTCGGCCATTTCCATCAGACGGCAGGCCTTGCGGTAGCCTTCCGGACGCGGCATGCCGAAGTTGCGGCGAACTTTTTCGCGCACTTCACGGCCCTTCTGGTGGCCGATGATCATCACCGGCTGATCTTCCAGACGGGCGATACCGCCAACAATCGCGGCGTCGTCGGAGAAATGACGGTCGCCGTGCAGTTCGTCGAACTCGGTGAAGATGTGCTCGATGTAATCGAGGGTGTAAGGACGTTTCGGGTGACGCGCCAGACGTGCGATCTGCCAACTGGTCAGCTTGCCGAAGATGTCTTCGGTCAGCGTCTTGCTCTTGTCTGCAGGCGGGAGATCTCATCGCCGATATTCAGCGAATTGTCATTACCGACCAAGCGCAACTCTTCGATCTTGGCTTGCAGGTCGGCGATCGGCTGTTCGAAATCTAGAAAATTCGGGTTCATAGGCGTCCGTCTTGGGTCGTGTCCCAAATGAGCTTGGGCCGGCCGGTTGTCTATTCGCGCCCTACCTTAAGGGAGAGGCGCGCTAAGGTCGAGATTAAAAATTCAGGTTGCGGGCAAGCGCAATGATGGCGCCTGCCGGTCAACGGTATTGGAGGAAGACGTTGTCTCGCCCGAACTGGTCACGCAGGGCTTGAATCAACGCATCCGCCGGGTCGATCCGCCAGGTCTCGCCGAACTGCAGCAAGGTCTTCGCATCCGGGCTGGTGTATTCCATGGTCACCGGGCACGCGCCGCGATGACGCTTGAGCAATTCGCCCAACCAGCGTAGCTGATCGCCTTTGAGATCCTGGGTGTGCAGCTTCAGGCGCAGACTCTCGGCCAGATTGGTCCGTGCATCTTCCATGCTCATCACACGCTTGACCCGCAGGCGCAGGCCGCCGGAGAAGTCGTCGTTGCTGACCTCGCCTTCGATCACCACCATCGCGTCGGTCTGCAGCAGCGACTGCGCCGAATGGAACGCATCGGCAAACAGCGACGCCTCGATCCGCCCGGAGCGGTCGTCGAGGGTGATGAAGCCCATCTTGTCGCCCTTTTTGTTCTTCATCACCCGCAAGGCAATGATCATCCCCGCCACAGTCTGCGTATCGCGGGCCGGTTTCAGGTCGATGATGCGCTGACGGGCGAAACGGCGGATCTCGCCTTCGTATTCGTCGATCGGGTGACCGGTCAGGTACAGGCCCAGGGTGTCTTTTTCACCCTTGAGACGCTCCTTGAGGGTCAGTTCCTTGGCCTTGCGATGGGACGCGTAAACGTCGGCATCTTCCTCAACGAACAAGCCGCCAAACAGGTCGGCGTGCCCGGAGTCGTGGGTGCGCGCGGTCTGCTCGGCCGCCTTGATCGCCTCCTCCATCGCCGCCAGCAGCACGGCGCGGTTGCGGTCGATGTTGGCCTGATACGCCTTTTGTTCATCGTGGAAATACGGGCCGAGGCGATCCAGCGCGCCGCTGCGGATCAGACCGTCGAGGGTGCGCTTGTTGATGCGTTTGAGATCGACCCGCGCGCAGAAATCGAACAGATCCTTGAACGGACCGGCCTGACGCGCTTCGGTGATTGCTTCCACCGGACCTTCACCGACACCCTTGATCGCGCCGAGGCCATAAACAATGCGGCCATCGTCGTTCACCGTGAACTTGAACTCCGAAGTGTTCACGTCCGGCGCGTCGAGGCGCAGCTTCATCGTCCGCACTTCCTCGATCAAGGTCACGACCTTGTCGGTGTTGTGCATATCCGCCGAAAGTACCGCGGCCATGAACGGCGCCGGGTAGTGGGCTTTCAGCCAGGCGGTCTGGTATGACACCAGGCCGTAGGCGGCGGAGTGGGATTTGTTGAAGCCGTAACCGGCGAATTTTTCCACCAGGTCGAAAATGTTACCGGCAAGGTCGGCATCGATGCCGTTGGTCGCGCAACCTTCAATGAAACCGCCGCGCTGCTTGGCCATTTCCTCGGGCTTTTTCTTACCCATCGCCCGACGCAGCATGTCCGCACCACCGAGGGTGTAACCGGCCATGACCTGAGCGATCTGCATCACCTGTTCCTGATACAGGATGATGCCGTAAGTCGGCGCCAAGACTGGCTTGAGGCCGTCGTACTGGTAGTCCGAGTGCGGATAGGCCAGCTCGGCGCGCCCGTGCTTACGGTTGATGAAGTCGTCCACCATGCCCGATTGCAGCGGGCCCGGACGGAACAGCGCTACCAGAGCGATCAAGTCTTCCAGACAGTCGGGCTTGAGCTTTTTGATCAGCTCTTTCATGCCCCGCGATTCAAGCTGGAACACCGCCGTGGTTTCGGCTTTTTGCAGCAACTGGTAAGTCGGTTTGTCGTCCAGCGGAATAAACGCGATGTCCAGCGGCGGTTCGTTGACCTTGGCACGGTCGCGGTTGATGGTTTTCAACGCCCAGTCGATGATCGTCAGGGTTCGCAGGCCGAGGAAGTCGAACTTGACCAGACCGGCCGCTTCAACGTCATCCTTGTCGAACTGGGTCACCAGACCGTCACCGGCCTCGTCGCAATAGATTGGCGAGAAGTCGGTCAGTTTGGTCGGTGCGATCACCACGCCACCGGCGTGCTTGCCGACGTTACGCACCACGCCTTCGAGCTTGCGCGCCATCTCCCAGATTTCCGCGGCCTCTTCATCGACCTTGATGAAGTCACGCAGGATCTCTTCCTGCTCGTAGGCTTTTTCGAGGGTCATGCCCACTTCGAACGGAATCATCTTCGACAGACGATCCGCCAGCCCGTAGGACTTGCCCTGCACCCGCGCCACGTCGCGCACCACAGCCTTGGCGGCCATGGAACCGAAGGTGATGATCTGGCTCACCGCGTTGCGGCCGTATTTCTCGGCCACGTAGTCGATCACGCGGTCGCGACCGTCCATGCAGAAGTCGACGTCGAAGTCGGGCATGGAAACCCGCTCCGGGTTGAGGAAACGTTCGAACAGCAGGTCATATTCCAGCGGGTCGAGGTCGGTGATCTTCTGTACGTAGGCCACCAGCGAACCGGCACCCGACCCCCGGCCCGGACCTACCGGTACACCGTTGTTCTTGGCCCACTGGATAAAGTCCATCACGATCAGGAAGTAACCGGGGAAGCCCATCTGGATGATGATATCCAGCTCGAAATTCAAGCGGTCGACATAGACCTGACGCTTGGCTTCGTAGTCTTCGGTAGTGTCTTTGGGCAGCAGCACTGCCAAGCGTTCTTCAAGACCTTCGAAGGACACCTTGCGGAAATATTCGTCGATGGTCATCCCATCGGGGATCGGGAAGTTGGGCAGGAAGTGCGTGCCCAGCTTCACTTCGATGTTGCAGCGCTTGGCAATCTCGACGGTGTTTTCGATCGCGTCGGGGATATCGCTGAACAGCTCGAGCATTTCCTCGGCGCTTTTGAGGTATTGCTGATCGCTGTAATTCTTCGAACGGCGCGGATCGTCAAGGGCGCGGCCTTCACCGATGCATACGCGGGTTTCGTGGGCAGCAAAGTCTTCCTGCTTGATGAAGCGCACATCGTTGGTCGCCACCAGCGGCGCACCCAGCTTGTCGGCCAAGGCCACGGCGCCGTGCAGTTGCTCTTCATCGTTAGGGCGATTGGTACGCTGGATTTCCAGATAGAAGCGATCCGGGAACACGGCCATCCACTCGCGAGTCAGCGCTTCGGCTTCCGCCGGGTTGCCGCCGATCATGGCCATGCCGATCTCGCCTTCTTTGGCGGCGGACAGCATGATCAGGCCATCGCTGGCCTCGGCCACCCACTCGCGCTCGACGATGACCATGCCGTTGCGCTGGCCTTCGATGAACCCGCGCGAGATCAGTTCGGTGAGATTGCGATAACCCTGAGCGTTCATCACCAGCAGGCTGAGGCGGCTCAGCGGTGCATCCGGGTCTTTGTTCGCCAGCCACAGGTCGGCGCCGCAGATCGGCTTGATGCCGGCGCCCATGGCGTTTTTATAGAACTTGACCAGGGAACACATGTTGTTCTGGTCGGTGACCGCGACCGCCGGCATGTTCATGGCGGTCAGCGCCTTGACCAGCGGCTTGATTCGCACCAGCCCGTCGACCAGGGAGTATTCAGTGTGCAGGCGTAGATGAACGAATGAAGCCGGCATGGTGATCCTGTCCAGTTACATAAAGACAACGAGGCCCGGATTGTACCGGGCCTGAATTAAAACATCAGCCTTGCGCCTAAACCTGCGTCAGGCTTTCCCGCGCCTCGTAAGCCAGGCGCACCGGGGCGAAAGAGCGACGGTGAATCGGCGTCGGGCCGAGCCGCGCCAGTGCTTCCAGATGAACGGGTGTCGGGTAGCCTTTATGGCCGCCAATGCCGTAGCCCGGGTAGATCAATTCGAACGCCGCCATCTCGCGATCACGACTGACCTTGGCCAGAATCGACGCCGCTGCGATCGCCGGCACCTTGCCGTCACCTTGAATCACCGCTTCAGCGCGCATTGGCAAATGCGGGCAGCGGTTGCCGTCAATCATCGCCAGTTTCGGCTGAACGTGCAGGCCGGCGACCGCACGCTGCATGGCCAGCATGGTCGCGTGCAGAATGTTCAAATCATCGATTTCTTCGACTTCGGCGCGGGCGATGCACCAGCTCAGGGCCTTTTCGCAGATCTCTTCGTAGAGCTTTTCGCGCTTGGCTTCGGTGAGTTTCTTCGAATCGTCGAGGCCAAGAATCGGCCGATTCGGATCAAGAATCACTGCCGCCGTCACCACCGCGCCGCACAACGGGCCACGCCCCACTTCATCGACACCGGCGACCAGCTCGTCGACTTCGGCGACCAGGGTGAAATCCAGGCCCATCTGCATGCTTGTCTTGCTCATTGTGGTTTGCCGATCAGGTCAAGGACGGCTTGCGCCGCCTGATTGGAAGCATCGCGCCGCAACGTGCGGTGGATCTCGTCGAAGCCGCGGGTCTGTTCCTCGCCGTCATCGATCAAGGGCGACAGCGTCTGTGCCAACGCCTCGACAGTCGCATCATCCTGCAACAACTCCGGCACCAGCAAGCGCTGGGCGAGCAAGTTGGGCAGCGACACGTACGGGCTTTTGACCATGCGCTTGAGAATCCAGAACGTCAGCGGCGCCAGCCGATACGCCACCACCATCGGCCGTTTGTACAGCAGCGCTTCAAGGGTAGCAGTGCCCGATGCGATCAACACGGCGTTGCACGCGGCAAGGGCCAGATGCGATTTACCATCGAGCAACGTCACCGGCAAATCGCGGCCGGCGAGCAACGCTTCAAGTTGCACGCGGCGCTCCGGATTGGCACAAGGAATGACAAAGCGCACGCCCGCTCGCATGTCGCGCAGACGTTCGGCGGTATCCAGAAACAGCGCGCCGAGGCGACTGACTTCACCGCCACGGCTGCCCGGCATCAGCGCGACCAGCGGACCGTCGGGCAAGCCCAGCTCGGCACGTGCAGCGGCGCGATCAGCCTCAAGCGGAATGGTATCGGCCAAGGTGTGACCGACGAAGCGCACCGGCACCCCTTTCTCTTCGTAGAACTTCGCTTCGAACGGCAACAGGGTGAGCATCAGATCGCAGCCTTCGCGGATCTTCAGCACCCGTTTCTGCCGCCATGCCCACACCGACGGGCTGACGTAATGCACGGTTTTGATCCCGGCCTGACGCAGCTTGAGTTCGATATTGAGATTGAAATCCGGAGCGTCGATGCCGATGAACACGTCTGGCTTCGCGGCGATCAGCGTGGCGATCAGTTCTTTGCGGCGCTTGAGCAATTCACGCAGCCGACCCAGAACTTCCACCAACCCCATGACCGACAAGCGTTCCATGGGAAAGTACGAAGTCAGGCCTTCGGCCTGCATCAGCGGACCGCCGACACCGATGAATTCGACTGCCGGGTGCTGAGCCTTTAGCGCGCGCATGAGGCCGGCGCCGAGGATGTCACCGGAAGCCTCACCCGCCACCAGCGCAATACGCAGACTGGCCATGATCAGCGGGTGATGCCGCGAGTCGATGCCTGGATCGAATCGCGGAACACGGCGACTTCAGGGAACTGCGCAGATGGCTCGGCCAGCTCGGCCAGTGCCTGCTCGACCGTCAGGCCCTGGCGATAAACCGTCTTGTAGGCACGACGCAGGGCGTGGATTGCATCTTCGCTGAAACCGCGGCGGCGCATGCCTTCGAAGTTCATGCTGCGCGCTTCGGCCGGGTTACCGAATACGGTGACGAACGCCGGAACGTCCTTGCCGATCGCCGTGCCCATGCCGGAAAAACTGTGCGCGCCAATGTGGCAGTACTGATGAACGAGAGTGAAGCCGGAGAGAATCGCCCAGTCGTCCACGTGTACATGCCCGGCCAGCGCAGTGTTGTTGACCAGAATGCAGTGATTGCCGATGACGCTGTCGTGACCGATGTGGGCATAGGCCATGATCAGGTTGTGATCACCCAGAGTGGTTTCCGAACGGTCCTGAACGGTGCCACGATGAATGGTCACGCCTTCGCGGATAACGTTGTGGTCACCGATTACCAGGCGGGTTTCCTCGCCTTTGTATTTCAGATCCGGGGTGTCTTCGCCTACCGAGGAAAACTGGTAGATACGATTGTGTTTACCAATGCGGGTCGGCCCCTTGAGGATCACATGCGGCCCGATCACGGTACCCTCGCCGATTTCCACACCTGCGCCGATGATCGACCACGGGCCGACCTCGACGCCGTCAGCCAGAACGGCGGACGGATCGATGATTGCGCGAGGGTCAATCAAACTCATACTTTCTGTTCCGCACAGATGATTTCTGCCGAGCAGACCGGCTTGCCATCAACCGAAGCCTGGCACTCGAACTTCCAGATCTTGCGCTTGCAACTGATGAAGGTCGCTTCAAGGATCAACTGGTCGCCCGGCTTGACTGGCTGGCGGAAGCGCAGCTTGTCGGAGCCGACGAAGTAATACAGGGTGCCGTCGGCCGGTTTGACGTCGAGCATCTTGAAACCAAGTATCCCGGCAGCCTGAGCCATCGCTTCGATGATCAGCACGCCTGGCATGATTGGATGCGCAGGGAAGTGACCATTGAAAAACGGTTCATTGATGCTGACATTCTTGTAGGCGCGAATTCGCTTGCCTTCAGTGTCCAGTTCCACCACCCGGTCCACCAGCAGGAACGGGTAACGGTGAGGCAGGTATTCGCGAATCTCGTTGATGTCCATCATTTCAGGGGGAAGCCTATGTAAAGATTGGGAGCGCGACTGACGCGCACTCCTCTAGCAAATCAAGGAGGCAGTCCAGAGGCTGTGCACACTTGATATGGAAATGGTATCAGCCATCAGATGAAGCATTGCCGTCAGGGGTCACTTCCCCAGCGCGCTTTTCCAGCTGTTTCAACCGTCGCGCGATGTCATCGAGCTGACGGATACGGGCCGCGCTTTTGCGCCATTCGGCCGCCGGTTGCATGGCTGTGCCGGAAGAATAGGCGCCTGGCTCGGTAATCGAGTGGGTCACCATGGTCATCCCGGTCAGGAAAACGTTGTCGCAAATATCGATGTGGCCGACCAGGCCGACACCACCGGCGAGCATGCAGTGCTTGCCGATTTTGGTGCTGCCCGAAATGCCGACACACGCGGCCATGGCAGTGTGATCACCGACCTGGACGTTGTGTGCGATCTGAATCTGGTTGTCGAGCTTCACGCCATTGCCAATCACGGTATCGGCCAGAGCGCCACGGTCGATGGCCGTATTCACGCCGATCTCGACATCGTCGCCGATGGTCACGCCACCGATCTGGGCGATTTTCTGCCAGACGCCTTTTTCGTTGGCGAAGCCGAAGCCCTCACCGCCAATCACCGCACCGGACTGAATGACCACACGCTTGCCGATACGCACATCGTGATACAGCGTGACGCGCGGAGCCAGCCAGCCTGCTTCACCGATCTCGCTGCGAGCGCCGACCACGCAATGCGCGCCCAGCGTTACCCGTGCAGCGATGCGTGCACCGGCTTCGATGACCACGAACGGGCCGATGCTGGCACTCGAGTCAACTACCGCATCCGGCGCGATCACCGCTGTCGGGTGAATACCCGCGGCAGCTTTTGGCTTTGGATCGAACAGGTGCGAAATGCGCGCATAGGCCAGGTAAGGATCCGGCACCACCAAAGCATTACCGGCAAAGCCCTCGGCATCGGCTTCCTTGAGCAGCAGCGCAGCTGCCTGCGAACCGGCCAGGTATTTACGGTATTGGGGATTTGCCAGAAAGCTCAACTGAGCTGGGCCAGCCTCTTGCAAAGTGGCTAGCCCAGTAATTTGCGTCTCGGGGTCGCCACGCAGGGTGGCGCCGAGGTGCTCGGCCAACTGGCCGAGCCTGATAGTCACAGTCATGGGTTACTTCAGCTGATTCATGCGCTCGATAACCTGGCGCGTGATGTCGTACTGAGGTTTGACATCGATAACTGCACCACGCTCGAACACCAGGTCAAAACCACCTTTCTTGATGACTTCTTCCACTGCGCCGTCCAGCTTTGGCTTCAGTTGCTTGAGCATTTCGCGGTCGGCAACAGCTTTGGCTTCGTTCAGTTCCTTGGACTGGAACTGGAAGTCGCGGGCCTTTTGCTTGAATTCCAGCTCCAGACGCTCGCGCTCGCCCTGCTGCATCTTGTCACCACCGGCCATCAGACGGTCCTGAATGCCTTTGGCGCTGCTTTCCAGGGTTTTCAGTTTGGTCAGTTGCGGACCGAACTTCTTCTCTGCATCCACCGCGTACTTCTTCGCCGCGTCGGATTCCAGCAGTGCCATCTGATAGTTCAGCACGGCAATTTTCATGTCGGCGAACGCCGGGCCTGCCACCAGTACGGAGGCCAGGAGAACCAATTGAGTCAACTTACGCACGATGCACTCCTACAAAATCCATTGTCGTTATCTTGGGTCAGACGCTTAGAACGTCTGGCCGAGGGAGAATTGGAACACTTGAGTTTCAGCGTCATCCGGTTTCTTGATCGGCATCGCCAGGGCGAAGCTCAACGGCCCCAGTGCAGTGACCCAGGTCACGCCGACACCGACGGAACTGGCCATGTTGCTCAGGCTGATGTCGTTGCATTGAGTGCTGGAAGTCGACCCTGCGGCTGCGTTGGTCGTCTTGTCGCACTTGGAATCGAACACGTTACCTACGTCCCAGAATACGGACGTGCGCAGCGAGCGCTGGTCTTTCACGAAAGGCAGCGGGAACAGCAGCTCAACACCACCTTGAATCAACACGTTACCGCCGAATGGCAGCGGATCCTGATCCGGGTCGGCAAGCGTACCCGAGTTACCCGTTACAGCTGCACCGCGGCTCGGCGTACTGCGCGGGCCAAGGGTGCTGTCCTTGAAGCCACGAACCGAGTTGAAACCACCGGCATAGTAGTTTTCATAGAACGGCAAGCCATCGGTCGAACCGTAGCCGTCGCCATAACCGAGTTCGGAGTGCAGGCGCAGGGTGTAGTTTTCAGTGATCGGCTGGAACAACTGACCACGGTAATCAAGTTTGAAGAACGACAGGTCGCTACCAGGAAGCGTGGTTTCCAGGGTCAGGCTCTGGGAACGACCACGTGTCGGCAGGACGCCTTTGTTCAGGGTCGACTCGGACCAGCCGGCCGAGGCCTTGAAGTTCAGGTAGTTGTCGCCTTCTTTCTCAACGAAGTCGAAAATCTCGTCAACGGTATAGCGACCGGTGTTGATCTTGTCCTGCTGGGCAGACAGACCGAACGTCAGACGCGAAGTCTCACTGATCGGGTAACCGACGTTGACGCCCGCACCAAGACTGTCTACCGCGTAGCTGGAAATGTCGGCATCGAGTTCATCATAGTCGGTGGTGCGATAGAACGCGTTGTAACCCAGGCTTACGCCATCGGCGGTCCAGTACGGGTCAACGTAGCCAAAGTTGTAGCGGCTCTGGTATTCGCTGCGTGTCAGGCCGATGCTGACGCGGTTACCGCTACCGAGGAAGTTGTTCTGGGTGATCGAACCACCGAGGATGAGACCGGCGCTCTGCGCAAAACCAACGCTGGCGGTGATCGAACCGGACGCCTGTTCCTCAACGGCATAGTTCACGTCGACCTGGTCATCGACACCCGGCACAGCCGGCGTCTCAACGTTGACTTCCTTGAAGAAGCCCAGACGCTCCAGACGGGTCTTGGACTGGTCGATCAGGTACGTCGAAGCCCAGCCGCCTTCCATCTGACGCATTTCACGACGCAGCACTTCGTCCTCGGACTTGGTGTTGCCACGGAAATTGATGCGGTTGACGTAGGCACGCTTGCCCGGATCGACAGCGAAAAGAATGTCTACCGTGTGGTCGTCGTCATGCGGCTGTGGTACGCCGTTGACGTTGGCGAAGGTGTAACCTTCATTACCCAGACGACGAGTGATCAGCTCGGATGTGGTGGTCATCAGCTTGCGCGAAAACACCTGGCCTTTCTGCACCAGCAACAGCGACTTGATCTGGTCTTCAGGAACTTTCAGGTCACCGCTGAGCTTGACGTCACGAACGGTGTACTTCTCGCCTTCGGTCACGTTGACGGTGATGTAGACGTGCTTCTTGTCCGGGGTAATCGATACCTGGGTCGAGGCGATGTCCATGTTGATGTAGCCGCGGTCCAGGTAGTAGGAGCGCAGACGCTCCAGGTCACCGGAGAGTTTTTCGCGAGCATATTTGTCATCGTTCTTGAAGAACGACAGCCAGTTGGTGGTTTTCAACTCGAACAGGTCGGTCAGGTCTTCCTCGGGGAACACCGTGTTACCGACCACGTTGATGTGCTGAATGGCGGCAACGGTGCCCTCGTTGATTTTCACCTTCAGACCCACACGGTTACGCGGCTGCGAGACCACTTCGGTATCGACGGTAGCCGAATAGCGGCCTTGGGCGACGTACTGACGTTGCAGTTCGTTGCGCACACCTTCGAGAGTGGCACGCTGGAAAATCTCGCCTTCGGACAATCCGGATTGCTTGAGGCCTTTCATCAGGTCTTCAGTGGAAATCGCCTTGTTGCCTTCGATCTCGATACTGGCAACGGATGGGCGTTCAACCACGGTGATCACCAGGACATTGCCTTCGCGGCCCAGCTGGATATCCTGAAAGAAACCGGTTTTGAACAACGCACGAGTGGATTCCACCAGGCGACGATCATCCGCCTGCTCGCCGACGTTCAACGGCAAGGCACCAAAGACACTACCCGCGGAGACCCGCTTGAGGCATTTTAGTCTAATTTTATAGTTTGTGTTTTAATT
>NZ_JBITTW010000026.1:0-64059 GCF_044542195.1 Pseudomonas sp. NPDC079367
GGCCCAACTCTGGTTGTGGCTACATAACTCTGTCACGAGCAGGCTACCGCCCGGTTGCAGCAGGTCGGCCATGTGCCTGAGCGCATCGGCCGGGGCGGCGAAATGGTGCAACACCATGTTCAACACCACGCAATCGGCCTGAAGGCTTGTGCCGTTCAATGCATCGGCCAATTGCAGGCTGACGTTAGCCAGCTGTTCACGTTCACACACCTGACGCGCCAGTTCGAGCATCGCCGGGCTGTTGTCCAGCGCGGTCACGGTGCCGAAGCGACGGGCCAGTTCCGGCAGAAAAGCACCATCGCCGGGGCCGACTTCAATGGCCGTGGCTGCACCATTGAAGTTCAGTTTGTCGAGCAGGGCCAGCACGCTGTCACGGTATTGCGGCAGGCCTGCGATCAAGTCTTGCTGGGCTCGGAATTTTTCCGCCACCCGGGCGAAAAAGTCCTGACTGGCGGCGGCTCGCTGGCCGTGAACCTGCTCGATGCGCGCTTGCACATCATCAGGCAGGTCCAGATTGTCGACTTCTTCCAACAATGCCGCGTGCAGCTTGCCGCCGAGCAATTCGCTGTGGGGCAGGGCGCGACGATAGAAAATCGCATTGCCTTCACGGCGTGTCGCTACCAGATCGGCTTGTGCCAACACTTTGAGGTGATGGCTCATGCCGGACTGGCCCATGCCGAAAATCTGCGCCAGCTCCAGCACGCCGAACGAATCGTTGGCCAGCGCGCGCAAGACATTCAGCCGCAGCGGATCGCCGCCGGCCTTGCACAGGGCCGCCAGCTCGTCGCAATCGTCATGGCGAATGGAAGGCACGCGTAGGTTCATAGGGCTGGCAGTCTAGAGACGGGGGGATAGCATCGCAAGGCCAATATCAAAAAGTTTTGATATTGCTCGATAAATGGCACTTCTCAGCGCACGGCAGTCTCTACAAAACGAATAGCGGAAAGGTTTCACCAAGCGAAACCTGTGCTATCGATTGGAAAAACGCCTGCCGATGACTATCTGTCATTGCCCCGAGGCGCATGGGTGAGGGAAAATGCCCTCCTTTTTTCCGTTTCAGTCTATTCACACCCAGGAGATCAGCGATGCCTAGCCGTCGTGAGCGTGCCAACGCCATTCGTGCCCTCAGCATGGATGCCGTGCAAAAAGCCAACAGCGGCCATCCCGGTGCCCCTATGGGTATGGCAGATATTGCCGAAGTGCTGTGGCGCGACTACCTCAAGCACAACCCGAGCAACCCGTCGTTCGCCGACCGTGACCGCTTCGTGCTGTCCAACGGCCACGGCTCGATGTTGATCTACTCGTTGCTGCACCTGACCGGTTACGACCTGTCGATCGACGACCTCAAGCAGTTCCGCCAGCTGCACAGCCGCACTCCGGGCCACCCGGAATTCGGCTACACCCCAGGCGTCGAAACTACGACCGGCCCGCTGGGTCAGGGTCTGGCCAACGCCGTCGGCTTCGCGCTGGCAGAAAAGGTCATGGGCGCGCAGTTCAACCGTCCCGGCCACAACATCGTTGACCACCACACCTACGTATTCCTCGGTGATGGCTGCATGATGGAAGGCATTTCCCACGAAGTCGCCTCCCTGGCCGGCACGCTGGGCCTGGGCAAGCTGATTGCCTTCTACGATGACAACGGCATCTCCATCGACGGTGAAGTTGAAGGCTGGTTCACCGATGACACGCCGAAGCGTTTCGAAGCCTATAACTGGCAGGTGATCCGCAACGTCGACGGCCACGATCCGGAAGAGATCAAGACCGCTATCGAAACCGCGCGCAAGAGCGCCCAGCCGACGCTGATCTGCTGCAAGACCACCATCGGTTTCGGTTCGCCGAACAAGCAGGGCAAGGAAGATTGCCATGGCGCCCCACTGGGTGACGCGGAAATCGCCCTGACCCGTCAGGCGCTGAACTGGAACTATGGCCCGTTCGAAATCCCGGCCGACATCTATGCCGAGTGGGATGCCAAAGAAGCAGGCCGCGCGGTCGAAGCCGAGTGGGATCAGCGTTTTGCTGCCTACTCCGCTGCATTCCCGACCGAAGCCAACGAGCTGATCCGTCGCCTGAGCGGTGAGCTGCCGGCTGACTTCTCGGAAAAAGCCTCGGCCTACATCGCCGAAGTCGCGGCCAAGGGCGAAACCATCGCCAGCCGCAAAGCCAGCCAGAACACCCTCAACGCCTTCGGCCCGCTGCTGCCGGAAATGCTTGGCGGTTCGGCTGACCTCGCCGGTTCCAACCTGACCCTGTGGAAAGGCTGCAAGGGCGTCAACGCTGAAGACGCCAGCGGCAACTACATGTACTACGGCGTGCGCGAATTCGGCATGACTGCGATCATGAACGGCGTCGCCCTGCACGGCGGTCTGGTGCCTTACGGCGCCACCTTCCTGATGTTCATGGAATACGCGCGCAACGCCGTACGTATGTCGGCACTGATGAAGAAGCGCGTGATCCACGTCTACACCCACGACTCCATCGGTCTGGGCGAAGACGGCCCGACGCACCAGCCGATCGAGCAACTGACCAGCCTGCGCAGCACGCCGAACCTCGACACCTGGCGCCCAGCCGATGCCGTTGAATCGGCGGTGGCCTGGAAAAACGCTCTGGAACGCAAGGACGGCCCGTCGGCGCTGATCTTCTCGCGGCAGAACCTGCAGCACCAGGAACGCGATGCCGGCCAGATTGCCGCCATCAGCCGTGGCGGTTATGTGCTCAAGGACTGCGCAGGCGAGCCTGAGCTGATCCTGATTGCCACCGGTTCGGAAGTCGGTCTGGCCGTGCAGGCCTTCGACAAGCTGACCGAGCAGGGCCGCAAGGTCCGCGTGGTTTCCATGCCGTGCACCAGCGCGTTCGATGCTCAGGACGCGGAGTACAAGCAGTCGGTTCTGCCGCTGCAGGTCAGCGCACGTATCGCCATCGAAGCGGCCCACGCCGACTTCTGGTTCAAGTACGTGGGTCTGGAAGGTCGCGTGATCGGCATGACCACCTACGGTGAGTCGGCGCCGGCTTCGGCACTGTTCGAAGAGTTCGGCTTTACCCTGGAAAACATCCTTGGTCAGGCTGAAGAGCTGCTGGAAGACTAAGCAGCAGGAATGCGGTGGCTACGGCTGCCGCGTTCTCCTGCAGGAGCTGCCGAAGGCTGCGATCTTTTGATCTTGATCTTGAAAACAAGATCAAAAGATCGCAGCCTCGTTTCACTCGTCAGCTCCTACAGGGGTTGTGTGTCAGTGAATTCTATCGAGAACCCCATGCCTCAACCGCGTCCCTACAAAGTTGCACTCAACGGCTACGGCCGCATTGGTCGTTGCGTCTTGCGGGCGTTGTTCGAGCGCGGCGACAAGGCCGGGTTTGAAATTGTCGCGATCAACGATCTGGCCGACATGGCCAGCATCGAATACCTGACACGCTTTGACTCCACCCACGGCCGTTTTCCCGGCGAAGTGCGGGTGGAAGGCGATTGTCTGCATATTAATGGCGACTGCGTGAAGGTCCTGCGCAGTGCCACCCCCGAAGGCATCGATTGGGCGTCGCTGGGCGTCGATCTGGTGCTCGAATGCTCCGGTGCCTATAACACCCGTGAAGACGGCCAGCGTTTTCTCGACGCTGGCGCGCCACGCGTGTTGTTCTCGCAGCCCATGGCCAGCGAGGCGGATGTCGACGCCACCATCGTTTACGGCGTCAATCAGGACTGCCTGACCGGCGACGAATTGCTGGTGTCCAACGCCTCGTGCACCACCAACTGCGGCGTGCCGTTGTTGCGTCTGCTCGATCAGGCGATCGGCCTCGATTACGTGTCGATCACCACGATTCACTCGGCAATGAACGATCAGCCGGTGATCGACGCCTATCACCACGAAGACCTGCGCCGCACCCGTTCGGCGTTCCAGTCGGTGATCCCGGTGTCCACTGGTCTGGCGCGCGGTATCGAGCGCCTGCTGCCGGAACTTGCCGGGCGAATTCAGGCCAAAGCCGTGCGTGTACCGACAGTCAACGTGTCCTGCCTCGACATCACGATGCAGACCGCCACCGCGACTGACGCCAATGAGGTCAACCGGATCCTGCGCGAAGCCGCCATCAGCGGCCCGCTCAAAGGCCTGCTGGCCTACACCGAGTTGCCGCACGCCAGCTGTGATTTCAACCATGACCCACATTCGGCCATCGTCGATGCCAGCCAGACCCGTGTCTCCGGCCCCAAACTGGTGAACATTCTGGCCTGGTTCGACAACGAGTGGGGTTTTGCCAACCGAATGCTGGACGTTGCAGACCACTATCTGCAAACAGCAACTTCAAAAAAACCGTAGGAAGTGCGACCCATGACCGTGTTGAAGATGTCCGACCTCGATCTGCAAGGTAAGCGCGTATTGATCCGCGAAGACCTCAACGTTCCCGTCAAGGACGGTGTTGTCACCAGCGACGCGCGCATCCTGGCTTCGCTGCCGACCATCAAGCTGGCCCTGGAAAAAGGCGCGGCAGTGATGGTCTGCTCGCACCTTGGCCGTCCGACCGAAGGCGAGTTCTCTGCCGAGAACAGCCTCAAGCCTGTCGCCGACTACCTGAGCAAGGCGCTGGGCCGCGAAGTACCACTGGTGGCCGATTACCTGGGCGGCGTTGACGTCAAGGCCGGCGACATCGTGCTGTTCGAAAACGTGCGCTTCAACAAGGGCGAGAAAAAGAACGCTGACGAGTTGGCCCAGCAATACGCCGCTCTGTGCGACGTGTTCGTGATGGACGCTTTCGGCACCGCACACCGCGCCGAAGGTTCGACGCATGGTGTAGCCAAGTTCGCCAAAGTTGCTGCCGCTGGCCCGCTGCTCGCCGCTGAACTGGACGCACTGGGCAAAGCCCTGGGCGCACCGGCCAAGCCAATGGCGGCCATCGTTGCCGGCTCCAAGGTTTCGACCAAACTCGACGTGCTCAACAGCCTGAGCCAGATCTGCGATCAACTGATCGTCGGCGGCGGAATCGCCAACACTTTCCTCGCGGCGGCCGGTCACCCGGTGGGCAAATCGCTGTACGAACCGGATCTGCTCGACACTGCGCGCGCCATCGCCGCCAAGGTCAGCGTGCCGCTGCCGGTTGATGTCGTGGTTGCCAAGGAATTTGCCGAAACCGCCGAAGCCACGGTCAAGCTGATCGCTGACGTCGCGGCTGACGACATGATTCTCGACATCGGCCCGCAAACCGCAGCCAACTTCGCCGAGCTGCTGAAATCGTCGAAAACCATTCTGTGGAACGGCCCGGTCGGCGTGTTCGAATTCGACCAGTTCGGCAACGGCACCAAAGTGCTTGCTCAGGCCATTGCTGAAAGCTCGGCATTCTCCATTGCTGGCGGCGGCGACACCTTGGCGGCGATCGATAAATATGGCGTGGCTGAGCAAATCTCCTACATTTCCACCGGTGGTGGCGCGTTCCTCGAATTCGTCGAGGGCAAGGTGCTGCCGGCCGTCGAAGTCCTGGAAAGCCGGGCCAAGGCCTGAGGCCGCCCGTTTGGCCAGGCAAAGGAGTGTTCACATGGTCAAGTCGTTAGCGCTGTTGTTGCTGAGCGGTACGCTGGCGGCCTGCGGGAGTACCCCGAAGGCCGACGCGACGCCAGCACCGAGCGAGCCGCACAAGGGCTGTTATCAGGCCGACTGGCAGGCCGAAACCAACCCGGTGCTGAACAAGCGATCCGGGCCGGACGGTCTGGAGAAATACGAGACGCAAAGCCCGGCCAAGGAACATGGTTGTCCTTGACGGGTCTGACTCTTAACTCAGGGCTGGCGGCGTGCGCCGTCAGCCGAGGAACACGGATGAAAGGCTTGATCGCCATTGCGGCGTTGGCATTGTTGGGCGGTTGCGCGCAGTTGAACCTGTTTCAGTCGTCTGCTCCGGCGGACAACTGGACCACCTGGACCTGCGACAGCCAGGCCAAGGTGCTGTGGCGTTACGCCGATGCCGGCCAGAAGGAAGTCGATGTGCGACTGGGCGGCGGCGATCAGGTCTATCGCCTGAAAGAAGAGCCGGGCGCGTCGGGCACGCTGTACAGCGACGGCATGCTGGCGTTCCACGTCAAGGGTGATGAAGGCCTGGTGTACTGGGTCGCCACCAATGACCTGATTGGCCGTGGTTGTAAAGCCGAGTAAGACGATTGATTTGATTCACAGCGATCCAGATGTGGGAGCGGGCTTGCTCGCGAAGGCGGTGGATCAGCTCGCATAAGATGTTGAATGTTTAACCGCATTCGCGAGCAAGCCCGCTCCCACAGTGGTTGTCTGTAGTTCTTGAGATTTTGCATCACCGAATTCGCAGCCCGGGCCTCAACCCCCGATCTGCATTAACTTGAATAGCCGCCGCCGCTCCGGCAGGCTGGCACGATCAACGACCCTCAACCGGGAGAGACACACACAATGGCACTTATCAGCATGCGCCAGATGCTGGACCACGCAGCCGAGTTCGGCTACGGCGTTCCAGCTTTCAACGTCAACAACCTTGAGCAGATGCGCGCCATCATGGAAGCCGCTGACAAGACTGACTCCCCGGTGATCGTCCAGGCTTCGGCCGGCGCCCGCAAATACGCCGGCGCGCCTTTCCTGCGTCACCTGATCCTCGCCGCGATCGAAGAATTCCCACACATCCCGGTGTGCATGCACCAGGACCACGGCACCAGCCCTGACGTCTGCCAGCGCTCCATCCAGCTGGGCTTCAGCTCGGTAATGATGGACGGCTCGCTGGGCGAAGACGGCAAGACCCCGACCGACTACGACTACAACGTCCGCGTTACTCAGCAGACCGTGGCCATGGCCCACGCCTGCGGCGTTTCGGTAGAAGGCGAGCTGGGCTGCCTGGGTTCGCTGGAAACCGGCATGGCCGGTGAAGAAGACGGCATCGGCGCGGAAGGCGTTCTGGATCACAGTCAGATGCTGACCGACCCGGAAGAAGCCGCCGACTTCGTCAAGCGCACTCAGGTCGACGCCTTGGCCATCGCCATCGGCACCAGCCACGGCGCCTACAAGTTCACCAAGCCACCGACCGGCGACGTGCTGGCGATCGACCGCATCAAGGAAATCCACAAGCGCATTCCGAACACCCACCTGGTGATGCACGGTTCCTCCTCGGTGCCACAAGAATGGCTGGCGATCATCAACCAGTACGGCGGCGACATCAAAGAAACCTACGGCGTACCGGTTGAAGAAATCGTCGAAGGCATCAAGCATGGCGTGCGCAAGGTCAACATCGACACCGACCTGCGCCTGGCATCCACCGGTGCGATGCGTCGCCTGATGGCCACCAACCCGAGCGAATTCGATCCGCGTAAATTCTTCGGCGCCACCGTGACTGCGATGCGTGACGTGTGCATTGCGCGTTATGAAGCGTTTGGTACTGCCGGGAATGCTTCGAAGATCAAACCGATCTCGCTGGAAGCGATGTACCAGCGTTATCTGAAGGGTGAGTTGAACGCGAAGGTCAACTAAGCCTGAGTGTTGAGCTGACATGAAAAAACCCGCCGAGAGGCGGGTTTTTTTGTGGGCGTAATTAAACAAATATTTCCGCTATCTCTTCAAGCGTGGGCATGACTGCTGGATTGACGGTGAGCTCGTCGACGAAGAGTCCTTTATCAGTGACTATTCCTTCAGTTCAACGTGATCCAGTGCCTGATTCACTGCCAGTTCACCGAGCATGACGACCTGCGCGATCCCCAGCGCGGTTTTGCGATGCGAGTTGTCGAGCATCGCGGCGAAGTTGTTGAGCATGACGCTGGCTGAGCCCAAGGTTTCGCTGGCGTTGGCCAGCAGGGATTCGGTGTTGTATTTCGGGTTTGCGAAGTACATGGGCTCGGGTTCGTTGGTGCTCGCCATGATAAGGGTGACGGGGTTGAGGTAGTGGTCGAGGGCGCGTTCGGCGGCGTCGTTGAGTTTTTTTGAGTTGAGGGATTCGTATGGCGAGGCCGGGTCGGTGACCGGCGGGTGTGGCGTTGATTTAGTCATTTGCTCGAAACCTGATTGGAGTGCCTCCGCTCTGGCTACTAATCAAAGTGGAGGCAACTGTACGCAGGTTAGTAGACCGGGGTTTCGAGCAAGCCGGCGCACCCGAAGGTGCCCTGCGCACAGCTGCCATCAAGCGCAGGAATCGAAATCCCCGACTGACAGATGCTTGTGCATCACGCTTGAAACCGCGGGCTACTAAACCCGATCACTGGGAATCAGTGACACGAATCAAGTTACCGATGGCCCGCCAGGCGCACAAGCCGGCGAATTCTGGCGTAGTGGTAGGCAACGACGCAAGCTGTTGTAAGCATCCGGAAGTAACCGCTGACAGCTCTAAACAGCGCTGTTTAAAGGTAGGAGCTGCCGAAGGCTGCGATCTTTTGATTCTGTCTTTTTAGAATCAAAAACAAGATCAAAAGATCGCAGCCTCCGGCAGCTCCTACAGTAGGATTTGCGTTACTTGTCGTGATCAATATCCAGTTTGGTAAACGTCACCTGCCCACCCTCGCTGGTGTATCCGGTGTTGTCCTGCACATACACCCCGGCTTTGAAATACAACGGCTTGTCCCGCCAGGTCGCGCTGACCTGTGAATCCCACTGATAACCTGCCGCACTCACGCCCAGCGCCCCGCCGGGGCTCAAGTGGATGAGGTAGTTGAATTCGCGATCGAGCTTGATGCCGGTGGCGAGGGTTATGACGCGGCTTTCTTCGTCATCGGGGCGCATGCGCACTTTGATCACCAGGTTGCCGGTCTCGGTTTTGGTTTTGTATTGGTATTCGAGTTTGACCATCGGCCGCTGGCTCTCGTACGCATGAATCTGGCCGATGACAATCTTGCCCGAGCTGGGCACTTTGTTTACCGCGAGGGTCGCGCGCAGCAGGTTATCGGCGTCCGGGTAGTACCAGTTGCGCAGGGTGCCGTTGCTATAGGTTTCGCGCAGTTCAGTGCGCGGGTACACGGCGTTTTCGGTTTTTGACCCGGTAACCGGGGACCAGAAAAACAAGGTGCCGGTGTCGGAATGGAAGTATTGATCCTTGAAGCCGTTCACCAGTTTTTCGGTTTCGACGGTGTACGGCGGGCTGCCAACGGGAACGCTGAGGTTCCAGGTTGCGAGATCGATCATGTCGGTTCTTCCACTCGATTCATCCTGAACGCGGGTGCCAGAAGCTCTAGCCCGCGCCTTTTTCGGGGCGCCTTTATAAGCGTAGCGGCTATTTTTGTTAATGCCCGTCCGGCGGTTGATTGACGTCAACATCCTGTCGAAATGCCATCCTCCCCGGTTTTCGGGGGCTGTAGCGGTGACCGTTAGTCGGCTCGATGGAACATTGGCCAAATGATGGCGAAGCGGCAGCTTCTGCTTTGCCGCATCCGCGACTAGAGTGAAGGCTCAGTATGTCTATGGTTTTGCCGGCAACCGGTCCCGAAAAGAGAAGCAGCATGGAATGCGCGCAACCCCAGCCAGGTGAAGGCAGCTCGGTCCTTTTGATCGTCGATGATTACCCCGAAAATCTGATCAGCATGCGCGCCTTGCTGCAGCGGCAGGATTGGCACGTGATGACCGCGGCCTCGGGTTTCGAGGCGCTCAACCTTTTGCTCGAACACGATATCGACCTGGTCCTGCTTGATGTGCAGATGCCCGGCATGGACGGTTTCGAGGTCGCGCGGCTGATGCGCGGCAGCCAGCGCACGCGGCTGACGCCCATCATTTTCCTCACCGCCAACGAGCAATCCCAGGATGCCGTGATCAAGGGCTACGCCAGCGGTGCGGTGGATTACCTGTTCAAGCCGTTCGATCCGCAAATCCTCAAGCCCAAGGTCCAGGCGTTGCTTGAGCACCAGCGCAACCGCCGCGCCTTGCAGCGCCTGAGTCATGACCTGGAAGTGGCGCGCGCCTTCAACGCCTCGGTGCTGGATAACGCCGCCGAAGGCATTCTGGTGCTGAGCGAGGACGGCGTGATCCGCTTTGCCAATCCGGCGATTTCGCGGCTGCTCAACGCGCCGGTGAAGGAACTCGAAGGCAAGGAGTTTCTCGATTTCCTGCAGAAACCGCACATTGCGCTGTGGGCCGATTCCGAGTTCTACGCCGGCTACCAGCGCGGCGAAACCCTGCGCCTGCATGATGCATTGCTGCGTACTGCGCCCGGGCAGCAAGTGCCGGTGGCATTGTCCTGCGCGCCGCTGCCCTCGGAGCAGCACGCGATGGTGGTGACTGTGCTGGACATGTCGGTGGTGCGTCACTTGCACCAGCAGCTGGAGTTCCAGGCGGTGACCGACCCGCTGACCGGCCTGCTCAACCGGCGCGGGTTCTACCAGACCGTGGAAAACCTGCTGTTGCGCGGGGAGCGCAGCGACAGCAGTTGGGTGTTGCTCTATCTCGATCTCGACGGTTTCAAGCGGGTCAATGATTCACTTGGGCATGATGCCGGTGACCGTGTGTTGCGCTGGGTCTCCGAACAACTGAAGGCGTGCCTGCGGCCCTTCGATATTCTCGCGCGCATGGGCGGCGATGAATTTACCGCGCTGCTGGATCTGGAGTTTCCCGAGCAAGCGGCGAAAATTGCCGAGAAGCTCATCGAACGGGTGTCGGTCTGTCAGCAGATCGAAGGTCTGGATATTGTCCTTGGCGCCAGCATCGGCATTGCCACCTATCCCGACTGTGGCCGCAATCTTGATGGCTTGCTGCGCGCCTCGGACATTGCCATGTACGAAGCCAAACGTGCCGGGCGTCAGCAATATCGCTTCTATGATCCTGAAATGAACGGCCGCGCACGCTCGCGCCTGATGCTTGAAGACAGCGTGCGCGAGGCCATCGAGAATCGCGATTTCAATCTGGTCTATCAGCCGCAGGTCGCGATTGGCAGTGGGCGGATTCGTGGCTTCGAAGCGCTGCTGCGCTGGCAGCATCCGAGTGTCGGCGATGTGCCGCCGGGGCTGTTTCTGCCGCTGCTGGAAGAGGCACGGTTGATCAGTCGCCTCGGCAGCTGGATCTATCACCGTGGCGCTGGCCAGCGTAAAGCCTGGGAAAGGCTGTTCGCTGATGATCTGGTGCTCGGTGTGAGCCTCAGCAACACCCAGTTCGGCCTGCCGAATCTGGTCACCGAGTTGCGCCAGGTCATGGAGCGCCATGCCCTGCAGCCACGTCAGCTGGAAGTCGAGGTCACCGAAGAAGCTCTGATGCAAAACCCCGATGAAACCCGCAAACAGCTGCGGCTGTTGCGTCATTTCGGCGTGCGCGTGGCGCTGGATGACTTCGGTTCCGGGCCGTGCTCACTGGCGCATCTGCGTGATCTGGAACTGGACACGCTGAAGCTCGACCGCCACGTGATCGCACGCTTGCCGGACTCGCCGCGCGACGCTGCACTGGTGCGTATGGTCATCGACCTGTGCAAGCAATACGGTCTGCTGGTAATCGCCGAAGGGGTGGAAACCGTCGAGCAATATCGGTGGCTGCAAGCCCATGGCTGCGAATACGTGCAGGGCTTTCTGGTGGCGCGACCCCTGGTCGCCGAGGAGGCCGTCCGCTTCGCCGAGCCGTTCGACTGGAGCGCGCTGCCCGGCTGAATTCGCTACACTGGCGCACCATTTTTTCCAACCGTGCTGCCCGCCCATGACTGCGTTGAAGTACCTCCAGGCCTATCCCGAGCGTTTGCAGGATCAGGTGCGCCAATTGATCGCCGAAGGGCGGCTGGGTGATTACCTCGATCAGCGCTATTCGGGGCGACATGACGTGCAAAGCGACAAGGCCCTGTACAGCTACGCGCTGGATCTCAAGCAGCAGTACATGCGTAACGCGCCGGCCATCGACAAGGTGCTGTTCGACAACCGCCTCGACCTGACCCACCGCGCCCTCGGTCTGCACACCACGGTTTCGCGAGTGCAGGGCGGCAAGCTGAAGGCCAACAAGGAAATCCGCATCGCCTCGCTGTTCAAGGACGCCGCGCCGGACTTTCTGAAGATGATCGTGGTGCACGAACTGGCGCACTTCAAGGAATCAGACCACAACAAGGCGTTCTATAAATTGTGCGAGCACATGTTGCCCGGGTATCACCAGATCGAGTTCGATCTGCGCGTGTACCTGACGTGGCGGGATATGCAGGTTTAACCAATCAGGAAGATGTGGATGGACGTCAGCAAGACCAAGAGCAGTTTCTACCGCCGTTTATACGTGGCTTATCTGATCGATAGCGGCCTGGCGCCAAGTGTGCCGACGCTGACCGAAGTCACCGGCATGCCTCGACGCACGGCGCAGGACACCATCGCCGCGCTGGCCGATCTGGATATCGTTTGTGAATTCGAACAGGAACAGGGCGCGCGCAATCATGCCGGGCGCTATCGAATTCGCGAATGGGGGGCAATTGATCGCGGGTGGATCGAGCGCAATTTGCGGCAAATAAAAGCGGTGCTGGAATATCCGTGATGTCTGCAGTACCTGAGACTGACGTCTTCGCGAGCTAGCCCGCTCCCACAGTGGACCGGCTTCTGCAGTCAGAGCATGGTCAAATGTGCGCGCGAGCTTGCTTGCAAAGGGCCTCAGGAGCGACGCATTCCGATGTGGGGAATGCCATCCTCCAGATACTGCTCACCCGCCACTTCAAAGCCGTACCTACCGTAATACCCCTGCAAATGCGCCTGCGCCGATAGATAGATTGGCACCTGCGGCCAATGCTTTTGCGCCTGTTTCAGCGCTTGTTCCATCATTGCGTGGCCCAGCCCTTTGCCCCGACCGGCAGGCGCGGTGATCACACGGCCAATCACCACGTCGCCGCCCTGGGATTCCGGATCGAGCAGGCGCAGATAAGCCATCAACTGATCGTCCTCCCAGCCCATCAAATGGTAGGTATCGCCTTCCAGATCCTGGCCGTCGAGGTCCGGATAGGCGCATTTCTGTTCGACCACGAACACGTCCGATCGCAGCTTCAGCAGCGCGTACAGCTGCTCTTTACCCAGATCGCTGTGATGTTTGCAGATCCACTCGATTGTCATTTTTCGATTCCTTGAGCATGTGGCCCGATACTAAGCGCACTGGCTCCGTCTGTCTGTATGGCGCAACAGTCTGTGATAAAGGTCAAAATGCCATCATTCCTTTCGCGCGGCGCCTGCGACTTTGTGTAATCTGCTGAAAAGCGCTGGGCACTGGCTCGCATGAGCCAATGTCCAACGGTTGGGTGTTGCCGGTAAGGGGCCTTGGGTTTTTGGCGTGAAGACGCGTCGGGCGGTGCCCGCTGAGGATGTTCAAGCATGCTGCGATTGCTTCAAGCCGTTGCGTTGATCGGACTGCTGTCGCTCGGCCAGGATGCTGCAGCGCAGAAGCTGCGGCTGGCGTTCGATAACTGGCCGCCGTTTACCGACGATGCGCTGGTCAACGGTGGACTGGCTACCGATATTGTCAGCACCGCACTGGCTCGCGCCGGTTATGCCAGCGGGTACGAGCAAGTGCCTTGGGCACGGGCGTTGCTGGGGATTGGCGAAGGACGTTACGACGTGCTGGTCAACGCCTGGTACAACGACGAACGCACGCAGATCGGCCAGTTCTCCGGCGAGTACCTGATCAACCGCATTCGCTTTCTCAAGCGCAAAGATGCACCTATTGACTACAGCAACCTTGAGCAACTGCACACCTATCCTGTTGCAGTGGTGCGCGGGTATGCCTATTCCGCACCGTTCGATGCCGACACGGCGATGCAGAAAGTGCCTGTGCATAACTTCGCCATGGGCGTGCGCATGCTTGCGGCGGACCGGGTCAAGCTGACGCTGGAAGATGAGTATGTGGCCAAGTATTACCTGGCACGTGAATCGGCCAAGGTACGCAATTCGGTGGAGTTTTTACCCAAGCCGCTGAGTGAGAACAGCCTGCATATTCTGGTCAGTCTGAAAAATCCGCAGCATGAGCAGATTGTCGCCGGGTTTGATCGGGCGATTGCAGCGATGAAGGCTGACGGGACATATGACAAGTTGCTGCGGCGCCATGGCATGTGAGGCTGATCCAGCATCTGCTGTGCGGCTGGTGGCCCTTTGGCGAGCAAGCCCGCTCGCGAAGGCGCTCTTTCAGCCAGCGCTGACCTCACTGGTGTCCTTGATCAAATGCGCCGCCAACGTGCGAAGCGGCCCCAGCTGCCGGCAAATCAGCGCCAATTGCGTCTGCACCAACCGCTGCCCTTCATCAATCTCGTCCGGCATCTGCTCCAGCTCATTGGCCAGCGCTTCCTCTTCATCACTCTGAATGGCAATCGGCTGCTTGCTGGCCAGGCCTTGGGCGATTTCGTCGATGCTGGTCGCCAGTTTCACCCCGGCGCCTTCGATCAGATGCTCACGCACTTCGGCTGGCAACTGCGTCTCGCGGTGGGCGCCCAGGCCTGAGAGGTAACTGAGCAACGTGTGCGACAGCACCAGAAAACGGAAGCCGACATCCGCCTCCTTACGGAAATGCCCCGGCTCCATGAGCATGTTTGCCAGGGTCGTCGACAATGCCGCATCGGCGTTGTGCGCGTTGCGTCGGGCGAGGCGATAGGCGAGGTCGTCGCTCTTGCCGGCGGCGTATTGCTGCATGATCTGGCGCAGGTAGATGCTGTTGCAGGTCAGTGTGTTGGCCAGCACTTTGTTCAGGCGCCGACCCTGCCAGTCCGGCAGGAACAGGAACACCGCCAGCCCCGCAATCAGGCTACCCAGCAACGTATCGAACAGGCGCGGCAGGAACAGCCCGTAGCCATCGCCGACCTGATTGAAGCAGAACAGCACCATGATGGTGATCGCTGCAGTCGCCAGGGTATAGCGGGTCGTGCGGTTGGTGAAGAACACCACGCCGGCAGCGATGGCGAAGCACGATTGCACCACCGGGCTGGGAAACAGATCGAACAGCGCCCAGGCCACCGTCAGGCCAATGGCCGTGCCGATGATCCGCTGGCCGAGCTTGCGCCGGGTGGCGCCGTAATTCGGCTGGCAGACGAACAGCGTGGTGAGAATGATCCAGTAGCCTTGCGACGGGTGGATGAGGTGCACCATGCCGTAGCCGATGCTCAGCGCCAATGGCAGGCGCAGAGCGTGGCGGAACAGCAGCGAGGTCGGCGTCAGTTGCGTGCGCAGGCGAATCCACACGTCCTTGAGATTGCGCGGTGAGCGGTCGAGCAGGCTGCTGTCGGTCGCATCAGCGAGGGCATCCGGATTGCTCGCATCGCTGAGCAAGCGGTCGAGGGTGCCGAGGTTGGCCGCCAGTGCGCGCAGCGAGCGCAGCAGCCCGCGCCATGCCGGGTTGCTCTGGATGCGCAAGTGTTCGAGGGAGGCATGCAGGTCGTTCAGGGCTTCGGCGAAACTGGCGTCATAGATGAACGGCTGGCGCATCTGGATCGATTCGGCCAGGGCGCGGCAGGCCTTGCCTTGCTGGCGCAGCAGGCGCTGGCAGCGGAACAGCACGTCACTGTGGAAGAACGCCTCGGCCAGTGCGTTGTAAGGGTAGTGCGAGGAGCTGGCGCGTTCGTGGATGTCCTGGGCAAGGAAGTACAGCTTCAGATACCGGCTGACTTTGGAGCCCGGCCGACCGTTGCCGACCCGGTGCAGGATGATTTCCTTGGCTGTGTTCAGTGCGGCGACCACGCGCCCATTCTGCTGCGCCAGTTCCAGACGGCGGGCTTCGACGTCCATTTGCCGGATGGGCTCGAACAGCGAGGATTTCAGCTTCAGGTAAAGGCCCAGTTCGCGGAACAGCCGCGCCAGACTCTGCTGCACCGGCTGATTGGAAAACAGCGCCTGCCACAGCACCGAGAGCAAGCCGTACCACGCCGCGCCGGCGACCAGCAGCATCGGTTCGTGCCAGAAATCGGTAACCGCGCCGCCGCGCTGATCGACGCCGATCATCGTGTACACGGAAAGGATCAAGGTTGCCGAAGCGATCGCCCCATAACGCTCGCCCAGCGCACCGAGCATGGTCAGCCCGAAACTGGCCAGCGCCAGGGCTACGGCGAAAATGATCGGGTAGGGGAAGAGCAATTCCACCGACAGCGCGGCGATGCTGAAACACACCAGCGTCACCGCCAGAGCGTTGAGACGACCCTGCCAACTGTCATCGGTCTCGGCCAGGGCGCTGGCGATGATGCCGAGGAACAACGGGATCAGCAGGCCCATTTCATCCTGATGCCAGCACAGCGCCATGCTGCCGGTCAGGGCGATGAATACCCGCACGCTGTAACTGAATTTATCCAGCGCCCACAGGCGCCGCAAAGACTGACGAAACGAGGTCGAGGACATGAAGTGCGAAGGCCTTCCGAGGCGATGCCGCTAAATTGAGCCAGTAATGACGCCGACGCAATGGCGCCGAGCACATCTGACAGCAAAAAGTGTTCCTGACTGCATCACACGGAGCAAATGTGGGAGCGGGCTTGCTCGCGAAAGCAGAGTGTCAGCCAACGATGATTTTGAATGACACACCGCATTCGCGAGCAAGCCCGCTCCCACGGTTTTGATTTGCGCTGGATCAGACGTACTGCGCGGCGGCGTAGCCCGAGGCCCATGCCCATTGAAAGTTGAACCCGCCCAGATGGCCGGTGACATCCAGCACTTCACCAATGAAATACAGACCCGGGCTTTTCAGCGATTCCATGGTTTTGGACGACACTTCACGGGTATCGACGCCACCCAGGGTCACCTCGGCCGTGCGATAGCCTTCGGTGCCTGCCGGCACGACTTTCCAGCTGCCCAGTTTGTCGGCGATCTCGGCCAGTTCGGCGTGGGTGTACTGTTTCATCGGTTTGGAGACGAACCAGTTGTCTGCCAACAGATTGGCCATCTTCTTGGTGAAGATTTCGCCGAGCAGCGTCTTCAGCTCGCTGTTCGGCCGTTCGGCCACTTGCTGCTGCAGCCAGCTTGCGGCGTCGTAATCCGGCAGCAGATTGATTTCCACCGTATCGCCCGACTCCCAGAACGAGGAAATCTGCAGAATCGCCGGGCCACTGAGGCCACGGTGAGTGAACAGGATGTTTTCGCGAAAACTCTGCTCGTTGCAGCTGACCAGGCAATCCACCGAAGTGCCGGACAGCTCGGTACACAGTTCCTTGAGCTGATCGGTGATGGTGAACGGCACCAGCCCGGCGCGGGTCGGCAGCAACTCATGGCCGAACTGTTTCGCTACCTGATAGCCGAAACCGGTGGCGCCCAGCGTCGGGATCGACAAGCCGCCGGTGGCGATCACCAGTGACTGGCACTGCACCTGGCCCAGAGTGGTGTCGAGCAGGTAACCGCTGTCGACTTTCTCGATGGTCTGGATCGATGTGTCCAGATGCAACTCGACGCCGGCCTGATCACATTCATCGAGGAGCATTTCGAGGATGTCGCTGGACTTGTTATCGCAGAACAGCTGGCCGAGTTTCTTCTCGTGGTACGGAACGCCGTGTTTACCGACCAGACCGATGAAATCCCACTGGGTGTAACGCGCCAGAGCGGATTTGCAGAAATGCGGATTCTGCGAGAGGAAATTGCTCGGCTCGGTGTACATGTTGGTGAAGTTGCAGCGGCCACCGCCCGACATGAGGATTTTCTTGCCAGCCTTGTTCGCGTGATCGAGCAGCAACACCTGACGCCCGCGCCCGGCGGCGGTCAGTGCACACATCAACCCAGCGGCGCCAGCGCCAATGATCACGACTTCGGTAGAGCGCAAAACGGTGTCCTCTGAAATGTCACCACAAAACGAACTGTAGGAGCTGCCGCAGGCTGCGATCTTTTGATCGTGCTCTTAAAAAACAAAGTCAAAAGATCGCAGCCTGCGGCAGCTCCTACAGGGGAGTTACGTTGTTCTTACAAAATGCGTACGCGCAACGAGCGGCCCTTGATCTTGCCGTCATTCAAACGCTGCAGGGCCTGCATGGCCACGGTGCGTTCCACGGCAACGTAGGCCTGGAAATCGAAGATCGCGATCTTGCCCACCTGCGCGCCGGGAATGCCGGCTTCGCCCGTCAACGCGCCAAGAATGTCGCCCGGACGCACTTTGTCTTTACGGCCGGCGCCGATGCACAGGGTGGTCATCGGCGGTTGCAGCGGCGCCAGGCCCTGGGACTTGAGATTGTCGATCTGATCCCAGTTCAACGGCGCCTTCTGCAATTGTTCGATGGCTTGCGCGCGGTGCGCTTCGGATGGCGCGACGAGGCTGATGGCAATGCCTTTCTCGCCAGCCCGACCGGTACGGCCGACGCGGTGGATGTGGATTTCCGAATCGCGGGCCAGTTCGACGTTGATCACCATGTCCAGCGCATCGATATCCAGACCACGGGCGGCGACGTCGGTGGCGACCAGTACCGAGGTGCTGCGGTTGGCGAACATCGCCAGCACCTGATCGCGGTCACGCTGTTCCAGATCGCCGTGCAGGCCGACCGCCGAAATGCCTTTGGCGGTCAGGTGATCGACGGTTTCCTGCACCTGCTGCTTGGTGAAGCAGAACGCCACGCAGGACGCTGGACGGAAGTGATGCAGGACTTTGGTCACCGCGCTCATGCGCTCTTCCGGGGAAATCTCGTAGAAGCGCTGCTCGATCTGCGTGTCGTCGTGGAAGGCTTCAGCCTTGACGGTCTGCGGATCGCGCATGAATTTCGAGGCCAGTTGCTTGATGCCCACCGGGTAGGTGGCGGAGAACAGCAGAGTCTGCCGGCGCTCCGGGGTCTTGATGATGATGTCTTCGATGGCGTCGTAGAAACCCATGTCGAGCATGCGGTCGGCTTCGTCGAGGATCAGCGTGTTCAGGCCATCGAGCACCAGCGAACCCTTGCGCAAGTGCTGCTGAATGCGCCCCGGGGTGCCGACGATGATGTGTGCGCCGTGTTCCAGCGAAGCGATCTGCGGGCCGAACGACACGCCGCCGCACAGGGTCAGGACCTTGATGTTGTCTTCGGCACGGGCCAGACGGCGGACTTCCTTGGCGACCTGGTCGGCCAGCTCGCGGGTCGGGCAGATCACCAGCGCCTGACAACCGAAGTAGCGCGGGTTGATCGGGTTGAGCAGGCCGATGCCGAACGCAGCGGTCTTGCCGCTGCCGGTCTTGGCCTGGGCGATCAGGTCCATCCCTTTGAGGATCACCGGCAAGCTCTGCGCCTGGATCGGCGTCATCTGGGCATAACCGAGTGATTCGAGGTTAGCCAGCATGGCGGCGGACAGCGGCAGAGTATTAAAAGCGGTGGCGATGGTGGTCACGGGACTGGCCTGCAAAACAAAATGTCGCGCAGTGTAGCAGCCCCGTGCCCGTTTCCTCGACAGTTCTGGACGAACAGCGATTAATGTTCGATGTGCTCCTGCGGCCGTTTCGCCCGGCGCCCGTCTTCCTTCGACAGCTGCGAGAAGATCGTCGCCGCCAGCATCGCCATCACCCCGACCGTGACGAAGGTCAGCTGGAACGCACCGAGCACGGTTTCCACGCCATCGTTGCCGACTTTCGCGGTGAAGCCGCCGAGCAGCGCGCCGGCGCAGGCCACGCCGAGGCTCAGCGACAACTGCGCCACCACCGACAGCAAGCTGTTGCCGCTGCTGGCGCTGGCATCATCGAGATCGATCAGGGTTACCGTGTTCATCGCGGTGAATTGCAGCGAGTTGATCGCACCCAGCACTGCCAGCAGGCACAGCAGCAACCAGTACGGCGTCTGCTCGCTGACCAGACCCATGCTCGCCAGCATGATCCCCAGCGCCAACGTGTTGCCGGTGAGCACGATGCGATAGCCAAGGCGTTCGATCAGCGGCCGCGCCACCCACTTGGCGACCATCGCCGCCGCGGCCAGCGGCAACATGCTCATCCCGGCTTGCGACGGCGAATAGCCCAACGCCACTTGCAACAGCAGCGGCACCAGAAATGGCAAAGCGCCGCTGCCCAGTCGCGCGAACAGGTTGCCGAGAATGCCGACGGCGAAGGTGCGGGTCTTGAACAATGACGGCGCGAACAACGGGTTTTCGATGTGCCCGGCGCGCAGCCAGTACGCCGCCAGACAGGCCATGCCGGCGAACAGCAGCAACATCACCCGCAGGTGCGGCAGGTGCAGTTCACCAAGGCCTTCCATGGCGATGGTGATGAGGATCATCGCCGCGCCGAACAGCAGAAAGCCGAGGCTGTCGAAGCGCGTGCGCTCCGTGCCGCGCAGGTCGGGAATGAATTTCCACACTGCATAACAACCGATGACGCCGACCGGCAGATTGATCAGGAAGATCCAGTGCCACGTCACGTATTCCACCATCCAGCCGCCCATGGTCGGGCCGATGAGTGGGCCGAGCAGGCCGGGAATGGTGATGAAACCCATGATTCGCACCAGTTCCGAGCGCGGATAGGCGCGCAGCACCACCAGCCGCCCGACCGGTAGCATCAGCGCACCACCGAGGCCTTGAATGACGCGGGCGCCGATGAGCATGCCGAGGCTGCTGGACAACGCACAGAGCAGCGAGCCAAAACTGAACAGCAGGATCGCGCCGAAGAAAATCTTCTTGGTGCCGAAGCGGTCGGCAATCCAGCCTGACGCCGGGATCAACAGAGCCACGGTGAGCATGTAGGCGATGATCACGCCCTGCATGCGCAACGGGTCTTCGGCCAGATCGCTGGCCATGGCCGGCAGCGCAGTGTTGAGGATGGTCCCGTCGAGGGACTGCATGAAGAACGCAATGGCGACGACCCACGGCAACCAGCGGGCGGTGATGGCGTCGAGAGGTGGGCGGTTGGGCATGGAACCTCTGTTGTTGGAGTTAATGCATGTCCATTGTCTAGCGCAGTCAGTGTGGGAGCGGGCTTGCTCGCGAATGCAGTTTTTCAGTCGACAGACAGGGTGACTGATACACCGCGTTCGCGAGCAAGCCCGCTCCCACAGGTTTTGCGTTTACAGGGTCAGGGTCAGTCGGCTGACCAGCGCCCCCGGCAACAGCGATGACGAGGTGTTGCGCTGGCTGTACGTGCTCGCCGACAACAGCAATTCGCGCTCGGCAGTCAACGCTTCCAGCTGCGAGCCGAGCAGGTTGTAGGCGCTGTCGTCGAAACGCATGGTGCTGACCGGCGCCTGGATCTCGCCATTCTCGACCCAGAAGGTCGCGAAACGGGTCATGCCGGTCATGCGCGCCGCCGGTTGATCCGAGTAGTTCAGGTACCACAGGTTGCTGATGTACAGCCCGGTGCCCAACTGCTTGAGGATCTCTTCTTGCGACAGATCACCGGCGGCCATGTTCAACGCACTGGGCATCTCGCCGCCGCCCGCACCGTTGGCCGCCAGGCCGTATTCGGCAGCGCTGCGCGAACCGACCAGTTGATCGCCGGCCCGTCCTTCGATGATCAGACGCAGATCGCTGCGCGGATAACCTTCGGCGGAAAACGCCGGGCTCAGCGATTCGCTGACTTTTTCATCCAGCGACAGCAATGGGCTGAATGTCTGGTCGCCGACGTAGAGCTTCTGCAGTGGACTGCTTTTGCTGGCGATCGATTGCGCCGAGAACCCGCCCCAACTGAGCATGCCCATGATTTCTTCCAGCGCTGCCGGCGCCAGATAGGCGCGGTACTGACCCGGCGCCAGAGTGCGTAACGGTCGGCCGAGAAACTCCAGCTGTTCGCGGGCCAGGGCGAAACGCCGGGCGAAACCCTCGTCGCTCCAGTCGTGCCCCGCGTAGCTGGCCTTCACCGCTTCGCCATTTTCGTGGAACAGGCTGAAGTCGAAATTGAAGCTGTTGGCTTCATGCCAGCCGAACGCGCCGGCGGAACTGGCGAAACCGCGACTGATCGGACCGGCAGCATAAAAACCGACCAGATCGAGACCTTCAGCGGCGGCACAGATTTGCCCGACGACATGTTCGGTGTCCGGCAGCGGATGCGCTTGTACGTGTGTGCTCTGCCAGCTGTTGTGATTGAGCAGCAGGTACGGATCCTGCGGCAGCAGCGGCAGGGTTTCGCGCAATTGTTGCAGGCCTTCAGCGAGCCGTTGCAGATCGGCTTCCGGATCCCCGGACAAGGTGATTTGCAGGTCGGCATGGCGACCGTCGTCGATCAGTTTCAGGCCAACGTTGGCCTGCTGCACTTGCCCGGCCTGGCGCACCTTGGCGTGATTGAAACGCACGAATGCCGAGGCTTCGGCGGCGTAGCTGAGCGTGAACTGTTCCGGCTCGCGCACGCTGTCGCGCAACCAGTTGACCATGACCTTGAAGGCGTCGGACTGACGCTTCGAAATGCTCATCAGGCGTCTCCCCCAAACACATCAATGTTACTGAATACGCAGGCCGGCGAAGCGTGGCCGACGCGAATCACCTGGTTCGGTTCGCCCTTGCCGCAGTTCGGCGTACCCAGCACCTTGACGGTGTTGGCGTCGCCGACGGCGCGCAGGCTTTTCCAAAAGTGCGCGGAAATGGCCCGGTAGTTGGGATTTTTCACCACGCCTTTAAGTTCACCATTCTCGATCAACTGGCCCCATTCGCAGCCGAACTGGAATTTGTTGCGCGCATCGTCAATCGACCATGAACGGTTGGTGCTCATCAGAATGCCGTGTTCGATACCACCGATCATCTGCTCCAGCGTCTGATCACCCGGCTCGATGTTGAGGTTGGCCATGCGGTCGATCGGTGGCCGGTTCCAGCCGCAGGCGCGGCTGTTGGCAACGCCATCGAGGCCGGCGCGATATTGCGACAGCGCGCCGCCCAATGGCCGCAGCAGCAGGCCGTCGCGAATCAGGAATTGTTTGCTGGCCGCACTGCCGTCGTCGTCATGGCCATAGCTGGCGAGTTCTTCCGGGATGCCCGGATCGAAGGTCACGTTGAGCAGCTTCGAGCCGTATTGCAGGCTGCCGAAGTCGCTGGCTTTGACGAAACTGGTGCCGGCGTAATTGCGCTCATCGCCCAGGATCCGGTCGAGTTCCAGCGGGTGGCCGATGGATTCGTGGATCTGCAGCATCATTTGATCGGGCATCAGCAGCAGGTCGCGCGGGCCTTGCGGGGTGTTTGGCGCGAGCAGCAGTTGCAGGGCCTGATCGGCGACTTGCGGACCGGCACCGACCAGGCCGCAACGGCTGATGACATCGGCGCCACCCTGCTGGCCGAAGTTCTCGCGGCCGAGGCTGCGGGTCTGGCTGTCGTTGCCGTCGTAAGCGGTGACGTCGAGGCTTGGATAAACGAAGCGCTGCGCTTGGCGCAATTGGGCCCCGGCGCTGCTCAGGTAAATCTGTTCAACGTGGGTAATGCCAATGCTCACCTGCCAATTGACCAGGCGCTCATCCTTGGGCACCGAGGCGGATTCCGCACCAAGCAGATCGAAGCATTCGCTCAGTGACGGGAAGGGCTGTTCGAGGTTGGGTGAAAAATAATCAGCGCGGTCGCTGGAAAGCGGCTGCTCGCGCAGATCGAGCAAGGCGTGCGGCTTGAGGCGGCGGGCCTGTTGCTCGGCGCGTTCGAGGGCGGCTTGCAGGCCTTGTTGCGAGAGGTCATTGGTCGCCGCGTAGGCTTCGACGCCGTTGACGCGCACGGTGAGCATCGCCCCCTCATCGCGGCTCAAACTCGGCGGTTCGGCGACGTTCTTGCGCACCGACAGGTACTGCCCTGACTCGCGTACATACCGCAGGGAAAAAAATTCAGCGCCCGTGCGCAAGGCAGCGAAGCGCTGCTTGAGCTGGGGGTGGAAATCGAACATTCGTGAACCTCCTTGTAATGGAGTAGCGGCATGGCGACAGCGGGGAGGGGGTAATACGGTTGCGCGAGGTCTAGAGTAGGCCTGCGTGGGGGGAGGATCAAGTGAAGAGGGGTGTATGGGGATTTACTGCGCAGCAGGGGAATTTGTGCTGAATGTGAGGGCCCCTTCGCGAGCAAGCCCCTCCCACAGTAGATCTTCAGTGAACACAAAATTTGTGAACACCAGGATCCAATGTGGGAGCGGGCTTGCTCGCGAAGGCCGCGCCTCGGTATTACGGTTTTATTGAGTAACCGGGGTGATATCACGCATCGGCTTGCCTTTGACCGGCGCGCCGTTCGCGACGTAGTAAGCGGCATTGCTGCGCGGCAGCGGCTTGCGGCCACGGATCCTGTCGGCGATTTTCTCGGCCATCATGATCGTCGGTGCGTTGAGGTTGCCGGTGGTGATGATCGGCATGATCGAGGCATCGACCACGCGCAGGCTCTGCATGCCGTGCACACGGCCTTCACCGTCGACCACCGCCATCTCGTCGGTGCCCATCTTGCACGAGCAGGACGGGTGGAACGCGGTTTCAGCGTGCTCGCGGATGAACTTGTCGAGCTGCTCATCGGTTTGCACGTCAATGCCGGGGCTGATTTCGCGGCCACGGAACGCGTCGAGTGCCGGCTGCTGCATGATTTCCCGGGTCAGGCGGATGCCATCGCGGAATTCCTGCCAGTCCTGCTCGGTGGCCATGTAGTTGAACAGGATGCTCGGGTGCTGGCGCGGATCCTTGGATTTGACCTGGATGCGGCCACGACTCGGCGAACGCATGGATCCCATGTGCGCCTGGAAACCGTGCTCTTTCACACCGTTGCTGCCGTTGTAGTTAATCGCCACCGGCAAGAAGTGGTACTGGATGTTCGGCCATTCGAATTCCGGACGCGAACGGATGAAACCGCCGGCCTCGAACTGGTTGCTGGCGCCGATGCCGGTGCCGTTGAACAGCCACTCGGCACCGATGGCCGGCTGGTTGTACCAGAGCAACGACGGGTACAGCGAGACCGGTTGGGTGCAGGCGTATTGCAGATACAGCTCGAGGTGATCCTGGAGGTTTTCACCGACGCCCGGCAGGTCGTGGACCACCGGGATGTCGAGGCTTTCCAGCAGTTTCGCCGGGCCGACACCGGAGCGCTGCAGAATCTGCGGCGACGCGATGGCGCCGGAGCACAGCAGGACTTCCTTGCGCGCCTTGGCTTCGACGCGCTCTTCAGCGTCGCCGATCAGATAACGCACGCCGACTGCACGCTTGCCTTCGAAGAGAATCTTGTCGGTCAGCGCGTGGGTGACGATGGTCAGGGTCGAGCGCTTTTTGGCGACGTCGAGATAACCACGGGCGGTGGAAGCACGACGGCCGTTCGGCGTCACGGTGCGGTCCATCGGGCCGAAGCCTTCCTGCTGGTAACCGTTGAGGTCTTCGGTGCGCGGATAACCGGCCTGCACGCCCGCTTCAACCATGGCGTGGAACAGCGGGTTGTTGCCGGCTTTCGGTGTGGTCACGCTGACCGGGCCGTCGCCACCGTGGTAATCGTTCGGGCCGATGTCACGGGTTTCGGCTTTGCGGAAATACGGCAGGCAATCAAGGTACGACCAGTTTTCCAGGCCCGGCAGTTTCGCCCAGCCGTCATAGTCCATGGCGTTGCCACGGATGTAGCACATGCCGTTGATCAGCGACGAACCACCGAGGCCCTTGCCGCGACCGCACTCCATGCGGCGACCGTCCATGTGTGGCTCTGGATCGGTTTCATAGGCCCAGTTGTAGCGGCGGCCCTGCAGCGGGAACGCCAGCGCGGCCGGCATTTGCGTGCGGAAGTCGTAACGGTAATCCGGACCGCCGGCTTCGAGCAGCAGAACGGTGACGCCTTCGTCTTCAGTCAGACGGGTCGCCAGGGTGTTACCGGCCGAGCCGGCACCGATGATGATGTAATCGAATTCTTGGGACATTGAATGCACCCTCTTTGATAGTGGTCAGGTCTGACCTCGGCGAGTGCTGCGCACTCGAATCGCTGGCAAGCCAGCTCCCACAAGGATTGGGGGCTGCCACAGATTGATGGACTACCCCGAACCTGTGGGAGCTGGCTTGCCAGCGAAGAGGCCTTCGCGGGCAACGCAAATCTCGGGTTAGAACACCGAGACGTAATCGCCCAGCTCGACCTGTACCGATTTGATGCGGGTGAAGTTGTTCAGCGAGCTGATGCCGTTCTCACGGCCAACGCCCGACTGCTTGTAACCGCCCACCGGCATTTTCGCGTCGGACTCGCCCCAGGCGTTGATCCAGCAGATGCCGGCTTCCAGCTGATGAATTACGCGGTGCGCGCGATTCAGGTCGCGGGTGACGATACCGGCGGCCAGGCCGAAGTCGGTGTCGTTGGCGCGGCGGATCACTTCTTCTTCGGTTTCGTAGGAGAGGATCGCCATGACCGGGCCGAAGATTTCTTCGCGGACAATGGTCATGTCGTCGGTGCAATCGGTGAACACGGTCGGTGCCACGAACGCGCCTTTGGCGAATTCGCCGTCGGTCAGACGACCGCCGCCGCACAGGACGCGTGCGCCTTGTTCCTTACCTTTTTCGATGTAAGCCAGCACGCTTTCCATGTGGGCGTAGCTGACCAGCGGGCCGAAGTTGGTGTTTTCGTCTTCCGGGTTGCCGACGCGAATACGCGCAACGCGCTCAACGATCTTGGCTTCGAACGCGGCTTTCAGGTGCGCGGGTACGAATACGCGGGTGCCGTTGGTGCAGACCTGACCGGAGCTGTAGAAGTTGGCCATCATCGCGGTGTCGGCGGCGCGATCCAGGTCAGCATCGTCGCAGATGATCAGTGGCGACTTGCCGCCCAGTTCCATGGTCACGTCCTTGAGCGACGAAGCCGAGGCGCTGGCCATGACTTTCTTGCCAGTGTCGGTGCCGCCAGTGAAGGAGATTTTCTCGATGCGCGGGTGCTCGGTCAGCCAGGTGCCGACTTCACGGCCGCTGCCGGTCAGTACGTTGAAGACGCCGTTTGGCACGCCGGCTTCGGTGTAGATCTCGGCCAGTTTCAGGGTAGTCAGCGAAGTGACTTCGCTTGGCTTGAAGATCATCGCGTTGCCGGCCGCCAGGGCTGGAGCGGATTTCCACAGGGCGATCTGGATCGGGTAGTTCCATGCGCCGATACCGGCGACCACGCCCAGCGGCTCGCGACGGGTGTAAACGAACGAGGTGTCACGCAGCGGGATCTGCTCGCCTTCGATGGCGGGCACCAGGCCTGCGTAGTATTCCAGCACGTCGGCGCCGGTGACGATGTCGACGTACTTGGTTTCGGAGAAGGATTTGCCGGTGTCCAGGGTTTCCAGCGCGGCCAGTTCGTCGTTGCGCTCGCGCAGGATGTCGACGGCGCGACGCAGGATGCGCGAACGCTCCATGGCGGTCATCGCGGCCCAGATTTTCTGGCCCTTTTCGGCGCTGACCACGGCGCGCTCGACGTCGTCTTTGGTCGCACGTTGCACCAGTGCGAGGACTTCACCGTTCGCCGGGTTGATGGCTTCGAAGGTGGCGTCGCTGCCGGCGTCGGTGTACGCGCCATCGATGTAGAGTTTTTGCAGTTCGAAACGGGCCATAGTGTCCTCGCAAGTGCATTGGTGGTTGGCGTTGACCACCGCGATCACGCTGCGGTGGAGTTCAGGGGCCGAGCATTTTCTGTGTGCTCTAGCTCACCTTCTTGGCCAATTGGAAATCCATGTATTCGTAAGCGATCTGTTGCGCCTGCGCCGTGTCGAAAGCGTCTCCCGACAGCGCGCCGCGCAACCACAAGCCGTCAATCAACGCTGCCAGACCTCGCGCGGCATTGCGCGCTTCTTCGAGCGGCAACACCCGACGGAACTCGCAGCACAGGTTGGAATACAGACGGTGATCGTTGATCCGCTGCAACCTGTGCAAAGACGGCTGGTGCATGCTGGTGGCCCAGAAGGCCAGCCAGGTTTTCATTGCCGGGCCATTGACCTGGCTGGCGTCGAAGTTGCCTTCGATGATCACCTGCAGATGCGCCCGTGGGCTGTCATCTGCCAGCGCCTGACGGCGCGCGGTGACGTTCTCGCTGAGGACGCTCATCAGGTACCGCATCGTGGCGGCGATCAGGCCGTTCTTGTCCTGAAAGTAATGACTGATGATGCCATTCGAGACACCGGCCAAACGGGCGATCAGCGCAATGCTGGCGTCCCCCATTCCGACCTGATCGACCGCTTGCAACGTGGCTTCGATCAGTTGTTGACGGCGGATGGGTTGCATACCGACCTTGGGCATCTTGCACATCTCCTTAGGCCTTCCGAGGGGCGAATGACGCCGATCGGATTGAGGGCCAGTCTATTTTGTTTTGATTGAACGTTCAATCAACAAAGAATAAGATCTGCGACAATTCGTCGCTGCCTACAGCTTTTTCCTACGTGTAATGACGATAAAAACCGACACCTGAAACGGCTCGAAACCTGCGCGGGGCATGGCGCGGTTCGCGATTCGATGGACGTGTTGAAAGGGCAAGACGCTCGGGACCAGGTTTCGGATGAACGTCCGCACACCGGGGCCACGAAAGCGATCAGCGCGCCATTTCGGCAGGTTCGGGCTTTTTTCGGAGTGTCTTTATATCACCCGCCGGTCGGCTGCCAACTAACCGATTGGTCGGGTTCCGTGATGCCTTGTGTTCTTCTCTCGCACTGCCTGGAGCATTTGTGCCATGAGTTCTGCCTCGCTAATAAAGACCCCGCCCGAGAAGGTGACGGTCAACGGTTGGGTGTTCTACACCTCGACCGCGTTGATTCTGTTGTTGACCGCCATTCTGATCATCGCCCCGCAAGAGGCCGGCAGAGTGTTGGGGATGGCTCAGGCCTGGTTGTCGCGCAGCTTCGGCTGGTACTACATGGTGGTGATCGCCGCGTACCTGGTGTTCGTGGTCGGTCTGGCGTTTTCCTCGTACGGCAAACTCAAACTGGGCAGCAAGGACGACACCCCGGATTTCAGTTACGGCGCCTGGGCGGGGATGCTGTTCTCGTCTGGCATCGGCATTTCGCTGTTGTACTTCGGCGCGTCCGAGCCGCTGGATCACTACTTCAATCCGCCGGAAGGCACGTCGGCCAGCAATCTGGCCGCGCGGCAGGCCGTGCAATTGACTTTTCTGCACTGGGGCCTGCATGGCTGGGCAATCTACGCACTGGTCGGTCTGGCCGTTGCTTACTTTGCTTATCGGCATAACCAGCCGTTGGCGTTGCGTTCGGCGCTGTATCCGCTGGTCGGCGAGCGTTGGGTCAAAGGCGCGGCCGGGCATGCGGTTGACGGCTTCGGCATGTTCGTGACGCTGCTGGGGCTGGTGACCAACCTGGGCATCGGTTCGCTGCAAGTATCGTCGGGGCTGGAAAACCTGTTCGGCATGGAGCACAGCAACACCAACCTGCTGATCGTGATTATCGTCATGAGCACCGTGGCGACCATCGCTGCTGTGTCCGGCGTGGAAAACGGCATCCGGCGTCTGTCCAACCTGAACATCGTGCTGTTCAGCGGCTTGCTGATCTTCGTCCTGCTGTTCGGCCCGACGCTGCACTTGCTCAATGGTTTTGTGCAGAACATCGGTGATTACCTGAACGGCGTGGTGCTGAAGACGTTCGACCTGTACGTCTATGAAGGCGACAACGCCAAGTCCGATCGCTGGCTGGGCCTGTGGACGCTGTTCTACTGGGCGTGGTGGATTTCCTGGGCGCCATTCGTGGGCATGTTCATCGCGCGGATTTCCCGTGGTCGCACCGTGCGTGAACTGGTTGCCGGCGTGCTGTTGATTCCGCTGGGCTTCACTTTGGCGTGGCTGTCGATCTTCGGCAACTCGGCGCTGGATCTGGTGATGAACCACGGCGCGGTGGAGCTGGGCAAGACGGCACTGGAACAGCCGTCGATGGCGATTTATCAATTGCTTGAGCACTACCCTGCGTCGAAAGTCGTCATCGGTGTGTCGATCTTCGTTGGCTTCGTGCTGTTCCTGACCCCGGCCGACTCCGGCGCGGTGATGATGGCGAATCTTTCGTGCAAGGGCGGTAACGTCGATGAAGATGCGCCGCACTGGCTGCGGATTTTCTGGTCGGTAGTGATCACGCTGGTGACCATCGGCCTGCTGTTCGCCGGCAACTTCGAAGCCATGCAGACCATGGTGGTGCTGGCCGGCCTGCCGTTCTCGGTGGTGCTGATCTGCTTCATGTTCGGCCTGCACAAGGCGATGCGTCAGGACGTGCAGATCGAGCAGGAGCAGGCGCAACTGGCCGAGCGCGGACGTCGCGGTTTCAGCGAGCGCTTGACGCAACTGGATCTGCAACCGAGCCAATCGGTGGTTCAGCGTTTCATGGACAAGCACGTCACCCCGGCGCTGGAAGACGCCGCCGCGCAATTGCGCAATCAGGGCATTGAAGTGCAGACGCTGCTGGGCAAGGCCAAACGTTGCATGGGCGTGCGGGTCGAGATGGGAGAGGGCAACCCTTTCGTTTACGAAGTCAGCCTGGACGGTTATCTGGCGACCCCGACCGAATCGGCGCAGTCCGATGAAGCGCGGCAGCGTTATTACCGGGCTGAGGTGTATCTGCACAACGGCAGTCAGGATTACGACTTGATGGGCTTTACGCCGGAGCAGATTACCCGGGATGTGCTGGATCAGTTCGAGAGCCATCGGCAGTTGCTGGGTCGGGTTTATAGCTAAACACCGAGCGCGGTGTTTCTCCGGAGACACCGCATTGTTCCTTTAAAAGATCGCAGCCTTCGGCAGCTCCTTCATGGATCGCATTATCCTGTAGGAGCTGCCGAAGGCTGCGATCTTTTGATCTTCAAACAAAAACGCCGCGATCGTCTCGCGGCGTTTTTGCTTCTGCGCTTGTTACCCCAGATTCTTGCCCAACAACGCGTGATACAACTCGCTGTCGCCCAGAATCCCCACCACATGATTGTCATCGTGCAGCACCAGCTTGTTGCCGGTCTGATAACGAATCTGCAGTGCGTCGCGCATGCCGATGTTCGAGTCCACCAGCGTCGGCTTGCGCTCCAGGCCTTCCACCGCTTGCCCCGGTGCCCAGTTCTGCAGGTTCAGCACCGAACCGTTCTGCCGTGCGCCTTTGATGGTATTGCCTTCGGCCAGGTCCAGCCACGAATCGCCGCCCGGGTCCAGGCATACCGAGCCGTTGATGCGTTTGCACTTGTCCAGTGTGCGCATCAGGCTGCGGCCGCAGAGCACGTTGAGCGGGTTGGTATGCGCAACGAAGGTGCGCACATAGTCGTCTGCCGGGTTGAGGACGATCTCTTCCGGCACGCTGTACTGAATGATTCGGCCGTCCTTCATGATCGCGATGCGGCTGCCCAATTTGAGCGCTTCATCGAGGTCGTGGCTCACAAACACGATGGTCTTGCTCAGCTTGCGTTGCAGCTCCAGCAATTCGTCCTGCAGGCCTTGGCGGATCAGCGGGTCAAGCGCCGAAAACGGTTCGTCCATCAGCAGAATGTCGGCATCCATGGCCAGCGCGCGGGCGAGGCCAACGCGCTGCTGCATGCCGCCGGAGAGTTCATCAGGCTTCTTGTTGCGCCATTGGGTCAGGCCGACCAGTTCGAGTTTCTCGTCGACCAGTTTCTTGCGTTCCTTCTCCGGTCGGCCCTGCATTTCCAGACCGAAACTGATGTTCTCGCGCACTGTCAGCCAGGGCATCAGGGCGAACTTCTGGAACACCATGGCAATGCGCTTGGTGCGCATCATCTTCAGCTCGGCGGGCGTGCAGGACGCGATGTCGATCTGGCGGTTTTCATGCTCGACGAACAGCTTGCCGCGGCTCACGGTATTGAGGCCGTTGATGCAGCGCAGCAGGCTCGACTTGCCCGAGCCGGACAGGCCCATCAGCACGCAGATCTCGCCTTTGTTGATGTCCAGCGTGGCTTTCTCCACGCCGACGATCTGGCCGGTCTTCTTCAGGATCTCGTTGCGGGTCATGCCCTGATCGAGCAGCTTGAGTGCCTCGCGCGGGTCCTTGGAGAAGATTACGTCGACGTCTTCGAAGCGAATTATGCTCATGCGTCACCCCCTACTTTGGCGTCGGGTTGTTTGCAGATACGGTCGAGCATGATCGCCAGCAGTACGATTGCCAGACCTGCTTCGAAGCCCAGCGCAATATCAGCAGTGTTCAGTGCGTTGACCACCGGTTTGCCGAGTCCGTCGGCGCCGACCAGTGCCGCGATCACCACCATCGACAGCGACAGCATGATGCACTGGGTGATGCCGGCCGCGATGCTTGGCATGGCGTGCGGCAGTTCGATCCTTGAGAGCAATTGGCGACGCGAGCAGCCGAAGGCCTTGCCGGCGTCCATCAGTTCTTGCGGGACATCGCGGATGCCCAGGTAGGTCAGGCGGATCGGCGCCGCGATGGCGAAGACCACCGTGGAGATCAGGCCCGGTACCACACCCAGCCCGAAGAGGGTCAGGGTAGGAATGAGGTAAACGAAGGTCGGTACGGTCTGCATCAGATCGAGCACCGGCCGCATCATGGTGTAGAACATCGGTTTGTGCGCGGCGACGATACCCAGCGGCACGCCGATCAACACGCAGACCAGGGTGGCGAACAGCACCTGGGCGAGGGTTTCCATGGTTTCCTGCCAGTACCCCAGGTTGAGGATCAGCAGGAACGAGGCGACCACGAACGCGGTCAGGCCCCACTTGCGTTGAATCAGATGGGCAAGGATTGCAATCAGGCCAATCAAGACCAGTGGGTTGAACCAGGTCAGCGCAAACGTCACGCCGTGGATCATCGTTTCCAGTGTCACGGCGATTGCGTCGAAGGTGTTGGCGCCGTGTTGCGTCAACCAATCGACGAAGCCCGCGATGTACTGGCCTAAAGGTATTTTCTGATCAATCAGCATGGTAGTGAACGTCCGCATGCAAGGAAATTAACAGCCCGGGCAGGCACGCCTGCCCGGCATAAGCGATGCTCGTCAAATCAAGGCGCGAGCTTGGCTTTCACGGCCTCCAGGCCTGGTTTACCGTCAATGGTGGTCACGCCAGCGAGCCAGGTATCGAGCACCTGTGGATTCTTTTTCAGCCAGGCCTTGGCGGCCGCGTCAGGCTTCATCTTGTCGTCGAGGATGTTGCCCATCAGTTCACTTTCCATGTCGACGGTGAACTCCAGGTTTTTCAACAGCTGACCAACGTTGCTGCATTCTTCGGCGTAACCCTTGCGGGTGTTGGTCGCCACGGTGGCCGCACCGAAATCGGGGCCGAAGAAATCGTCGCCGCCGGTCAGGTATTGAATCTTGAAACGCTTGTTCATCGGGTGCGGAGCCCAGCCGAGGAAGACCACGGCGGTGTCGCGCTTCTGCGCCCGGTCGACTTGCGAGAGCATGCCGGCCTCGGAGGATTCGACGATCTTGAAGCCTGCGGTCTTCAGGCCGAAGGCGTCCTTGTCGATCATGCTCTGGATCAGCCGGTTGCCGTCGTTGCCCGGCTCGATGCCGTAGATCTTGCCGTCGAGCTCTTTCTTGAATTTGGCGATGTCGGCGAAGTCATGCAGACCTTTGTCGTACAGGGCTTGCGGCACGGCGAGGGTGTACTTGGCGCCCTTGAGGTTGGTGCGCACGGTGTCGACAGTGCCGGCATCGCGATACGGCTTGATGTCGTTCTCCATGGTCGGCATCCAGTTACCGAGAAACACGTCCATGTTCTTGCCGTCGGCCAGCGACTTGTAGGTCACGGGCACGGAGATCATGGTGGTTTTGGTCTTGTAGCCGAGGGCGTTGAGAACAACGGAGGTGGTGGCGGTGGTCGCGGTGATGTCGGTCCAGCCGACATCGGAGAAGTTAACGAGGCTGCACTGGGCCGGTTCTGCGGCTTGCGCCAGTAACGGCAGACTCAGCAGGGCGGCCAACAACAACGACGGGGAACCTTTCATGGATGGACTCCTTGGTGTTTTTTTTGGCAGTGTTCCGACTGTGGACCACCGCACTTATGGGTTGCGGTTGGTGGCGTTCTGAAGACAGCTCTACCGCAGCGCCTTGCAATCGAGTCATCCCGATCATGTACCAGTGAAAATCTGACGCCTACAGGGAGGGTCGTATCCAGTACAGGGATGGTCGCTTCCAGTGTCGGTGACGTCGCTTACAGCTTTTTTCCGCCCTCGATGGCCTTCTGATCTGCATAAAAACGGCGCATTTGCGGGGCTAAACCGTAACGACGCTGCTGGACATGAGTGCGTCGGTGTCAGACGCCGTGCGCGCCGACAAAAGCCCGATGATGCCGGCATTCGGCGGATCGCAGCTTGAGCGTAGCAGCTCCGCCAGCGGGCGCTTTGGCCGCCCGGTCCGGTATTCTCAGGAGCTCTGCAGCAATGGCTATCAGCGTTTTCGACCTGTTCAAAATCGGCATCGGCCCTTCCAGTTCCCACACCGTCGGGCCGATGCGCGCCGCCGCAATGTTCGTCGAGTCGCTGCGCGGCAAGCATCAGCTGGAGCAGGTGCGCCGGATCGAGGTGCAGTTGTTCGGTTCGCTGTCGGCCACCGGCATCGGTCACGGCAGCGATAACGCGGTGATCATGGGCCTGATGGGCGAATGGCCGGACGCCATTGACCCGGCGCAGATCGGCCCGCGCATTCAGGCGCTGCGTGAAACCGACACGCTTCTATTGGATGGCAGCCTAGCGGTGCCGTTTGTCTGGGCGCGCGACATGCGCCTGATCGATGAAAACCTGCCGTTCCATCCCAATGCCATGACGCTGATTGCCGAAGGCGAGTCCGGTGAGCTGCACCGTGACACCTACTATTCGGTCGGCGGCGGCTTTGTCGTGGACGAGGCGCAAGCGGCCAGCGGTGTAGTCGACCTCGACCGCACCGAATTGCCCTACGACTTCTCCAGCGCGGTCGAGCTGCTGCAGTTGTGCAAAACGCACAACCTGCGCGTCGCCGAACTGATGATGGCCAACGAAAGGGTCTGGCGCAGCGAAGAAGAAATCCGCGCCGGGCTGATGAAGCTGTGGCGGGCGATGCAGGATTGCGTCGAACAAGGCTTGAAGCACGAAGGCATTCTGCCTGGTGGCCTGAACGTGCGCCGGCGCGCGGCGAAGTTGCACCGCAGCCTGCAGGAACTGAACAAACCCAATGTCATCGGCTCGACTCTGAGCGCCATGGAGTGGGTCAACCTGTTCGCCCTCGCCGTGAATGAAGAAAACGCCGCCGGCGGGCGCATGGTTACCGCGCCGACCAACGGCGCGGCGGGGATCATTCCGGCGGTGTTGCACTACTTTATGAAATTCAGCGAGGCAGTGACCGACGCCAACGTCGTCGATTATTTCCTCGGCGCGGCGGCGGTCGGGATTCTGTGCAAGAAGAACGCATCGATCTCTGGCGCGGAAGTCGGATGCCAGGGCGAGGTCGGTTCGGCCTGCGCCATGGCGGCGGCGGGGTTGGCAGAGATTCTCGGCGCTACCCCCGAGCAGCTGTGCAACGCAGCGGAAATCGGCCTGGAGCACAACCTCGGCCTGACTTGCGACCCGGTCGGTGGCTTGGTGCAAGTGCCGTGCATCGAGCGCAATGCGATTGCGGCGGTGAAGGCTATCAATGCGGCGCAGATGGCCCTGCGCGGCGATGGCCAGCACTTCATTTCCCTGGACCGGGTGATCCGCACCATGCGTGATACCGGCGCGGATATGCATGACAAATATAAAGAGACCTCGCGGGGCGGGTTGGCGGTCAGTGCGGTTGAGTGCTGAGTCAGCAGCACCGAGTTGAATGCTTCGCGAGCAAGCCCGCTCTCACATTTGAACCCTGGGGTTCACACATTTTGTGTTCACTGGAGATCTACTGTGGGAGCGAGCCTGCTCGCGAAGGGGCCAGACCAGTCAAAACTGCTCACCAAACGATCACCGAAATTCAACCGCGCCACCTTTTGGCGCGTCGCAATCAGATAAGAGTGGTTGTCAGTCGTGACCGATGAGTCGCTACCAGACCGTTCATCGACCGTGCTTGCGGTGACACTCTTTGCAAAACCGCTCCAGCCCTGTTCCCACAAGTGCTACCGATCTGCTCACGGAGCGCGGAGCAGGGCGTTCTCGACGCTTGATGGCACTTCGAAATGCCCTGTTCGCAGGTCTCGAATAGACACGTCGCGAGGTCGTTTTCAGGAGTTATTGAATGGCCATCCAACTTTAGGCATGGCAATTGCTCTGTCATAACAAAGCCTGCTTCCCTTGTGAGAACGCCGGCAATAACAAGAGCCTCCGCCTGAGGCCACCACCCGCTTTGTGTGAGGAGATACCGCGATGACGACGTTCAACTCCGGGGCCCAACCCCAGAACCGTGCGCCTCAATCCATCGGCTTTCTGCTGCTGGACAATTTCACGCTGATTTCCCTGGCGTCCGCCGTTGAGCCGCTGCGCATGGCCAACCAGTTGTCCGGTCGCGAGCTGTATCGCTGGAGCACCCTCACCGTTGACGGCGGCCAGGTCTGGGCCAGTGACGGGCTGCAGATCACCCCCGACGCCTCCATGCACAAAGCCCCGCCACTGGACATTGTTATCGTCTGCGGCGGGGTCGGCATTCAACGCACCGTGACCCGTGAACATGTGTCCTGGCTGCAAAGCCAGGCGCGCCAGTCCAAGCGGCTTGGCGCGGTGTGTACCGGTAGCTGGGCGCTGGCCTGCGCCGGCCTGCTCGACGGCTTCGATTGCAGCGTGCACTGGGAATGTCTGGCGGCGATGCAGGAAGCGTTTCCGCGAGTGGCCATGAGCACACGCCTGTTCACCCTCGACCGTAACCGTTTCACCAGCTCCGGCGGCACCGCGCCGCTGGACATGATGCTGCACCTGATCAGCCGTGATCATGGCCGCGAATTGTCGGCAGCAATCTCGGAAATGTTCGTCTATGAACGCATCCGCAATGAACAGGATCACCAGCGCGTGCCGCTCAAGCACATGCTCGGCACCAACCAGCCGAAGCTGCAGGAAATCGTCGCGCTGATGGAAGCCAATCTGGAAGAGCCGATCGACCTCGATGAACTGGCGGTGTATGTCGCGGTGTCGCGTCGACAGCTGGAGCGGCTGTTCCAGAAATATCTGCACTGCTCGCCGTCGCGTTATTACCTGAAGCTGCGGCTGATCCGCGCCCGGCAACTGCTCAAGCAGACGCCGATGTCGATCATCGAAGTGGCGTCGGTGTGCGGTTTCGTTTCTACGCCGCATTTCTCCAAGTGCTACCGCGAATATTTCGGCATTCCGCCGCGTGACGAGCGCGTCGGCTCCAACACCACCCAGCAAGTGGCAATGCTGCCACTGCCGCAGGCCATCGTGATGTCACCGCTGTCGGGGCCGATGTCGGCGTTGAGTCAGGCGCGTAATGAGTCGACGTTTGCCAGCGTAAGGCTATAAACCGAGTCATCGTTCTTCGCGAGCAAGCCGCTCCCACACTGGAATGCATTTCAAATGTGGGAGCGGGCTTGCTCGCGAAGAGTACCTGTCAGGCGCTATGACTTTGCTGATAGTCCGCGAGTGCCGGCAACAACTGCTTGTCGATCGCCTGACGCACCGCCGGCTGAATGCTCGCGCCACTGGTGTACATGTCCTTGACCATCTTGCGCAGTTCAAAGGCGCGCACGTTGTCCAGCCCGCGCACCGCACACTCGCAGGCCTGCTCGGCGGTGGTACCGCTCGGCACCTGAATACCCAAGGCCTTGAGCTGGCCCAACAGATCTTCCTGGTCAATCAAATCGGCGTACATCATCACGCAAATCCTTCTGTGGCAACGGAGGTCTTGGCTCGATTCTGGTGGCCCCGACCGGACGCGGCAAGGGCGTTTTGTCGCGGTGGCCGGGACGACTATGAACAGGTCGTTTTCGGCTAATCGACTGGCTTGGCGAGTAGGCACACTGGCTCCAGCTCGCTTCACGAAGGTTTGGTCACCCTCGCCTGGCAGCTCCTCAACAGTACCCTCCTCAGCTCCGATCCTGTCACGGCTTGATCGGAGTTTTTTTTGCCTGTGAATCAGGGGGCGGGATGTTGATCGAGCTGACGCCATCGCTGGCAAGCCAGCTTCCCACAGGTCTACCTCTGCAACACCAGAATCCGCGACAACAACTCATCCCGATCGACATAGCAGCCCTGAAAATGCCGCGCCCCGGTGGCCGGATCAAAGGCATTGCGCGCATGCAACGTGCGGCGGTTATCGAAGCACCACAACTCCCCCGGATTGAGCCGTTGCACCAGCCGAAACCGCGGCTCGCGGGTCATCGCGATAAGGCGTCGATAAGCTCGATAGAGCAACGGCATCTGCGCCACCGACGTATCGAACCCCCCGCGCAGGAAGTTGGCCATGCGAATTTCCGCCACCCGGCCCAGCGCATCCAAAGCGATGATTGGCGCCAGGCAGCGATAGTCGCTGTGCCGGTCCTTGTTGCGAAATTCCACGGGGATTTCACACAGGGCCTGAAACAGCTGCGGATCCTCCTGACGCAAGGCATCGGCGATCGCAAAGCCATCGACGAAAACACTCTCGCCGCCCTCGGCATCATTCACCAGGCAATGCAGAAATTGCAGCCCCGGTTGCAACTCACGAGTCGGTAGATCCGTGTGCAATGGCAGGTTGAATGCGGTGTAAGCGTTGCTGTCGGCATCGGCCTTGGACTGCACGTTGAACAGCACGCCAAAATTACTCTCGCGAATGAAGGAAATCCGTTGCGCGATGGATTTCAGCGAGCCGGGCTCGGTCGGCACGCCGCGCACTTGGGTCAGGCCGATGTCGCGCACGGCGAGCAACCATTGCAGCAGTGCAGCGTTGTCGTTCATCAGCGCGGTGTATTCGAACACCGGCAACTGCAGATCGCTGTGCCACAAACGGTTTTGCGGTTTACCGGCCAGGCGCTCGGCGCGGGATTGGTCGTCATAGGCGTGAGCGCGCAACCAGCCCGGGTCGAAGCGGCTGAGGTGACCGTCTTCCCAGTCGAGGCGCAGGCCGCCATCGGTGTCGATGCGCGTGGCCAGCGGTTGCAAATCCTCGGCGGCATCGACGCTTTCAAAGACCTGCTCGCGAGTGACGCTGTAGACACATTGATCACACGGGCAATTGTCGCGCAGCCAGACGTGGTGAAACGGGCTGACACGCCCGTCGGCCCATTCGATGACAACGCGATCCGCCAGACCCTGCACGCCACGCAGCGCGCTGATCAACGGATAAGTACGAAAATCGGCAACAGCGGCAGCGGTATTCATGGCGGCTCCTGATCGAAGGGATTACCGGGCGGGTGGCAGCGCGATCACGCGGCCGATGTAAGCAGGGGCGGGCAGGTCGGTCTGGTCAGCGACGATGGCTTGCAGGCGATGCAACGTATCGGGGCTGAACGGCGTTGAGCGCGGGCCGGCGAGGTCGACGTGCAGCAGCATCTGTTCATTGCCGGCCAGTTCCTGCGCATCACCGACCTTGTGCAGGCTGTGATAGAGATGCAGGCGTTTGTTGTCGTGGCCGATGATCTGCGTACGCACTTCGACCTCGCTGTCGAGCTTCACTTCGTGCAGGTAATTGAGGTGCAGTTCGAGGGTGAACAGCGAATGGCCGCTGGCTTCGCGGTTGTTGCTGTCCATGCCGAGACGATCCATCAGCGCGTCGGTGGCGTAGCTGAAGATCAGCAGGTAGAAGGCATCGCGCAGGTGGCCGTTGTAGTCGACCCAGTCGGCGATGATGGTGGTTTGGTAGGTGGTGAGGTGGGGCATTGCACGGCTCCGATGTTGATGTTGGCGGGACTGCAGCCTTCGCGAGCAAGCCCGCTCCCACACTGAATCTGCGTCGTTCACAACACCAATGTGGGAGCGGGCTTGCTCGCGAAGGGGCCAGACCTGCTGAATGGTTACTCGCTGAACGCCATCCCATGCTTCTCTTTGGTGGTTTTCACCGCCTCGAGCACCGCCAGCAGACAATCATCACGATAGCGCTCCAGCGCCGAAATGCTGTGCCGGCCAAGCTGATCGCTGGTGCCATCGACCACATCATCGATCAGCTTGTCGGTAAGCTCCGGTGCGGGCAGATACGTCCACGGCAATTGCAACGCCGGGCCGAATTGCGCCATGAAGTGACGCATGCCGGCATCGCCACCGGCCAGGGTGTAAGTCAAAAACGTACCCATGAACGACCAGCGCAAACCGGCGCCAAAGCGAATCGCATCGTCGATTTCGCCGGTGGTCGCCACGCCGTCATTGACCAGGTGCAGCGCCTCGCGCCACAGCGCTTCGAGCAGGCGATCGGCGATGAACCCGGGGACTTCCTTGCGCACATGCAGCGGGCGCATGCCGAGGGATTCGTAGACTTGCATCGCCGCTTGCACTGCCTCGGGCGCGGTGTGTTTGCCACCGACCACTTCCACCAGCGGTAACAGATAGACCGGGTTGAACGGATGCCCGACCACGCAACGCTCGGGGTGCGTCGAGCTCTCATAGAACTCGCTCGGCAACAGGCCTGAAGTGCTGGAGCCGATCAACGCATCGGGTTTGGCCGCGGCGCTGATTTTGCTGTGCAGATCGAGTTTCAGCTCCAGCCGCTCGGGGGCGCTTTCCTGAATGAAATCGGCGTCGCGTACGCACTCCTCGATGGTGGTGACAAAGCGCAGACGATCCTGCGAGGCGCCCGGCGCCAGGCCGCTCTTTTCCAAAGCTCCCCAGGCATTGGCCACGCGTTGGCGCAGTGCCGCTTCGGCGCCGGGCGCCGGGTCCCAGGCCACCACGTCGAGGCCATGGGCGAGGGCGCGCGCGACCCAGCCACTGCCAATGACACCGCTGCCGAGCGCGGCGAAGGTTTTGATTTCGGTGATAAAGCGCATAGGTTTTCCCTGATGGTCGAGGACCCTGTAGGAGCTGCCGAAGGCTGCGATCTTTTGATCTTGCTTCTAAAAATCAAAGGCAAAGATCGCAGCCTTCGGCAGCTCCTACAGGTGAAATGGGTGATGGGATCAGCCGCGCTGGGTCAGGCCCATTTTTTTGCGACCTTCCGCCGGGGTGAGCACGCGAGCGCCGAGGCGGCTGAGGATTTCCGTGGCGCGCTCAACCAATTGCCCATTGGTTGCCAGCACGCCTTTGTCCAGCCAAAGATTGTCCTCAAGCCCGACCCGCACGTTGCCGCCCAGCAGCACTGCTTGCGCCGCCATCGGCATCTGCATGCGGCCGATGCCGAAACCGGCCCACACCGCGTCGGCCGGCAGGTTGTCGACCATGGCTTTCATGGTGGTGGTGTCGGCCGGCGCGCCCCACGGGATGCCCAGGCACAGCTGGAACAGCGGGTTGTCGAGCAAGCCTTCCTTGATCATCTGCTTGGCGAACCACAGATGCCCGGTGTCGAAAATCTCCAGCTCGGCCTTTACGCCCAGCTCGGTGATGCGCTTGGCCCCGGCACGCAGTTGCGCCGGGGTGGAGACGTAAATGGTGTCGCCGTCGCCGAAGTTCAGCGTGCCGCAATCGAGGGTGCAGATTTCCGGCAGCAGCTCTTCAACGTGGGCGAGACGGGTCAGCGGGCCGACCAGATCGGTGTTCGGGCCGAACTCCATCGGGTTCTCGCCAGCGCCGATTTCCAGGTCTCCGCCCATCCCGGCGGTGAGGTTGACGATGATGTCGACGTCCGCCTCGCGGATGCGCTCCATGACTTCGCGGTACAGCGCCACGTCACGGCTGAACTTGCCGGTCTGCGGATCGCGGACATGGCAGTGCACGACGGTGGCGCCGGCCTTGGCCGCTTCCACCGCTGCTGCGGCAATCTGTTTCGGGGTGACCGGCACGTGTGGACTTTTGGCGCTCGTGTCGCCAGCACCGGTAAGTGCGCAGGTGATGATGACGTCGTGGTTCATGGTGCGTTTTCCTTCAGGCGTGATGGGTCTGTTCGCAGCCCGTGGCGGGGCTGCGAAGCGTCGTCAAATTCCCCTCTCCCTTGGGGAGAGGGTCAGGGTGAGCGGCTCTTCAATCGAGGGGTTATTTGCTGGTCAGTTGCAGATTTTCAGCGGCCGGTTTGCCATCGAAAGTCGTCACCCCTTCGAGCCAGCGCTGCTTGTCTTCGGGGTGATCCTTGAGCCATTGCTTCGCCGATTCGAAAGCGTCCTTGTGGTCAAGCAGCGGCTGCATCATCCGGCTCTCGTCTTCGGCGGTGAAGGTCAGGTTGGTCAGCAGACGGCCGATGTTCGGGCACTGCTCGGCGTACTTCGGCGCGGTGACCGTCCACACCGTGGCCATGCCTTCGTTCGGGCCGAGGGCGTCTTCGCTGCCGGTCAGGTAGGTCATCTGGATATTGACGTTCATCGGGTGCGGTGCCCAGCCGAAGAACACCACGGCTTCCTTGCGACGCACCGCGCGATCGACGGCGGCGAGCATGCCGGCCTCGCTCGATTCGACGAGCTGGAACTTGCCGAGGCCAAATTGGTTTTTGGCGATCATTGCCTTGATTTGCGTGTTGGCGCCCGAGCCTGGCTCGATGCCGTAGATCTTGCCGCCCAGTTCTTTCTGGAATTTGGCGATGTCGGCAAAGGTTTTCAAACCCTTGTCGGCGAGATAAGTCGGCACGGCGAGGGTCGCGCGGGCGTCTTTCAGGCTCGGTGCTTCGAGCACTTTGACCTGATTGGCTTCGACGAACGGCGTGATGGTCTGGGTCATCAGCGGGTTCCAGTAGCCGAGGAACAGGTCCAGGCGCTGGTCGCGAATCCCGGCGAAAATGATCTGCTGGGAGGCGCTGGTCTGTTTGGTGCTATAGCCGAGGCCGTCGAGCAGGACCTGGGTCATGGCACTGGTGGCGATCACGTCAGTCCAGTTGACCACGCCCATGCGCACGTTCTTGCAGGACGCCGGTTCGGCCGCCATCACGCCGGTGCTGAAGAAAGCGGTACCGCTGAGTGCAAGAACGCAGCTGCTGATCAGTCGTTTCATGTCGGGTTCCTCGGCAGTTCGATTATTGTGGTTCCCGGCATCTGCGCACCGGTGAGGCCAAGTTACGCAGCTATGCGCCCGTAAAAGCGCACTGCGGCGACTGGCAATTGCACTGTAGCGACCTGCGCGCTTGAATGCCGCCGGCAAACGGCGTATCAACGTTCCACGCGACCCGCCAACCGAGTGCGCCCATGTCTCAGGATTTCTACTTTTTGCTGATGCCGGGGTTCTCCGCCATCGGCTTTATCTCCGCAATCGAACCGCTGCGCGTGGCCAACCGCTTTCGCGGCGAGTTGTACCGCTGGCATGTGCTCAGCGCCGATGGCGGCGCGGTACTGGCGAGCAACGGCATGTCGGTCAACGCCGATGCGGCGCTGGAGCCGCTGAAGAAAGGCGCGACCTTGCTGGTGGTGGCCGGCTTCGAACCGCTGAAGTTCATCACGCCGACGCTGGAGCACTGGTTGCGCAGGCTGGATAAGGACGGCGTAACCCTCGGTGCGATCGACACCGGCAGCTTCGTCCTTGCCGAAGCAGGCCTGCTCGACGGCTATCGCCTGACCCTGCACTGGGAGGCGATCGATGCGTTCAGGGAATCTTATCCACAGCTCAGCGTGACCCAGGAGCTGTTCGAGATCGACCGCCGGCGGATCACTTCGGCGGGTGGCACGGCTTCTATCGACTTGATGCTCGACCTGATCGCCCAGGCCCACGGCCCGCAACTGGCGATTCAGGTCAGCGAGCAATTTGTGCTGGGGCGCATCCGCCCGCGCAAGGATCACCAGCGCATGGAAGTCGCCACGCGTTACGGCATCAGCAACAAGAAACTGGTGCAGGTGATCGGCGAGATGGAGCAGCACAGCGAACCGCCGCTGACCACGCTGCAACTGGCGGAGTCGATCAAGGTCACGCGGCGGCAACTGGAGCGCTTGTTCCGGCTGCATCTGAACGATACGCCGAGTAATTTCTATCTGCGCTTGCGCCTGGAAAAGGCCCGGCAGCTGTTGCGCCAGACCGACATGAGCGTGCTGGAAGTCAGCATTGCCTGCGGCTTTGAATCACCGTCTTATTTCACCCGCAGTTATCGCGCACGTTTCGCCCGCTGCCCGCGCGAGGATCGGCGTACCGCACAGGCCTGAAAGTCAAAAGATCGCAGCCTTCGGCAGCTCCTACAGGGAAATGCATTCCAATGCAGGAGCTGCCGGAGGCTGCGATCTTTTGATCTTGCTCTTGGTTACTTTTTCACCAACGCCGAGCACGCCGCTTTATAAGCCTCATGCTGATATTTGTTCAAAGTCCCCGGCAGCTCGAAATTGTGCTTCTTGGCCTGCGCATTGATCGTCTGCGGCGACAGCAGCGTCACCTCACAACCATCCAGCAACTGAAATACGCCCTCAATCTTGAACGTCGTCGGCCCCCCGGCAAACTCACCCTTCTTGCTGCGCTTCTTGATCGCAATCCGGTCCACCGAGTTCTCGCGCACAAACGACGCCACCTGCGCCGCGAACCGCCGCACGTTCGCCGCCTCGTCATCGTCATCCAGAGCAATCTTTTTCGTGGCGAGTGGGACATGGCTCAAGGTCGAACCGTCGAGCGCAGCCACGGCGATGATCGCTTCGCTGCCTTTGATTTCAATGCCGCAGATGTTCATGGGAATCCTTAGACTGGCTTAAGAGGTTCAGCTTACAGCTCAAACACTCACTCCTGCCCGATCGACTCCAAAAACTCCGACCGTTCATCACTCATCCGCGCCACACAATCGTTCTGCGCAATGGTGAACGCTTTGCTGCCTGCGGTCGCCGGAAACGCTTCCACTGCGCAATCGGCGTCGCGGGTTTTCAGCCATTGCTGCTGGGCGGTTTTCAGTTTGGCGGTGATGTCGGCCAGTTGCGTCGGGTTCTTGCCGTACGCGGCCTGCATGCGTTCGTTGAGGCTGGCGTAGTTGTCCTTGAGCAGGTCTTCGGCGGTGCTGCGGCTGTAGGCGGAGCATTCCAGGGTCTGGATGTCGTTTTCCACCGCGTCGCACGGGTTGTTCTCGGACTCTTCGGCGGCGTGGACGCCGGTCGCAATCAATGCCAGGGCGAGGAAGATCGATTTCATTGGGGTCGCTCTAATCCGTGGGTAGGTGCAGGCTGCGGCAGATTCTGGCGCAAGCGCGCGGGCTTGAACAGCCAGCCGAGGAGGGCGGCTGACGACCCTTTGTCGCGGATTGACGCTTTCGGCAATTCCCCTGTCGTTTTTGCACCCGGTCGCCCCGACACCGAGGCATATGCTGGCCCCAAAGCGCCGGCAGACGATTCGGCGCATGAATCGCCAATAAGGGGACGCCTGATGAGCCCAGCCGAATTACACGCCGACAGCATCGTTATCGACGGTCTGATCATTGCCAAATGGAACCGCGAGCTGTTCGAAGACATGCGCAAGGGCGGTCTGACGGCAGCCAACTGCACTGTGTCGGTGTGGGAAGGCTTTCAGGCGACCGTGAACAACATCGCCGCCAGCCAGAAGCTGATCCGCGAAAACAGCGACCTGGTGATGCCGGTGCGCACCACCGCCGACATCCGTCGCGCCAAGGAGCAGGGCAAGACCGGCATCCTCTTCGGCTTCCAGAATGCCCACGCTTTCGAAGACCAGATCGGCTATGTCGAGGTGTTCAAGCAGCTCGGCGTTGGCATCGTGCAGATGTGCTACAACACCCAGAATCTGGTCGGCACCGGTTGCTACGAGCGTGACGGCGGCCTGTCGGGTTTTGGTCGCGAGATTGTCGCCGAGATGAACCGCGTCGGCGTCATGTGCGACCTGTCCCACGTCGGTTCCAAGACCTCCGAAGAAGTCATTCTCGAATCGAAAAAACCGGTCTGCTACTCGCACTGCCTGCCATCGGGTCTCAAAGAGCATCCGCGCAACAAGTCCGATGCAGAGCTGAAGTTCATTGCCGACCACGGCGGTTTCGTCGGCGTGACCATGTTCGCGCCGTTCCTCGCCAAGGGCATCGATTCGACCATCGACGATTACGCCGAAGCCATTGAATACACCATGAACATCGTCGGCGAAGACGCCATCGGTATCGGCACCGATTTCACTCAGGGTCACGGCCAGGACTTCTTCGAATACCTGACCCACGACAAGGGTTACGCCCGCCGCCTGACCAGCTTCGGCAAGATCATCAACCCGCTGGGCATCCGCACCGTCGGCGAATTCCCCAACCTCACCGAAACCCTGCTCAAGCGCGGCCATTCCGAACGCGTGGTGCGCAAGATCATGGGCGAGAACTGGGTGAACGTTTTGAAAGATGTCTGGGGCGAATAAGCCGCCGCACTTCTGAATCCTTTCCCGCGGCCATCCGCGCCGGGGGCAACACACAAAATTTTCTGGAGTTAAGTTTCCATGGCCAAGATCGCCCCGCAATTGCCTATCGAAGTCGACAGCGAGACCGGTGTCTGGACCTCCGACGCCCTGCCGATGCTCTACGTGCCACGTCATTTCTTCGTCAACAACCACATGGGCATCGAAGAAGTATTGGGCGCTGACGCCTACGCCGAAATCCTCTACAAGGCCGGCTACAAATCCGCCTGGCACTGGTGTGAAAAGGAAGCCGAATGCCATGGCCTGGAAGGCGTCGCGGTGTTCGAGCACTACATGAAGCGCCTGTCGCAGCGCGGCTGGGGTCTGTTCAAGATCCAGGACATCGACCTCGACAAAGGCACCGCCAGCGTCAAGCTCGAGCACTCGGCATTCGTCTATGTCTACGGCAAGGTCGGGCGCAAGGTCGATTACATGTTCACCGGCTGGTTTGCCGGCGCCATGGACCAGATCCTCGAAGCCCGTGGCAGCAAGATCCGTACTGTGGCCGAACAAGTCTACGGAGGCTCCGAAGAGGGCCACGATGACGGCTTGTTCATCGTCAAGCCGTTGTAAGCCGAGGACCGTGCCATGGCTTTCGAAGCAATGTTCCAGCCGATCCAGATCGGCAAACTGACCATCCGCAACCGCGTGCTCAGCACCGCGCACGCCGAGGTCTACGCGACTGACGGCGGCATGACCACCGACCGCTACGTCAAATACTACGAAGAGAAAGCCAAGGGCGGCATCGGCCTGGCCATCTGCGGTGGTTCGTCCGTGGTGGCGATCGACAGCCCGCAGGAATGGTGGAGTTCGGTCAATCTGTCCACCGACCGGATCATTCCGCACTTCCAGAATCTGGCCGACGCCATGCACAAGCATGGCGCCAAGATCATGATCCAGATTACCCACATGGGTCGTCGCTCGCGCTGGGACGGTTTCAACTGGCCGACCCTGATGTCGCCCTCGGGCATCCGTGAACCGGTGCACCGCGCCACTTGCAAAACCATCGAGCCGGAAGAGATCTGGCGAGTGATCGGCAACTACGCCCAGGCCGCGCGCCGGGCCAAGGCCGGCGGTCTGGATGGTGTCGAACTGTCGGCCGTGCACCAGCACATGATCGACCAGTTCTGGAGCCCGCGCGTCAACAAGCGCACCGATGAATGGGGCGGCAGCTTCGAGGGGCGGATGAAGTTCGGTCTCGAAGTACTCAAAGCCGTGCGCGCCGAGGTCGGTGACGACTTCTGCGTCGGCATACGTCTGTGCGGTGACGAGTTCCATCCGGACGGCTTGTCCCACGAGGACATGAAGCAGATCGCCAAGTATTACGACGACACCGGCATGCTCGATTTCATCGGCGTGGTCGGCTCGGGTTGCGACACCCACAACACCCTGGCCAACGTTATTCCGAACATGAGTTATCCACCGGAGCCGTTCCTGCACCTGGCTGCCGGGATCAAGGAAGTGGTCAAGGTGCCGGTGTTGCACGCGCAGAACATCAAGGACCCGAACCAGGCCACGCGCATCCTTGAAGGCGGTTACGTCGATATGGTCGGCATGACCCGCGCGCACATCGCTGACCCGCACCTGATCGCCAAGATCAAGATGGGCCAGATCGACCAGATCAAACAGTGCGTCGGCGCCAACTATTGCATCGACCGCCAGTATCAGGGTCTCGATGTGCTGTGCATCCAGAACGCCGCGACCTCCCGTGAATACATGGGCGTGCCGCACATCATCGAGAAATCCACCGGGCCGAAACGCAAAGTGGTGATCGTTGGCGCCGGCCCTGCGGGGATGGAAGCCGCACGCGTGGCTGCCGAGCGTGGCCACGACGTGACCCTGTTCGAGAAAAAAGAATTCATCGGCGGGCAAATCACCACCGCATCGAAAGCACCGCAGCGCGACCAGATCGCCGGCATCACCCGCTGGTTCCAGCTGGAACTGGCGCGGCTGAAAGTCGATCTGCGCTTGGGCACGGCGGCGGATGCCGACACCATCATGGACCTGCGTCCGGACGTGGTGGTGCTGGCGGTCGGCGGCCATCCGTATCTTGAGCAGAACGAGCACTGGGGCGCGGCTGAAGGGCTGGTGGTCAGCAGCTGGGACGTGCTCGACGGCAAAGTTGCGCCGGGCAAGAACGTGCTGGTCTACGACACCATTTGCGAGTTCACCGGGATGTCGGTCGCCGACTTCCTCGCGGACAAGGGCAGCCAGGTCGAGATCGTCACCGACGACATCAAACCGGGCGTGGCCATTGGCGGTACGTCGTTCCCGACCTACTACCGCAGCATGTACCCGAAAGAAGTGATCATGACCGGCGACATGATGCTGGAAAAGGTCTACCGCGAAGGCGACAAGCTGGTGGCGGTGCTGGAGAACGAATACACCGGCGCGAAAGAGGAGCGGGTGGTCGATCAGGTGGTCGTCGAAAACGGCGTGCGCCCGGACGAGGAAATCTACTACGCGCTCAAGGACGGCTCGCGCAACAAGGGCCAGATCGACGTCGAAGCGCTGTTCGCGATCCAGCCGCAACCTTCGCTGAGCGAAGCGGGCGACGGCTACTTGCTGTTCCGTATCGGCGACTGCGTGGCGCAGCGTAATACCCACGCCGCGATCTATGACGCCCTGCGACTCTGCAAGGATTTCTAACGAGGTGAACTCGGTCAAATGTGGGAGCGGGCTTGCTCGCGAAAGCGATGTACCAGGCACTGGATGCATCGACTGACACGCCGCCTTCGCGAGCAAGCCCGCTCCCACATTACGGGCCAGTTTGACGGTAGACCTGTGTGGTCTTTGGGAGCTTCACCATGTTGAACACCCTTCTTCCAATCCTGTTGTTCGCAGCCTTGGGCCTTGCTGTCCTCGGCGCGTTGCGGCGGATGAACATGTGGCGCCGGGGGCGGACGGCGAAGGTCGATCTGCTCGGCGGTCTGCTGGCCATGCCCAAGCGCTACATGGTCGACCTGCACCACGTCGTGGCGCGGGACAAATACATTGCCAACACCCACGTCGCCACGGCGGGCGGTGCGGTGGCGTCGATCGTGCTGGCGATTCTGGTGCACGGTTTCGGCCTGCATAACCGCATCCTCGGTTACGCCTTGTTGCTGATGTCGGCAGTAATGTTCGTCGGCGCGATCTTCATGTACCTGCGCCGCGTCAATCCGCCTGCACGTCTGTCGAAAGGCCCTTGGATGCGCCTGCCGAAAAGCCTGCTGGCCTTCTCCGCGTCGTTTTTCCTGGTGACCCTGCCGGTGGCCGGGATCCTGCCGGAAAACTTCGGCGGTTGGGTGCTCGCCGCCATTCTCGGTATTGGCGTGTTGTGGGGCGTGTCGGAACTGTTCTTCGGCATGACCTGGGGCGGGCCAATGAAACACGCCTTCGCCGGTGCCCTGCATCTGGCCTGGCACCGCCGCCCGGAACGTTTCGGTGGCGGGCGCTCGACCGGTTTGAAGCCGCTGGATCTGAACAATCCCGATGCGCCGCTGGGCGTGGAAAAACCCAAGGATTTCACCTGGAACCAATTGCTCGGTTTCGACGCCTGCGTGCAGTGCGGCAAGTGCGAAGCGGCGTGCCCGGCGTTCGCCGCCGGCCAGCCGTTGAACCCGAAAAAACTGATTCAGGATATGGTCGTCGGCCTCGCGGGCGGCACCGATGCAAAATTCGCCGGTAGCCCGTATCCAGGCAAACCGATCGGCGAACACGGCGGCAATCCGCATCAACCGATCGTCAACGGCCTGGTCGATGCCGAAACCCTGTGGTCGTGCACCACGTGCCGCGCCTGCGTTGAGGAATGCCCGATGATGATCGAGCACGTCGATGCGATCGTCGACATGCGCCGGCATCTGACCCTGGAAAAAGGCGCGACGCCGAACAAGGGCGCCGAAGTGCTCGAAAACCTCATCGCCACCGACAACCCCGGCGGTTTCGCCCCGGGCGGGCGGATGAACTGGGCGGCGGACCTGAACCTCAATCTGCTCAGCGAGAAGCAATCCACCGACGTGCTGTTCTGGGTCGGCGACGGCGCTTTCGACATGCGCAACCAGCGCACCTTGCGAGCCTTCGTCAAGGTGCTGAAGGCGGCGAAAATCGACTTTGCCGTGCTCGGCCTTGAAGAACGTGACAGCGGCGATGTGGCGCGGCGTCTCGGCGACGAGGCGACGTTCCAGTTGCTGGCCAAGCGCAACATCCAGACCCTGGCCAAATACAGCTTCAACCGCATCGTTACCTGCGACCCGCACAGTTTCCATGTGTTGAAAAACGAGTACGGGGCCTTCGACGGCAACTATCTGGTGCAGCACCACAGCACCTACATGGCGGAAATCATTCAGGCCGGCGCGCTCAACCTCGGTCAGCACAGAGGCAACAGCGTGACCTATCACGACCCGTGCTACCTGGGCCGCTACAACGGCGAGTACGAAGCGCCGCGCGAAGTGCTGCGCGCGCTCGGCATCGAAGTCAAAGAGATGCAGCGCTCCGGTTTCCGCTCGCGCTGCTGTGGCGGTGGCGGTGGCGCGCCGATCACGGACATTCCGGGCAAACAGCGCATTCCCGATATGCGCATGGACGACATCCGCGAGACCGGCGCCGAACTGGTGGCCGTGGGTTGTCCACAATGCACGGCGATGCTCGAAGGCGTGGTCGAACCGCGTCCGCTGATCAAGGACATTGCCGAGCTGGTCGCCGACGCGCTGCTCGAGGACGCCGCGCCAAGCAAGCCTGCCACCCCGGCCAAACGTGAACCTGCGGAGGTGCACTGATGAGCGACATTATCCGCCGCGACCCGCGCGCCGAATGGATTGCGCGCAACCGCCTGCATCCGCTGCACGCGGCCATGCAACCGGCGCAACACAGCTGGATGGGGCCTAATGGCGTTATCCGCAAGAACCTGCATGGCATCGGTTTTATCGGCCCTAACGGCATCAAACGCATTGACCGCAGCGGCGCGCAGCAGGGTGGGGCGGTCAAACGTTCGGCTGCTGTTGAAGTGCAGTTGCCGCTGCATCAGGTACCGGCTCCGGCGTTCTACATCAGTGTGGTGCCGGATATGGTCGGTGGCCGCCTGAGCAGTCACGACCGCGATCTGCTGGGCCTCGCTCATCAACTGGCCGGCACGGACGGCGCGGTGTTGGCGGTGGTGTTTGGCGAGCATAAGGAATCCGCTTTCGAAACCGCCGGCGTCGACCGCTTGCTGGTACTCGAGGGCGACGAGTTCAGCGGTTATGCACCGGAACAACGGGTGCAAGGGCTGCGGGCTGTGGATAACCAGTTCAGTCCGCGCCACTGGCTGCTGCCGGACAGTCGCAGCGGTGGCGGCGAACTCGGCCGGCGCTTTGCTGCGGCACTGGGCGAACGCCCGGCAACGCGGGTCTGGCAAGTCAAGGATCAGCAGTGCATCGGCCGCGCTGGCGCCGGGCTGCAAGACCTCGCCCGTCCGGTCGCGCGGTTGATTCTGGCCGCTGCCGAATGCGCAGAACCGGTCAGCGAAACCCATCACGAAGCGTTGCCAGTGAAGTTATCCACAAGCGTGGCGCGCAGCCTGTCGCGGATCGAAGATCTCGGCGCCGTAGCGGTGGACCCGGGCGCGATTCCGATGGCCGAAGCCGAATTCATTTTCTCCGGTGGCAACGGCGTGAAGGACTGGTCGCTGTTCCACGAGACCGCCGCTGCACTCGGCGCCACCGAGGGCGCGTCGCGGGTCGCCGTGGACGATGGCTTCATGGCCCGCGATCGCCAGGTCGGCGCGTCCGGCACCTGGGTCACGGCGCGGGTGTATGTCGCGGTGGGTATCTCCGGGGCGATCCAGCATCTGCAAGGTATCGGCGCCTGCGACAAGGTGGTGGCGATCAACCTCGATCCAGGCTGCGACATGATCAAACGCGCCGATCTTTCGGTGATCGGCGAAAGCGCAGCGATTCTGCAAGCGTTGATCGAAGCGGTCGCGGCTTACCGCAACGAAGCCAAGCGCGATGCGGCTTAAGGAAACCCTATGAACACGAACGTTATCAGTCTGGTTTCGATCGGCGCCCACCCGACCTCCGGCCGGCCACGGCGCGCCGAACAGGACGCCCGCGCGGTCGAACTGGGCCTGCAACTGGCTGGGGATAACCTGCAAGTGCTGCACGCCGGTGATGTTGCCGAACCGGCATTGCGTGCGTATTTGGGCATGGGCCTGGAGCAGATGCACGTGCTTGAACAACCGGCTGGCGCTGATGCGTTGCCGGCGCTGACCGCATACCTGCGCGATGCCGGCGCGCAGGTGGTGCTGACCGGCAGCCAGGCGGAAACCGGGGAAGGCTCGGGGATGTTGCCGTTCCTGCTGGCTGAAAGTCTGGGCTGGCCACTGGTGGTGGGCCTGGCGCAGGTCGAATCGATCAATGACGGCTCGGCGTTGGTCCTGCAAGCGTTGCCGCGCGGGCAGCGGCGGCGCTTGAAGGTGAAACTGCCGTTTCTGGCGACTGTGGATAACGCCGCGCCGAAGCCTCGGCAAAGTGCTTACGGACCGGCGCGACGGGGCGAGTTACAGGCTGATGAAGTTGAGGTGGTGGATGACCAACTCCTGGCCGTCGCCACGCTGCAACCGGCCAAGCCACGGCCCAAGCGTTTGAAAGTGATCAAGGCCAAGAGCGGGGCTGACCGGATGAAAGCCGCTACCGCAAAAGCCAGTGGCGGCGGTGGGCAAGTGCTCAAAGGCGTCACTGCGCAGGCGGGTGCCGAAGCGATTCTCAAACTCCTCATCGAAGAAGGTGTTGTCCGCTGACACTGCACCCAATTCCTTGTGGGAGCGGGCTTGCTCGCGATAGCAGTGTGTCGGGCGACATTGATGTTGACTGACTCGGCCTCTTCGCGAGCGAGCCCGCTCCCACAGGTGCGTGTTCGGCAGGCTGTCATTTGTTGACATGGAAAAACCTCCGCATTCCTTTGCGATCAGCTTCAACCACAGGTTAAAACCCCAACTCGAACGCGAGGAGTCAAGTGAATGGCTGTTGAGTTTCGACCTGCCCGTCGCACGGATGCGCGCGATATCGCACGTTTGTTTCAGATTTCGTCGGAGGGCGCTTCGGATTACATCTGGAGCCAGTTGGCGGCGCCCGGAGAGGCGCTGCTGGACGTCGGGGAGCGACGTTATGCCCGCGACGATGTGGATTTTTCCTGGCAGAACTGTCTCATCGCCGAGGCGGAAGGGGGCGTCGTTGGCATGATGCACAGTTACGCCATGCGCGAAGATCCTGAACCGACGCCGCCCACCGATCCGGTACTGGCGCCGTATGCGGATATGGAAGTGCTGGATTCGTTGTACATCTCCAGCCTGGCGCTGCACGAAGGCTGGCGCAACCAAGGGTTGGGTGTGCAGTTTCTTCGGCATGCCAAGAAGCGCGCCGAGCAGTTCGGACTGAATGGTCTGAGCCTGATCGACTGTGCGGCCAACACTGGCGCGCGCCGCTTTTATGAGCGTCATGGCTTCGGCATTGTCAAAACCTGCCAAGTTGTTCCCCATCCGATGATACGGGTAACGGGCGAAGCCCTTTTGATGTACCGAGCATGAATCAGGTTATCCACTCCTGAGGGGTTACACACAATCGCTGTTGGTCAGTCTGTGGATAACGTGTTCGTCCCTCGCTGCAAGCCATATCCGCCGCGGCTTGCAGGCCTCAGATCAAAAAACAATCAATCTAAGTGGCGGTTTTTACAGAGTTTTCCACGGGATAACGCTTCGAGTTGCCCCCAATCTCTGTTGGCGCCTCTGTGGATAAGATGTTCGTCGTCTGCCAAGAGCCTTATAAATCGAGGCCTACAAAGAATTGCTCAGATTTTGCTCAAATGGAGCTCTGCTGCAACGAAATCCTCTTGAGCGCGGGTTTTTCCCGAGTTTCATGCGCTTTTCCACAGACGAGACAAAGTTACCCCCGTTCTCTGTTGGCGCTTCTGTGGATAACGTGTTCGCTACCCGCTACGGGCCTTATTTTGCGTGGCTTACAGCGAGCTGATCAAAAAACAATCAGACGTTTTGGCGATCCGTGCTTTTGCAAAAGTCACGGTTTTTCTTTGCAAATCAGCAGGATAATTTCCGACTCACACACAGTTACCCCCATTTGCTGTGGGTGGGCATGTGGATAAGTTGTTCGCGGAAGGCTGGAGGGCTTGGTGGGTATGGGTGGGGGGTGGTTGATCAGAAATTGTGCAATCTGCTTTGGGGGTGTGGTATTTGGCAGGACGCCTTCGCGAGCAAGCCCGCTCCCACAGCTGGAATGCATTCCAGCTGTAGGAGCTGCCGAAGGCTGCGATCTTTTGCTCTTGATCAGCCCTGAACCGGTACGCCTTTGAGATAAGGCGCAGGCTCGGCCCCGAGGTTGTTCAGCATCCGCTCGCTGTACCAATCGACGAAGTTGACCACGCCAAACTCGTAAGTCTTCGAGTAAGGCCCTGGCTGGTAGGCCGTGGAGTTGATCCCGCGCTGGTTTTCTTCAGCCAGACGCCGGTCCTGATCGTTGGTCGCGTCCCACACCTGACGCATGCGCTCAACGTCGTAATCGACACCTTCCACCGCGTCTTTGTGCACCAGCCACTTGGTGGTAACCATGGTTTCCTGGGCGCTGATCGGCCAAACGGTGAAGACGATGATGTGATCGCCCATGCAGTGGTTCCACGAATGCGGCAGGTGCAGGATGCGCATCGAGCCCAGGTCCGGGTTCTTGATCCGGCCCATCAGTTTCGCGCAGCCTTGCTTGCCGTCGAGGGTCATCGACACGGTGCCCTTGAGCAGCGGCATGCGCACGATACGGTTGCGCAAGCCGAAACTGGCGTGGGCGTAAGGGATCTTCTCGGCTTCCCAGGCAGCGGCGGAGGCGGCGACGTGATCCTTGAACGCCTGATCGGCGCGCGGGTCGGTGACGTCGTCCCACTCCAGCAGGGTCTTCAGCAGCTCCGGGTGCGACGCGTTGCAGTGGTAGCACTCGCGGTTGTTTTCCAGCACCAGTTTCCAGTTGGCCTTTTCCATCAAGGTGGTGGTGATCGCCACCTTGGTGTTCTCCATGTCGTACGGTTCCATGTAGTGGTTGAGCGTCGACAGGAAATCATCGATGGCCGGCGGGTTTTCCGCCAGGCTGATGAAGATGTAGCCACCGGCGGTTTTCACGTTCACCGGTTTGAGGCCGTACTGCTTCATGTCGAAGTCGGCGCCCATCTCGGTGCCGGCGAACAGCAGGCGCCCGTCCAGTTCATACGTCCACTGGTGGTAGTGGCAGACCAGTTTCGCGACCTTGCCTTTTTCACTGGTGCACAGGCGCGAGCCACGGTGGCGGCAGACGTTGTGGAAGGCATGCACCACACCTTCGGCGCCGCGAATGACGATGATCGGGTTCTTGCCGATCTGCAAAGTCAGGTAGTTGCCCTTGGCCGGGATTTCGCAGGTCATGCCGGCGATCAACCACTCTTTCTGAAAGATCTCCTGCATGTCGATATCGAACAGGCGCTCGTCGCTGTAGAACGGCTGCGGCAGGGAAAAGGTCCGCTCGCGTTCCTGGAGCATTTGTGCGGTGGCCTTGCGTGCGGGTTCCAGCGGATCGCCCAGGCTGATTTTTGCGGTGACGTCCATCGATGTAATCCTCATGGCCCTCTGCGTGGCCGGCGAAAGTGGCTGATCAGGTGTACTGCAAAACGGTTGCTACGCAAGGTGTAAAGAAATCGTCTTGTGTTGGGGCGAGTGTGGGGCCGGCGCTGCCCCGAACCTTATCCATGGGCGACATGGTGCAATCTGTTCCCGACGCGCAAGGCCCGGTGTTCAAGGGCTGGTCGCGATAAGTATGTCAATGTCGCGGATAGGTAAACGCACGGTCTGCGCTATACGCAGAATCGCCGACAAGAGGCCGACAGTCGGCCGTGGAGAACAGCATGTCCAACAGCTTCCTGAATCCGGTCACCACCCAGACCTGGGCCAATGGCCGACACATTGTCCGTTGCGTCAAAGTCATCCAGGAAACCTGGGATGTGCGCACCTTCTGCTTTATGGCCGACCAGCCGATCCTGTTCTTCTTCAAGCCGGGGCAGTTCGTCACCCTTGAGCTGGAAATCGAAGGCCAGCCGATCATGCGCTCGTACACGATTTCCAGCTCGCCGTCGGTGCCGTACAGCTTCTCTGTGACAATCAAACGCGTGCCGGGCGGCAAGGTCTCGAACTGGCTGCACGACACCCTGCATGAAGGTCAGGAGCTGGCGGTGCACGGCCCGGTCGGGCTGTTCAACGCGATCGACTTCCCGAGCCCGAAAGTCCTGTACCTGAGCGGCGGCGTCGGCATCACCCCGTGCATGTCGATGGCGCGCTGGTTCTACGACACCAACGCCAACGTCGACATGACCTTCGTGCACAGCGCGCGCTCGCCGAAAGACATCATTTACCACCGCGAGCTTGAGCACATGGCGTCGCGGATCGATAACTTCAGCCTGCACCTGATCTGTGAGAAGCACGGCCTCGGTGAGCCCTGGGCTGGTTATCGCGGTTATCTGAATCACAAGATGCTCGAACTGATGGTGCCGGATTTCCTCGAGCGCGAAGTGTTCTGCTGCGGCCCGACGCCGTACATGACCGCAGTCAAGCGCTTGCTGGAAGCGGCCGGCTACGACATGTCGCGCTATCACGAAGAATCTTTCGGCGCCACGCCACCCGAGGCGCGTGCCGACGCGGTGGAGCAGGCCGAGCAAGCCGCCGATGCGCCGGAAATCGACGCGGCGGATCTGCACCAGGTCGAATTCACCGCTTCTGGCAAGAGCATCCGTGTCGGCCCGGGCGAAACCGTGCACGCAGCCGCCGCCAAGCTCGGCCTGATGATCCCCAAAGCCTGCGGCATGGGCATTTGCGGGACATGCAAGGTGATGAAACTGGGCGGCGAAGTGGAGATGGAACACAACGGCGGGATTACCGAGGACGACGAGGCGGAAGGATTTATCCTGTCGTGCTGCAGCGTGCCGAAGGGGGATGTGCGGATTGAGTTTTAAATAGCCATGAACTTGGGTCGATCTCCTAAATGAGGAGATCGACCGGGAAAGTGCAATTTCAAATCAGCCCGAACAAAGCGAGCAGGCCGAAGCCCACAAAGGCAAAGCCAAATATTTGCTGGTATTTATTCAGTGTGAGCAGGTCGCGTTTGAGTTTTGGCGGGAAATTCTTAACGTCTCTTGCGCTGACTTTGCCTTGAGAAATGTACCGTGCGGGTTTTTTGAGGATGCCGAAAATCTCACCCAACATATAAATACGTCCCCCCAGGCCCGCTTGCCATAACATGAGCAAAGACGATGTGATTGAACTGCGTTTCAGGCTATTTAGGATCGTTTCCAGTCTTCTCTTGGCGGTATAAAGTAAAATTCCATTTACCACTAAAAGACCTGTGAAACTCACCAGTGTCATGATCACAATTGGATCTTTTACGATATTGTTAATTTGATCTACGGATGAGCTTATTCCCAAGCACATCATAATTGCAAAAAAAATGAAAACCAGTTTGTATAAAATAATCAGGTTCTTTTTCAGTTTTTTGGGGAAGTTTTCGAAGTCTTTCGCGCAAAGTTTTCCGGTGTAAATGTAAAGTTCAGGGTTTCGCATGATGTCGAACACTTCTCCCATCATGTAGATTTTGCCCCAAGGACCTCCGTGCCAAAGCATTATCAGTCTGCTCGAAATAGAACTGTTTGTTAGATGGTTCAATATGGTTTCGGTCTTTGTTTTCGCGACATATAACATCACTCCTATCAAAATAAATATGCCGACGAAGTCTACAATACCAATCAACAAGAATATTTTCTCTGAAGTACGAAGAGTCATTTAACAGCCTCGTATACTTTCTGTGCGATCCGTTCGCCGCCTTTCTCGCCCAAAGTCCCGCCGGCGTAATTTCCGAGTCCTGCCAGTAGCGCACTGCAAAGTACAGTGCCAAGCCCGCCTGTCGGGAGGCCAGCGCCTACGCAAATCGTTGAGGCAGTCAAGCTTACGAGCGCGCCGGCAACCATTCCGCCACCCACACCACCCAAAAAGCTTCCGCTCTCCGTGAACTTCACTTTTTCACATGCCTCCGCGCTTCCGTGCATGCAGACATCCTGCACCTTTAAGGCGGAGGCGCCACCACCCACCGCTGTACCGATCCAGCCGCCATATTTAACGTACTGTGATGCTTGGCTGACTGCCCGAATATGCGTGGCATAACCTGGGTTCTGGCCGATGCCGCCGGCTTTTCGCCAGTGGTGCACAAGATAGGGATGATCAATGCCTAGAGTGGTCTTCAGGCTCGGGTAATCGGGGATGCCAATACTCTGTCGGGTGAACCGATTGAGTTGGACGTCCAGCTTTTTGAGTAATTGGTCACGCTTGTTTATGAATTCTTCAGAGACCCGGTGGTTTTTTGCGTCCAGCGTATGAACATGCAGCTGCTCAAGATCCGCGAGGACATTTTTTATGCCATCCAGATGATTGGCTGCCATGGCCGTGACGACCCCGATCACTTTTGATTCATAGGCGAGTGCGGTCTGGATCACGCCATAGTGCTGCGCCATGAAATCCGCTTCTTCCAAGGTCAGTGGTTCCAGCGTCGCACTGACGAAACGGGCGGTCTGCATCAGCAATGCTTCTTCGTATGTGCATTGCTGATTGTCAGGGTCGCTCAGCACGATCATCGAACCCGCTTTAATCATGTCCGGGTTCGGATTCAGACTCCTGAATCTGGCGATGACATTCGGGTTGGCGGAGGGGAGCAGTTGTGCCTCAAGCTTCTCGGCGACAATGCTTTTCGGCACGATGTAAAACCCCGGCTCTGACGGGGCCGGACGATCTTGCGGCCAGTGCTCGCTGGGGAAGAACTTCAAGTCGTTGACGGGGTGAGGGCTGCGCGCGGTGCTGCTGTTATTGACGCGTGCCACCCTGAGGTTCTGCTGATGAATCGCGCGCAGCAACCTGTCTGGATCGGAGCGCGAGGCAGGCTGCCTGAGCATCGATAATGGGCTTTTTTTTACCCCTTCAGGAACGGCACCTTTGGTGCCGCGTACCAGAACTCTGGATTGGTTCAGAAGATGACGCTGTTCCTGTGCAAGGGCGTCAAGGCCCATGTCCGCTGAAAGGCGGCCGCTGGCGACATCATCGACAATGCCCTTGGCGAAGCGCGCGACCTCCTGATTGAACTGCACGCGCGCACTGCCGAATGCCAGATGACGTGAGCCGACTGTCTGTGCCTGTGCGAGCAGCTTGCCGGCAGCGTGTCGAACGTCGCTGAGGTCGTGGCGTTGATCGCTCAACCTTCTTCGCCCCATGAGGCATGGCCACTGGTCCCGGCGAGGTGATGCACCCAGCTGATACCACGATAACGAATGGCGACCTGCTCCTGAGGCTCAGCGTCGCTGTGCAGAATGACGTGGGGCATATCCAGGTTCAGTTCGGTGAGCACCGCACCGTCGATCGAGACAGAAAAGTATTTTTCCTGCTGACCCTGAGGGGAGGTTCGGTAGAAGTTGATCTTGCAGTCGATCTCTTCACGGTTGGCCAGTGCCTGGGCCAGCAGCGGTGAAGATTTGTCGACGACTTTGGTGACAATGACCGGCGCGTGGGTGGCTCGGTGAGAGTTGTCGAGGTTGGCGAGGTTGTGGCTGTACGACAGCACCATGATTTGATCGGTGTGTGCCGCCTGATATCTGTTGCCGACCGAATCAGGCGTTGAGCAGCCTGCCGAAATCAGCCCTTGGGTCTTGCCCATGATCGTCATGTAGCCGGGAATTGCCATCGCGTGCGCTCCTTGAATCGGGAGCGGGCAGTCTATGGCGGGTTTTTTGTGCTTTCTGTAGGCCTTGGTGTAGTCCGATTCTGAAAATGCAGGTCTGCGACGCGCAGCCTCTGGGTTGCATTCCCGTGCTGAGCATGGGAATGCAACTAGGGAGGGGAATCAGGCCGACATGACCTCGCGAATATCGCGCGCCAGTTCGCGCACGCGCTCTTCTTCGGTGTCCCAGGAGCACATGAATCGTGCGCCGCCCTTGCCGATGAAGGTGTAGAAACGCCAGTTCTTTGCAGTCAACGCAGCGATGGCCGGTTCCGACAGTTGCAGGAACACGCCGTTGGCCTGGACCGGGAACATCAGTTCGACGCCGGGAATGTCGCTGACCAGTTCGGCCAGTAGCTGCGCGCAGTGGTTGGCGTGGCGGGCGTATTTGAGCCAGGCGCCGTTTTCCAGAATGCCGACCCAGGGCGCCGACAGGAAGCGCATTTTCGACGCCAGTTGCCCGGCCTGTTTGCAGCGGTAATCGAAGTCTTCGGCCAGTTTGTGGTTGAAGAACAGAATCGCCTCGCCCACGGCCATGCCGTTTTTCGTGCCGCCAAAGCACAGCACATCGACGCCGGCCTTCCAGGTTAGATCCGCCGGCGAGCAGCCAAGGAATGCGCAGGCGTTGGAAAACCGCGCGCCGTCCATGTGCAGGTGCAGGCCCAGCTCTTTGCAGGTGGCGCTGATCGCGCGGACTTCTTCCGGGGTGTAGACGCTGCCGACTTCAGTGGCCTGGGTCAGGGTGACGACGCGCGGTTTCGGGTAATGAATGTCCTGGCGCTTGAGTGCGACTTCGCGGATCGACTGCGGAGTGATCTTGCCGTTTTCGGTGCCGGCAATCAGCAGTTTCGAACCGTTGGAAAAGAATTCCGGAGCGCCGCATTCGTCGGTTTCGACGTGGGCGGTTTCCGAGCAGATCACGCTGTGGTAACTCTGGCACAGCGACGACAGGGCCAGCGAGTTGGCGGCGGTGCCGTTGAAGGCGAAGAACACTTCGCAGTCGGTTTCGAACAGGTTGCGGAAATGATCGGCCGCACGGGCGGTCCATTCATCGTCGCCGTAAGCGCGCTGGTGGCCGTGGTTGGCCTGTTCCATGGCTGCCCAGGCTTCAGGGCAGATACCGGAATAGTTGTCGCTGGCGAATTGTTGGCTCTTGTCGGTCATGGCCGGCTTCCGTAATCGAGACTCTTGTGAAGGCTCGTGGTCAATGAGGATGCGCACTTTACCGAAGATCTTCCGGGGAGCACATGCAATGTCGGGTGGGGAAAATTACCAGTTTATGGGCCGATTATGCACCTGAGCCAACGCGACGGTGCGCTGGACCTGCTCAAGTGGTTGGCGCTGCTGAGCATGTTGCTCGATCATCTGCGATATGTCGGCTTCTCCGTCGACTGGTTGTTTGTGCCAGGTCGCCTGGCGTTTCCATGGTTTTGCCTGGCGATGGCGGCGAATCTGGCGCGCGACGGTTCGCGGAAGATGGAGTGGCGATATCTGAGCTGGCTGTTGCTGTTCAGTGCCATCAGTGAAATTCCTTATCGCTTGTACATTCCCGAGCCTGACACGTTGAACGTGATGCCGACTCTGGCGTTGGGGCTGCTGGTGGCGCGGGGTTGGCAGGATTCGGCATCGATTTCGCGGTTGCTCGCATTGGCCGCGCTGGTAGCTGGGGCGTTTTTTTCAGATCGGCTGATGTTCGGTTTCTTCGGCGTGCTGCTGCCGTTGGCGATGCTGCTGATATTTCGGCGGCCGTTGTATTTCAGTCTGTTGCCGGGGCTGGTCTGTCTGGCGGCGAACCAATGGCAGGTGTTGCTCGAATCGGCGCGGTTCGGCAACTGCGTGGCGATTCTCGGTCTGGCGACGTGTCTGTTTGCGCCAGTGCTGGGAATGTTCCTGTTGCGACATCTGCGACACCTTCAGCCGCCAGCGATGCGGCGCTGGGCGTATGCGCTTTATCCGGCGCATTTCCTCCTGCTGCTCGCCGCCCGCCAGTTGATCGCATAACCCCTGTAGGAGCTGCCGAAGGCTGCGATCTTTTGATCTTCAAAGTCAAAGTCAAAAGATCGCAGCCTTCGGCAGCTCCTACAGGGGAACGCATTGTCCAGTCATTTCCAGCCATGTCGTAAACGCACCTTTGCGTGGCGCCCGCAGGCATTTGACCACTCGAAGCCGGCCATACCATCGCATCAAAGGGCACCGCTGCGATTGCCGGTGCCTTACCGAGACGAATGGCGCACAGATGCCGCTGGGAGAGACGCGATGTTCAGCAAGCAAGACCAGATCCAGGGTTACGACGATGCACTGCTGGCGGCGATGAATGCCGAGGAGCAACGTCAGGAAGATCACATCGAGCTGATCGCGTCGGAGAACTACACCAGCAAGCGCGTCATGCAGGCGCAAGGCAGCGGCCTGACCAACAAATACGCCGAAGGCTATCCGGGCAAGCGCTATTACGGCGGCTGCGAGCACGTGGACAAAGTCGAAGCGCTGGCGATCGAACGCGCCAAGCAACTGTTCGGCGCCGATTACGCCAACGTCCAGCCGCACTCCGGTTCTTCGGCCAACAGCGCGGTGTACCTGGCGCTGATCCAGCCGGGCGACACCATTCTCGGCATGAGCCTGGCCCACGGCGGTCACCTGACCCACGGCGCGAAAGTGTCGTCTTCGGGCAAGCTCTACAACGCCGTGCAGTACGGCATCAACACCGACACCGGGCTGATCGACTACGACGAAGTCGAGCGTCTGGCCGTCGAGTGCAAGCCGAAAATGATCGTCGCCGGGTTCTCCGCTTACTCGAAGACACTGGACTTCCCGCGCTTCCGTCAGATCGCGGACAAGGTTGGCGCGCTGCTGTTCGTCGACATGGCTCACGTCGCCGGTCTAGTGGCTGCCGGCCTGTACCCGAACCCGCTGCCGTACGCCGACGTGGTCACCACCACCACCCACAAAACCCTGCGCGGTCCGCGTGGCGGGCTGATCCTGGCCAAGTCCAACGAAGAAATTGAAAAGAAGCTCAACGCTGCAGTGTTCCCCGGCGCCCAGGGTGGCCCGCTGATGCACGTCATCGCCGGTAAGGCGGTGTGCTTCAAGGAAGCGCTGGAGCCGGGTTTCAAGGCCTATCAGCAACAAGTGATCGACAACGCTCAGGCGATGGCCAGCGTGTTCATCAAGCGTGGCTACGATGTGGTCTCCGGCGGCACCGACAACCATCTGTTCCTGGTCAGCCTGATCCGTCAGGGCCTGACCGGCAAGGACGCCGACGCTGCGCTGGGCCGTGCGCACATCACCGTGAACAAGAACGCCGTGCCGAACGACCCGCAGTCGCCGTTCGTGACCTCGGGCCTGCGCATCGGCACCCCGGCGGTGACCACGCGCGGCTTCAAGGTCAGCCAGTGCGAAACCCTCGCCGGCTGGATCTGCGACATCCTCGACAACCTCGGCGACGCCGATGTCGAGGCCAATGTCGCCCAGCAGGTCTCGGCCCTGTGCGCAGACTTCCCGGTTTATCGCTGAGTCGGTTTTGGAGTAATGACTATGCAACGCTATTCCGGCTTCGGCCTGTTCAAACACTCGCTCAGCCACCACGAAAACTGGCAGCGCATGTGGCGCACGCCCACCCCGAAAAAAGTCTACGACGTGGTCATCGTCGGCGGCGGCGGGCACGGCCTGGCGACGGCCTACTATCTGGCCAAGGAGCACGGCATCACCAACGTCGCCGTGGTCGAGAAGGGCTGGCTCGGCGGCGGTAACACCGCGCGCAACACCACCATCGTGCGTTCCAACTACCTGTGGGACGAGTCGGCGCACCTGTACGAACACGCGATGAAGTTGTGGGAAGGCCTGTCGCAGGACCTCAACTACAACGTGATGTTCTCCCAGCGCGGCGTCTACAACCTGTGCCACACCCTGCAGGACATCCGGGATTCGGAACGTCGGGTCAGCGCCAACCGCCTCAACGGCGTGGATGGTGAACTGCTCAACGCCAAGCAAGTGGCAGACGAAATTCCGTACCTCGATTGCTCAAAAAATACCCGCTACCCGGTAATGGGCGCCACGGTGCAGCGTCGCGGCGGCGTGGCCCGTCACGATGCCGTGGCCTGGGGCTTCGCGCGTGCCGCCGATGCCTTGGGCGTGGACCTGATCCAGCAGACCGAAGTGATCGGTTTCCGCAAGGAAAACGGCGTGTGCATCGGCGTGGAAACCAACAAGGGCTTCATTGGCGCCAAGCGCGTCGGCGTGGTCACTGCCGGTAACTCCGGGCACATGGCCAAGCTCGCCGGCTTTCGCCTGCCGATCGAATCCCACCCGCTGCAAGCGCTGGTGTCGGAGCCGATCAAGCCGATTATCGACAGCGTGATCATGTCCAACGCCGTGCACGGCTACATCAGCCAGTCCGACAAAGGCGACCTGGTGCTCGG
>NZ_JBITTW010000026.1:64069-77280 GCF_044542195.1 Pseudomonas sp. NPDC079367
AATTATACACAAAAAGATAAAATCAAACGACTATCACGTAAACAACAGCCAGAAAGACAAATGATAAAAGGAGATCGGAGCCTGTATCGACGGCTACAACGGCTACGGCCAGCGTGGCTCGTACCCGGTGATCGAACACACGGTCCAGGCCATCGTCGAGATGTTCCCGGTGTTGTCCCGCGTGCGCATGAACCGTCAGTGGGGCGGCATCGTCGACACCACCCCGGACGCCTGCCCGATCATCTCCAAGACCCCGGTGCCGAACATGTTCTTCAACTGCGGTTGGGGCACCGGTGGCTTCAAGGCCACCCCGGGCTCGGGCAACGTCTTCGCTGCAAGCCTGGCCAAGGGTGAAATGCACCCACTGGCCGCACCGTTTTCCATCGACCGTTTCCACAACGGTGCACTGATCGACGAACACGGCGCTGCTGCCGTCGCCCACTAACAGGAGAAATCCCTATGTTGCACATCTTCTGTCCTCACTGCGGCGAACTGCGCTCCGAAGAGGAATTCCATGCATCCGGCCAGGCGCATATCCCGCGTCCACTGGATCCGAACGCCTGCACCGACGAGGAGTGGGGCGACTACATGTTCTTCCGTGACAACCCACGCGGGTTGCACCACGAGCTGTGGGACCACGTCGCCGGTTGCCGCCAGTACTTCAACGTCACTCGCGATACCGTGACCTACGAGATTCTCGAGAGCTACAAGATCGGCGAGAAGCCGCAATTCACCGACAAGGCTGGCGCTGCAAAAACAGCCACGACGGCGCTGGGAGAGAAGGTATGAGCCAGACCAATCGCCTGTCCAACGGTGGACGGATCGACCGCAACAAAGTGCTGAGCTTCACCTTCAACGGCCAGACCTACAAAGGCTATGAAGGCGACTCGCTGGCCGCCGCACTGATCGCCAACGGCGTCGATATCATCGGCCGCAGCTTCAAGTATTCGCGTCCTCGCGGCATCTTCGCCGCCGGTTCCGAAGAGCCGAACGCCGTGCTGCAGATCGGCGCCACCGAAGCCACGCAGATTCCCAACGTGCGCGCCACGCAACAGGCGTTGTACCAAGGTCTGGTCGCGACCAGCACCAACGGCTGGCCGAGCGTCAACAACGACATGATGGGGATTCTCGGCAAGGTCGGCGGCAAGCTGATGCCGCCGGGTTTCTACTACAAAACCTTCATGTACCCGCAATCGTTCTGGATGACCTACGAGAAGTACATCCGCAAGGCTGCCGGCCTCGGCCGTTCGCCGACCGAGAACGATCCAGACACCTACGACTACATGAACCAGCACTGCGACGTGCTGATCGTCGGTGCCGGCCCGGCCGGTCTCGCCGCTGCCCTGGCCGCTGCGCGCAGCGGTGCCCGGGTGATTCTGGCCGATGAGCAGGAAGAGTTCGGCGGCAGCCTGCTCGACTCGCGCGAAAGCCTCGACGGCAAACCGGCGATGGAGTGGGTCGCCAGCGTCCTCGCCGAGCTGAAGAACACCCCGGACGTGCTGCTCTTGCCGCGCGCCACGGTCAATGGTTACCACGACCATAACTTCCTGACCATTCACGAGCGCCTCACCGATCACCTCGGTGACCGTGCGCCGATCGGCCAGGTGCGTCAGCGCATCCACCGCGTGCGCGCCAAGCGTGTGGTGCTGGCGACCGGTGCGCATGAGCGTCCTCTTGTTTATGGCAACAACGATGTGCCGGGCAACATGCTCGCTGGTGCGGTGTCGACTTACGTGCGTCGCTATGGCGTAGCGCCGGGCAAAAAACTGGTGCTGTCGACCAACAACGATCACGCCTATCGCGTCGCTCTGGATTGGCTCGATGCCAGTCTGCAAGTGGTCGCCATCGCCGATGCGCGCAGCAACCCGCGTGGTGCGCTGGTGGAAGAAGCGCGTGCCAAAGGCATTCGCATTCTCACCGGCAGCGCCGTCATCGAGGTGCGCGGCAGCAAGCGCGTGACCGCCGCCCGCGTCGCCGCGATTGACGTAAAGGCCCACGCCGTGACCAGTCCGGGTGAATGGCTCGATTGCGATCTGGTGGCCAGCTCCGGCGGTTACAGCCCGGTGGTTCACCTGGCGTCGCACCTCGGTGGCAAACCGGTCTGGCGTGAAGACATTCTCGGTTTCGTACCGGGCGAAGCACCGCAGAAACGCGTGTGCGTCGGTGGCGTCAATGGCGTTTACGCGCTTGGCGATTCGCTGGCCGACGGTTTTGAAGGTGGCGTGCGCGCTGCTGCCGAAGCCGGTTTCCAGACGGTTGAAGGCGTGTTGCCGAAAGCGCTCAGCCGTCTTGAAGAGCCGACCCTGGCGCTGTTTCAGGTGCCGCACGAGAAGAATTCGGCGCGTGCCCCGAAGCAATTTGTAGACTTCCAGAACGACGTCACTGCCGGCGGCATCGAACTGGCGACCCGCGAAGGGTTCGAGTCGGTCGAGCACGTCAAACGCTACACCGCGCTGGGCTTCGGCACCGATCAGGGCAAGCTCGGCAACGTCAACGGTCTGGCGATTGCCGCACGTTCCTTGAACGTGACGATCCCGCAGATGGGCACCACCATGTTCCGTCCGAACTACACGCCGGTGACCTTCGGCGCCGTGGCCGGTCGGCATTGCGGGCACATCTTCGAACCGGTGCGCTACACCGCACTGCATGCCTGGCACGTGAAGAACGGCGCCGAGTTTGAAGACGTCGGTCAGTGGAAGCGTCCATGGTACTTCCCGAAAAACGGTGAAGACCTGCACGCGGCGGTCAAGCGCGAATGCAAAGCCGTGCGCGACAGCGTCGGCCTGCTCGATGCCTCGACCCTCGGCAAGATCGACATTCAAGGCCCGGATGCCCGCGAATTCCTCAACCGCGTGTACACCAACGCCTGGACCAAGCTCGACGTGGGCAAGGCGCGTTACGGTTTGATGTGCAAGGAAGACGGCATGGTCTTCGACGACGGTGTCACGGCGTGTCTGGCCGACAACCATTTCGTCATGACCACCACCACCGGCGGCGCTGCCCGCGTACTGCAGTGGCTGGAGCTGTACCACCAGACTGAATGGCCGGACTTGAAGGTGTACTTCACCTCGGTCACCGACCACTGGGCGACCATGACCCTCTCCGGGCCGAACAGCCGCAAGCTGCTCAGCACCGTGACCGACATCGATCTGAGCAACGAAGCGTTCCCGTTCATGACCTGGAAAGAAGGCATGGTCGGCGATGTGCCGGCGCGGGTGTTCCGTATCTCGTTCACCGGTGAGTTGTCGTACGAAGTCAACGTCCAGGCCGATTATGCGATGGGCGTGCTGGAGAAAATCGTCGAGGCCGGCAAGCAGTACAACCTGACGCCGTACGGCACCGAAACCATGCACGTGCTGCGGGCCGAGAAGGGTTTCATCATCGTCGGCCAGGACACCGATGGCTCGATGACCCCGGACGACCTGAACATGGGCTGGTGTGTGGGGCGCACCAAACCGTTCTCATGGATCGGCCAGCGTGGGATGAACCGTGAAGATTGCGTGCGTGATCAGCGTAAGCAACTGGTGGGGCTGAAACCGATCGATCCGACCAAATGGCTGCCGGAAGGTGCGCAACTGGTGTTCAACACCAAGCAGGCGATCCCGATGACCATGGTCGGCCACGTGACCTCCAGCTACGCACACAACTCCCTCGGTTATTCGTTTGCCATGGGTGTGGTCAAGGGCGGTCTCAAGCGCCTGGGCGAGCGGGTGTTCGCTCCGCTGGCCGATGGCAGCGTGATCGAGGCGGAAATCGTTTCTTCGGTGTTCTTCGATCCGAAGGGTGAGCGGCAGAACATCTGACAGCCCCCGGGAGCGGTGGGCGGGCGGCTATTCGCGAGCAAGCCCGCTCCCACAGGGGAATGCGGTCAAATGTGGGAGCGGGCTTGCTCGCGAAGGCGGCGGTACCGCCACCACAAGGGCCGGAACCAACAGAATTCAGAAGGTGCTTTATGACCACAGCCAATGTTTACCAACAACGCCCGACTACCGGTGCCCGTGCCGAGTCGTCGCTGCACCATGCCGACCTCGCCAGCCTGGTCGGCAAGGGCCGCAAAAACGCCGGCGTGATCGTGCGTGAGAAAAAACTCCTCGGCCACCTGACCATTCGTGGCGATGGCCACGACGCGGCGTTCGCGGCCGGTGTGCACAAAGCGCTTGGCATTGAATTGCCCGGCGCTCTGAGCGTGATCGTCAAAGGCGAAACCAGCCTGCAATGGATGGGCCCGGACGAGTGGCTGCTGATCGTGCCAAGCGGCGAAGAATTCGCCGCCGAGCAGAAACTGCGCGAAGCGCTGGGTGATCTGCACATTGCTATCGTGAACGTCAGCGGCGGCCAGCAGATCCTCGAACTGAGCGGACCGAACGTGCGTCAGGTGCTGATGAAATCCACCAGCTATGACGTGCACCCGAACAACTTCCCGGTCGGTAAAGCGGTGGGCACGGTGTTCGCCAAGTCGCAGCTGATGATTCGACACACGGCCGAAGACACCTGGGAGTTGCTGATCCGTCGCAGCTTCTCGGATTACTGGTGGTTGTGGTTGCAGGATGCTTCGGCCGAGTACGGCCTTAGCGTTCAGGCCTGATGATGATCGTTCCCACGCTCCGCGTGGGAATGCATCCCGGGACGCTCCGCGTCCCAAGAGCGGACGCAGAGCGTCCATGGCGGCGTTCCCACGCAGAGCGTGGGAACGATCAGAGGAAAAAATATGAGCCGCGCCCCAGACACATGGATTCTGACCGCCGACTGCCCCAGCGTCCTCGGCACGGTGGACGCGGTCACGCGTTTTCTGTTCGAGCAGGGCTGCTACGTCACCGAGCATCACTCGTTCGATGACCGCCTCTCGGGGCGCTTCTTCATTCGCGTCGAATTCCGCCAGCCGGACGGCTTCGACGAGCAGTCCTTCCGCGAAGGCTTGGCCGAGCGCGGGCAAGCGTTCGGCATGCTGTTTGAGCTGACCGCACCGAACTACCGGCCGAAAGTGGTGATCATGGTCTCCAAGGCTGATCACTGCCTCAACGACTTGCTCTACCGCCAGCGCATCGGCCAGTTGTCGATGGACGTGGCGGCGGTGGTGTCCAACCATCCGGATCTCAAGCCGCTGGCCGACTGGCACCAGATTCCCTACTACCATTTCCCTCTCGACCCCAACGACAAACCGGCGCAGGAGCGTCAGGTCTGGCAGGTGATCGAAGAAGCCGGTGCCGAACTGGTGATCCTCGCTCGCTACATGCAGGTGCTGTCGCCGGAGCTGTGCCGCAAGCTCGATGGCAAGGCGATCAACATTCATCACTCGCTGCTGCCGGGCTTCAAGGGCGCCAAACCGTATCACCAGGCTTACAACAAAGGCGTGAAACTGGTCGGCGCGACGGCGCATTACATCAATAACGATCTGGATGAAGGGCCGATCATTGCTCAGGGCGTCGAGGCGGTGGATCACAGTCATTACCCCGAGGATCTGATCGCCAAGGGGCGCGATATCGAAGGCCTGACGCTGGCGCGGGCGGTTGGGTATCACATCGAAAGACGGGTGTTCCTGAACGCCAACAGAACCGTCGTTCTCTAGATCGCCAAAAGATCGCAGCCTTCGGCAGCTCCTACAGGGGGATGCGATCCATGTAGGAGCTGCCGAAGGCTGCGATCTTTTGATTTACCGAGCACTCAACGCGCTGCCCAACCGGGGCAACGCAGTTCCATAAAAACAACAGCGAGGTGAAAGCATGTCTGGCAATCGTGGTGTGGTGTATCTCGGCGCTGGCAAGGTCGAAGTACAGAAAATCGACTATCCGAAAATGCAGGATCCGCGCGGTCGCAAGATCGAACACGGGGTCATCCTCAAAGTGGTCTCCACCAACATTTGCGGCTCCGACCAGCACATGGTGCGCGGCCGGACCACGGCGCAGACCGGTCTGGTGCTGGGCCACGAGATCACCGGTGAGGTGATCGAAAAGGGCTCTGACGTCGAAAACCTGAAAATCGGCGATCTGGTTTCCGTGCCGTTCAACGTGGCTTGCGGGCGCTGCCGTTCCTGCAAGGAGCAACACACCGGCGTCTGTCTGACCGTCAACCCGGCCCGTGCCGGTGGCGCTTACGGTTACGTCGACATGGGCGATTGGACCGGCGGCCAGGCCGAATACGTGCTGGTGCCGTACGCCGACTTCAACCTGCTGAAACTTCCGGACCGCGACAAGGCCATGGAGAAAATCCGCGACCTGACCTGCCTCTCCGACATCCTCCCGACCGGTTACCACGGCGCCGTCACTGCTGGCGTTGGCCCGGGCAGCTCCGTGTACATCGCCGGCGCCGGTCCGGTCGGTCTGGCTGCTGCCGCTTCGGCACGTCTGCTCGGCGCGGCGGTAGTGATCGTCGGCGACGTCAACACCATCCGCCTGGCTCACGCCAAAGCCCAGGGTTTTGAAATCGTCGACCTGTCCAAGGACACTCCGCTGCACGAACAGATCGCTGCACTGCTGGGCGAGTCGGAAGTCGACTGCGCGGTGGACTGCGTCGGTTTCGAAGCACGCGGCCACGGCCACGACGGCGTCAAGGCCGAAGCCCCGGCCACGGTGCTCAACTCGCTGATGGGCGTGGTACGCGTGGCCGGCAAGATCGGTATCCCCGGCCTTTACGTCACCGAAGATCCGGGCGCCGTCGACGCCGCCGCGAAAATGGGCAGCCTGAGCATCCGCTTCGGTCTGGGCTGGGCCAAATCCCACAGCTTCCACACTGGGCAAACGCCAGTGATGAAGTACAACCGCCAGTTGATGCAGGCGATCATGTGGGATCGCATCAACATCGCCGAAGTGGTCGGCGTGCAGGTCATCAGCCTCGATCAGGCGCCGGAAGGCTACGGCGAGTTCGATGCCGGTGTGCCGAAGAAGTTTGTGATCGACCCGCACAAGTTGTTCAGCGCGGCGTAAGGTCTTACCGCAACAGAAGACGGCGACCCGAGGGTCGCCGTTTTTTATTGTCGTGCTTTTCACATTTTCTCGACGGATCGTAGCTGAAAATGGATCTGCAACCCGGAACATGCCACCCGATCCCCGGTCAAACCGCCAGTTTCGTCGCCGTTACCCGGTGGCAGCTTTTCCCCAAGAGGATGTCTGAATGAAGATTTCACGCGGTTTTGCCCTGGCATCGCTCCTGACCCTGGCAGCGGGGCCGGTATTTGCCGGTTTCAGCCTGAATGACGTGGCCGGTGCGGTGTCGGGCATGCAGGGTGGCGACAAGGCCGCGGCGGCTGCGCCGACCTCGGAGACCGCCGGTCTGCTCAGTGCCCTGAGTGCGCTGGACGTGACACCAGAGCAAGCGGTGGGCGGCACCAGTGCGATGCTGGGTCTGGCGAAGAATCAATTGAGCAGCACCGACTACTCGCAACTGGCCAAGGAAGTGCCGGGCATCGACAAGTTGTCCGGTGGCAGCGGCAATCTGGCGGCGCTCGGGGCGTTGCTCGGTTCGTCCGGCAAGTCTGCTGGCCTTGAGAATGCGTTGGGCAATGTCAAAGACAGCAACGACCTCAACAACGCGTTCAGCGCGCTGGGCATGGACACTGGCATGATCGGCCAGTTTGCCCCGGTGCTGTTGCAGTACTTGGGTCAGCAGGGCGTCGGCGGTTCGCTGTTGAGCAGCCTGGGCAACATCTGGGGCACCGGCACCGGCAGCTGAGTCAGCGGCGCTCGTTGCGCAACGCGACGATGCGCTGATCCTTCTCGGTCCAGAGCTGGTTGACCCAGTTCTGGACGCGCAGACGAAACGCCGGATCCTTCTCGTAATCGCCCTGCCACAGCGAGGGGTCGAGTTCGCGGGTGCGGATGTCGATGATCACGCGTGGCACGTTGCCGCTGATCAGGTCCCAGAAGCCCGGAATTTTCTCCTGCGGATACACCACCGTCACATCGAGCATCGCGTCGAGCTGTTCGCCCATTGCCGCCAGCACAAACGCCACGCCACCGGCCTTGGGTTTGAGCAGGTGGTTGAACGGCGATGCCTGCTGCGTGCTTTTCGCCAGGGTGTAGCGGGTGCCCTCCAGATAATTGACCACTGTCACGGGCTGGCGCTTGAACAGCTCGCACGCCGCTTTGGTGATCTCCAGATCCTTGCCCGCCAGTTCCGGGTTCTTCGCCAGAAAGGCTTTGGTGTAGCGCTTCATGAACGGGTAATCCAGCGCCCACCACGCCAGGCCCAGGAACGGCACCCAGATCAGCTCTTTTTTCAGAAAGAATTTGAAGAACGGCGTGCGCCGGTTGAGGGTCTGGATCAGCGCCGGAATGTCGACCCACGACTGATGGTTGCTGACCACCAGATAGGACGTGTCGCGGCGCAGATCGTCGCCGCCGCGTATGTCCCACTGCGTCGGGATACACAGCTGAAAGATCAGCTTGTCGATTTCGGCCCAGGTCTCGGCAATCCACATCACCGCCCCGGATGCACAGTCACGCCAGCGCCCGGGTGCGACCAGTTTGAGCAGGGCGAACACCATCAGTGGCCCGATCAGGATCAGGGTGTTGAGCAACAGCAGCAGGGTGACGAAACAGCCGGTGAGCAGGCGGCGCATAAGCAACTCTATTAAATGTCAGGGGCGGGCCATGATAAGCAGCTTCGCGCGGCAGGCCAAATCGGCGCTGACGAATGTTTCACTTCAGTCCCGTTAACCTGATCGTTCCCACGCTCTGCGTGGTAACGCCGCCCGGGACGCTCCGCGTCCCCTATGACGCAGAGCGTCACAGGATGCATTCCCACGCAGAGCGTGGGAACGATCAACCGCGCGGCGGTCTAAAATCCCGTTGCCCAACCTCCCAAGGAAGCCCCTTACGTGAAATCCCTCCTTGCTCTGTTTGCCCTTGTCGCGCTGCCGGTCATGGCCGCCGAGCCGACGCTGTACGGTCGCTACGAATACATCGCGCTGCCGGAAATCGGTGGCGAAGTGCTCAAGGCCAAGATGGACACCGGCGCGCTGACCGCCTCGCTGTCGGCCAAGGACATCGAAACCTTCACCCGCGATGGCGAAGACTGGGTGCGTTTCCGCCTCGCCACCAAAAATGCCAGCAACAAGGTCTTCGAACATAAGGTCGCGCGCATCAGCAAGATCAAGAGCCGCTCCGATGAAGATGACGAAGAGCGCGACACCAGCGAGGTCGCCAAGCGCCCGGTGGTGGATCTGGAATTGTGCCTGGGCAACGTCAAGCGCACCGTCGAGGTCAATCTGACCGACCGCAGCCACTTCAACTACCCGCTGCTGATCGGTGCCAAGGCTTTGCGCGAGTTCGGCGCGGCGGTCAATCCGGCGCGGCGCTACACCGCCGACAAGCCTGACTGCTAAGTGGTCTGATTGACGTAACCCCGGGCTTGGGGCACCGTTCGCGCACTAACTGCCACGGGCTCGGACGCCATGCCGCACATCCTGATTGTCGAAGACGAAGCGGCGATTGCCGACACACTGATTTTTGCCTTGCAGGGCGAGGGGTTCAGCACCACGTGGCTGAACCTCGGCGCAGCGGCGCTGGAGCATCAGCGGCAAACCCCGGCCGACCTGATCATTCTCGATATCGGTCTGCCGGACATCAGTGGCTTCGAAACCTGCAAGCAGCTGCGGCGCTTCACTGAAGTGCCAGTGCTGTTTCTCAGCGCCCGCGACGCCGAGATCGACCGCGTGGTGGGTCTTGAGATCGGTGCCGACGATTACGTGGTCAAGCCGTTCAGCCCGCGTGAAGTGGCCGCGCGGGTCAAAGCCATCCTCAAGCGCATGGCGCCGCGCCCAACCCCGGAAGCAGGCTCAACGCTATTTCGCATCGATGTCGAACGCGTGCAGATCAGCTATCGCGGCCAGCCGCTGAGCCTGACCCGCCATGAATTTCGTCTGTTGCAATGCCTGCTTGAGCAACCCGAGCGGGTATTCAGTCGCGAGCAACTGCTTGATGCCCTCGGCGTAGCCGCCGATGCCGGCTACGAGCGCAGCATCGACAGTCACATCAAAAGCGTGCGCGCCAAGTTGCGCCTGGTGCGCGCCGAAGCCGAGCCGATCCAGACCCATCGCGGCCTGGGTTACAGTTACAGCCCGGGGCACAGCTGATGTCGTTGGGTCTGCGGATCTTTCTGGTGTATGTGCTGTTTGTCGGCCTGACCGGTTATTTCGTCCTCAACACGGTGATGGAAGAAATTCGCCCTGGCGTGCGTCAGTCCACCGAAGAGACGCTGGTGGATACCGCCAACCTGATGGCAGAAATCCTGCGCGACGATTTCAAGGCCGGCACCCTCAGCGAGAATCGCTGGCCGCAATTGCTCCGCGCCTATGGCGAGCGCCAGCCGCAAGCGACGATCTGGGGTTTGCCGAAGAATCAGGTCAACCATCGCATCTACGTCACCGACGCCAAGGGCATTGTCGTGCTCGACTCCAGCGGCGTCGCGGTCGGCCAGGATTATTCGCGCTGGAACGATGTCTACCTGACCCTGCGCGGCGAGTATGGCGCGCGCTCCAGCCGCAGCGATCCTGACGATCCGAACTCCTCGGTGATGCACGTCGGCGCGCCGATTCGTGACAACGGCAAGATCATCGGCGCGGTCACCGTGGCCAAGCCCAATAGCTCGCTGCAACCCTATGTCGATCGCACCGAGCGGCGTTTACTGTTTTACGGCGCCGGGCTGATCGGCCTCGGTCTGTTGTTCGGCGCGTTGTTGTCGTGGTGGCTGAGTCGTGCGCTGCACCGCTTGACCGGCTATGCCCAAGCGGTCAGCGAAGGCCGACGCGTGGAAGTGCCGCATTATCGTGGCGGCGAACTGGAGCAACTGGCGACGGCGGTCGAGCAGATGCGCACGCAGCTCGAAGGCAAAGCCTACGTCGAGCGCTATGTGCACACCTTGACCCATGAATTGAAGAGTCCGCTGGCGGCGATTCGTGGTGCGGCGGAGTTACTGCAAAGTGAAATGCCGGCCGTGCAGCGTTTGCGCTTTGTCAGCAATATCGACAGCGAAAGCGCACGGATGCAGCAGTTGATCGAGCGCCTGCTCAATCTGGCGCAGGTCGAGCAACGCCAAGGCTTGGAAGAACGGGTGGCAGTGCCGCTGGCGCTGTTGGTCGCAGAACTGCTCAAGGCGCAGGCAGCACGGATCGAGGCCAAGCGACTGGGTGTCGAGCAAGCGATCGGTGAGGATCTGCTGTTGCTTGGTGAGCCGTTTCTGCTGCGTCAGGCGCTGGGCAATCTGCTGGAAAACGCGCTGGATTTCACCCCGGCGCAAGGGTTGTTGCGCTTGAGTGCCGAGCGGGTTGGCGAGCAGATCGAGTTCCGCCTGTTCAACCAGACCACGCCGATCCCCGATTACGCCTTGCCGCGCCTGACCGAGCGTTTCTACTCACTGCCGCGCCCGGACAGCGGACGCAAGAGCACCGGGTTGGGGCTCAATTTTGTCGAAGAAGTGGTGAAGTTGCATGGTGGCGGGATGCGCATTGGCAATGTCGGGGGCGGGGTTGAGGTGGTATTGCGCCTGCCTTGAGATAGCCAAAAGATCGCAGCCTTCGGCAGCTCCTACATTTGGAATACGGTACAACTGTAGGAGCTGCCGAAGGCTGCGATCTTTTGATCTTTCCACACAATCTCCATATTCCCCGCACATTCCCTCCACACCGCATCACCAGACTCCCCGCATCCAAACAGGGAGAGTCCCATGAACAAGAATCTGACCATCAAGCTCGGCGCCATCGCCTTGCTGATCCTGCTGTTGCTGATCCCGCTGCTGCTGATCGACGGCATCATCGATGAGCGTCAGCAATTGCGCGACGGCGTGCTCGAAGACATCGCGCGCAGCTCCAGTTACAGCCAGCAACTGACCGGGCCGGTCATGGTGGTGCCGTATCGCAAGGTCGTGCGCACCTGGAAAACCAACGAAAAAACCAACAAACGCTACGAGGACATCAGCGAAGCCCGCGGGCGCTTGTACTTTCTCCCCGAGCATTTCGAACTCGACGGCCAAGTCCAGACCGAGCTGCGCAAACGCGGCATTTACGAGGCGCGACTGTTTCACGCCGATAACCGCATCGACGGGCATTTTTCCCTGCCGGCGCAGTTGGGCATCAAGGAAAACTTTGCCGATTACCAGTTCGACGCACCGTTCCTCGCCGTGGGTATCAGCGATATTCGCGGCATCGAAAACGCGCTGAAACTCGAGCTCGGCGGCCAGCAACTGGACTTCGTACCCGGCAGCGAAGTGGCGTGGATTGGTGAGGGCGTACACGTGACGCTACCGGCACTCGACGCCAGCAAAGCCACGCAGCTGACCTTCGGCTTCGACCTGCGCCTGCAAGGCACCGGCTCGCTGCGCGTGGTGCCGGTGGGCAAGACCAGCAGCGTCAGCCTCGCCGCCAACTGGCCGCACCCCAGCTTCGTCGGCAACTTCCTGCCGGCCAAGCGCGAGATCAACAATCAGGGCTTCAGCGCCGATTGGCAGACCTCGTTTTTCTCAACCAACCTGCAAGAGGCAATGGAGCGCTGTGTCGCCGGCGATTGTGACGCACTCAACGGGCGCAGCTTTGGTGTGAGCTTCATCGACCCGGTGGATCAGTACCTCAAGAGCGACCGGGCGATCAAATACGCGCTGCTGTTCATCGTCCTCACGTTCGCCGGTTTCTTCCTCTTCGAAGTGCTCAAGAGCCTGGCGGTGCACCCGGTGCAATATGCCTTGGTCGGTGTCGCGCTGGCGTTCTTTTACCTGCTGTTGTTGTCGCTGTCGGAACACATCGGTTTTGCTCTGGCGTATCTGCTATCGGCGAGTGGCTGTGTGTTGTTGATCGGGTTTTATGTCAGCCACGTCCTGCGCAGCGCGCGGCATGGCCTGAGTTTTTCGGCCGGGCTGGCGGCGTTGTATGGCCTGCTTTATGGATTGCTGAGCGCTGAGGATTACGCGCTGCTGATGGGCTCGCTGATGCTGTTCGGTCTGCTCGGGGTGTTCATGGTGCTGACGCGCAAACTGGACTGGTACGGGATCGGGCAGAAATCGGCCAAGCCGTTGGAGTTTGATGTGGAGGTGATGCAATGAGCCGGGTGGGATTGCGTGAAGATCGGCGGGAGCTGGAGGTTTTGGTGACGCTGATTTTTGCAGCGCTGCCATCGGAACCGAGGTGGTGCATTCGCGAGCAAGCCCGCTTGTGTCTTGATCTAGGAATAAACTCTAGGGTGAGAGGGGTGGATGGCAAGCTGCGAGTCCGCGGTGCTAGAAGCACG
>NZ_JBITTW010000027.1:0-75954 GCF_044542195.1 Pseudomonas sp. NPDC079367
GGTGTGCGCATTGTCGGCACGCAGAAAAACGTCACCGCCGGCAGCCTGCAAACCACCGAGCAGCCGCTGGACATGGCAATCGACGGTCGCGGTTTCTTCCAGATCCTGCAGCCGGACGGCACCACGTCCTACACTCGTGACGGTACTTTCCACCTCGACTCCAATGGCCAGATCGTCAACGCCAGCGGTTTCGCGCTGGAACCGGCGATCATCATTCCGAACGATGCGCAGACCTTCACCGTTGGCCGTGACGGCACCGTGTCGATCACCATCGCCGGCAACCCGGCCTCGCAAGTGATCGGCAACCTGCAGACCGCCGACTTCATCAACCCGGCCGGCCTGCAAGCCGTGGGCAACAACCTGTTCCTGGAAACCGCGGCTTCCGGCGCGCCACAGATCGGCACTCCGGGCCTGAACGGTTTTGGTACCACGCTGCAGAACACCCTGGAAACGTCCAACGTCAGCACCGTTGAAGAGATGGTCAACATGATCACCACTCAGCGCGCCTACGAGATGAACTCCAAGGTGATCTCCACCGCCGACCAGATGCTCTCGTTCGTAACGCAGAATCTGTAATCCAGTCTTTGGGGCGGCCTGAGGTCGCCAGCAACACCGTGAGGTAGGGTCATGAATCGCTTTGTATCTGTTCTGGCATTGAGTGGGGTCGTCTCGCTCGCGGGCTGCGTCGCTCCGACGCCCAAGCCCAATGACCCGTATTACGCCCCGGTGTTGCCGCGCACACCGTTGCCGGCTGCCGCCAACAACGGCTCGATCTATCAGGCCGGTTTCGAGCAGAACCTGTACAGCGACCGCAAGGCGTTCCGGGTCGGTGACATCATCACCATCACCCTCAACGAGCGCACCCAGGCGAGCAAGAATGCCAACTCCCAGATGGACAAGAACAGCGACAACAGCATCGGTCTGACCTCGTTGTTCGGCTCCAGCCTGACCACCAACAACCCGATCGGTGGCGGCGACCTGAGCCTGAACGCCGGCTACAGCGCCGACCGTTCGACCAAGGGTGACGCCAAGTCCGGGCAGAGCAACAGCCTGACCGGTTCGATCACCGTGACCGTGGCCGACGTGCTGCCCAACGGCATTATTGCGGTGCGTGGCGAGAAGTGGCTGACGCTCAACACCGGTGACGAACTGGTGCGCATCGCCGGCATGGTCCGCGCCGATGACATCGCGACCGACAACACCGTGTCGTCGACCCGTGTCGCCGATGCGCGCATCACCTACTCGGGTACCGGCGCGTTTGCCGATACGAGTCAGCCAGGCTGGTTCGACCGTTTCTTCCTCAGCCCGCTGTTCCCTTTCTAGGTGGCTACGTTGAATCTGAAAAGCCTTATGGTGGCCGCGTTGTTGATGTCTGCGGCGTTCACCGCACACGCCGAGCGGCTGAAAGACATCGCCAGCATTTCCGGTGTGCGTTCCAACCAGTTGATCGGTTACGGCCTGGTGGTCGGGCTTAACGGCACCGGTGACCAGACGACGCAGACGCCGTTCACCTTGCAGACCTTCAACAACATGCTCTCGCAGTTCGGCATCAAGGTGCCGCCGGGATCGGGCAACGTGCAATTGAAAAACGTCGCGGCGGTGTCGGTGAGTGCCGATCTGCCGGCGTTTGCCAAACCGGGTCAGCAGGTCGACATCACTGTGTCCTCGATCGGTAACTCCAAGAGCCTGCGCGGCGGCACCTTGCTGTTGACGCCGCTCAAAGGTATCGACGGCAACGTCTATGCAATCGCTCAGGGCAACCTGGTGGTCGGCGGTTTCGATGCCGAAGGCCGTGACGGTTCGAAGATCACCGTCAACGTTCCGTCGGCCGGTCGCATCCCTGGCGGTGCATCGGTGGAGCGTTCGGTGCCGAGCGGTTTCAACCAGGGCAACAGCCTGACGCTGAACCTCAACCGCTCCGACTTCACCACCGCCAAGCGCATCGTCGACAAGATCAACGACATGCTCGGCCCTGGCGTTGCGCAAGCCATCGACGGCGGCTCGATCCGTGTCACTGCGCCGCTGGATCCGAGCCAGCGCGTTGATTACCTGTCGATCCTGGAAAACCTCGAAGTCGATCCGGGTCAGGCGGTGGCGAAAGTCATCATCAACTCGCGCACCGGCACCATCGTCATCGGCCAGAACGTGAAAGTGTCGCCGGCCGCCGTGACCCACGGCAGCCTGACCGTGACCATCACCGAAGACCCGATCGTCAGCCAGCCGGGTCCGCTGTCCAACGGCCAGACCGCCGTCGTGCCGCGCTCGCGGGTGAATGCCGAGCAGGAAGCCAAACCGATGTTCAAGTTCGGCCCGGGCACCACCCTCGACGAGATCGTCCGTGCGGTGAACCAGGTCGGCGCAGCGCCGGGTGACCTGATGGCGATTCTCGAAGCTCTGAAGCAGGCCGGCGCGTTGCAAGCCGACCTGATCGTGATCTGAGGCCGGCCACCATGGATATGCGCAAAAGTGGTCTGGTCAGCAGCAGCGATTCGGGTTCGTACTCCGACCTCAATCGTCTGAACCAGCTCAAGGTCGGCGACAAGAACAGCGACGAAAACATGCGCAAGGTTGCGCAGGAATTCGAATCGCTGTTCCTTGGCGAGATGCTCAAGTCGATGCGTTCGGCCACCGAAGCGCTCGGCCAGGACAACCCGCTGAACACGCCGGCGGCCAAGCAGTATCAGGAAATGTACGACCAGCAGTTGGCGGTTTCCATGTCCCGGGAGGGCGGTGGTATCGGCCTGGCCGACGTGCTGATCCGGCAGATGTCGAAGAACAAACCGATGGCCCCGGGCGAGGCTGCCGCCGCGTCCGCCGCCAAGCAGCAGGAAGCGCTGGCCAAGGCCGCCGCCGTGCCGACGCCGATTGCCGCCGGCACCGTTGCCACCCACGGTCCGCTGTCTCGCGTGAACGGCGAGCGGCCGTTGTGGGCGTCGCGTTCGGTGAATGCGCCGAACACCGATATTTCTCACCGCAACGACATGCAATTGATCAATCAGCGTCGCCTGGCTCTGCCGCCAAAACTGGCTGATCGCTTGCTCGCCGGTCTGGTGCCGTCGGCACCGAGTGCTGCCACTGCCAACACGTCGGCAGCTGCGACCAGCGCCTTGCCGCAACGGGCTGCGACTACCGCCGTCACAGGCTCCGGCGCTTTGTACAACGGCGACTGGCTGGCCCGTGCCGAAGAGCAGAAAGCCGCTGGCGGGCAGATGCAGGTTTACGGCCGCGCCATGGCGCAGATTCCGCTGGCGCCGGCGAAGAAGGCCTTCAGTTCCGCTGACGAATTCGTCAACACCATGCTGCCGATGGCCAAGGAAGCCGCCGACCGCATCGGCGTCGACCCGCGTTATCTGGTGGCGCAAGCGGCACTGGAAACCGGCTGGGGCAAATCGGTCATGCGCGCCCAGGATGGCAGCAGCAGCCACAACCTGTTCGGCATCAAGGCGAGCAGCAACTGGAAGGGCGATTCGGCCCGGGCGATCACCAGCGAGTTCCGCAATGGCGCGATGGTCAAGGAGACGGCCGAGTTCCGTTCCTACGCCTCGTACAAGGACAGCTTCCACGATCTGGTGACGTTGCTGCAGAGCAACAATCGCTATCAAGAAGTGCTGAAGTCAGCCGATAACCCAGAACAGTTTGTACGCGAGTTGCAGAAGGCCGGTTACGCCACCGACCCGAACTACGCGACGAAGATTTCGCAAATTGCCAAGCAGATGAACAGTTTTGAAAACTACGCTGCGGCGGGTGTCTCCACCACGCCTTTATAAGGCACAGGTAATAAGGTCTGAACCATGAGTTTGCTCAATATCGGGATGTCGGGTTTATCCGCTAGCCAATCTTCTTTGGTGGTAACCGGTAACAACATTGCCAACGTCGATACCGCCGGCTATTCCCGTCAGCAAACCGTGCAAAACACCAAGGGCTCAAACCAGTACGGCAACGTCTGGATCGGTAGCGGCACCACCCTGGCGGATGTGCGTCGGGTCTACAACAGCTATATCGATGCGCAGTTGCAGACCAGCACTTCGCTCAACAGCGACGCGGCCGCCTACCAGGCCCAGGTCACACCGCTCGACAAGCTGCTGTCCGACAGCGGTACCGGCCTCAATGGCGCGCTGACCAAGTTTTTCGCCTCGGTGCAGAACGTCAATGCCAAGCCGGGCGATGATGCTTCCCGGCAATTGCTGCTCAGCGATGCGCAAGCCCTGAGTGCTCGTTTCAACTCGGTTTCCAGCCAGTTGAACGCACAGAACTCTGACATTAACGGCAACCTGACGAGCATGGCCGATCAGGTCAACAAGCTGGCGGCTACCGTCGCTCAGTTGAACCAGAAGATTTCCCAGATTTCCAGCAGCGGCGGCCAGCCGAACGAGCTGCTCGATGCGCGTAACGAGACCATCCGCCAGCTGTCCACTTTCACGGGCGCGCAGGTGGTCGAGCGTGACGGCAACATGGATCTTTACCTGGGCAACGGTCAGCCGCTGGTAATAGGTGGAACCTCCAGCAAACTGGAAATGACCCCTAGCAAAACCGATCCTTCCCGCTTGGGCGTTGTCTTGAACTACGGCTCCAGTGTCATTGACATGACGGCGAACATCACCGGCGGCGAGATCGGCGGCCTGCTGCGCTATCGCAGCACCGTGCTCGATCCGGCGATGAACGAGCTGGGTCGCGTAGCGCTTGTCGTTGCCGATCAGATGAACACGATCCAGGCGCAGGGCATCGACAAGAACGGTGACTTTGGCGGAAGCCTGTTCAACAGCATCAACAGCGCCGCCAACATCGCCCAGCGCAGCATTGCCACCGATGGCAACAGCGTGGGTTCGGGCAATTTCGAAGTCACGATCAAAGACAGCGGCAAGCTGACCATCAACGATTACAGAGTGACTTTCACCAGCGCCACGGATTACACCGTACAGCGTCTGCCGGAAGGCACCGCCATTGGCGCATTCAGCACCACCACCAACCCGCCACCGGTGATCGACGGTTTTTCGTTGAAACTCACCAACGGCACGGCAGCGGCGGGTGACACGTTCAAAATCACCCCGACGCGCAATGCAGCGACCAATATCAAGACCGAAATGACTGACTCCAAACGTCTGGCCATTGCGGCGCCGCTGGGTGCAGCCATTGCTTCGGGTGCCAGCGGCACGTTGACCATCCCGGCCAGCGGTCAGCCGACCCTGACGACCAAATTCGACATCTACGACGCAACGACGGCCACTGCAATGCAGAACGGCTTGAAGTATTCGACACCGGTCAAGGTAGTGTTTGGCGATCCGTCGGCCGATGGCACCAGCCAGGGATATCAATTGCTGGACGCCAAGGGTGGCGTGCTGAGCAGCGGCACCATCAAGCCGGGTCAGAGCAACACGCTGAACCTGACCATCGCGCTCAAGGATTCGACCGGCGCACCGATTCCGCCGGCGCCGGCTACGCAATACACCGCCAGTTTCGACATGACCGTGGCCGGCGCGCCTGGCAAGGGTACGGCGATCAACATCAGCCTCAGTGAGCCGGGCACGCTGGACAACCGCAACGGCAGCATCCTGGCCGGTTTGCAGACCAGGCAAACCGTGGATACCGGCTCGGCGAGCAAAGGTATTTCCCTGACGGACGCCTACGGCAAGCTGGTTGAAGGAGTCGGCGCCAAAGCGGCGCAGGGCAAACTCGACAGCGCTGCCACCGATGCCATTCTGGCCAATGCCAAAGGCGCCCGTGATTCGCTCTCGGGTGTCGATCTGGACGAAGAGACCGGCAACCTGGTCAAGTTTCAGCAGTACTACACCGCGTCATCGCAGATCATCAAGGCTGCGCAAGAAACTTTCGCCACACTGATCAGCAGTCTTTAAGGAGTCGTAGCCCATGCGCATTTCCACCGGCCAGTTTTACGCCTCCTCGGCAGCCAACTATCAGAAAAACTTCGCCAATGTGGTCAAGAGCAGCGAAGAGGCGAGCAGCCTCGTTCGCGTCAACACCGCGGCCGATGATCCGGTTGGCGCTTCGCGTTTGCTGCAGTTGGGCCAGCAAGCCTCGATGCTTGCCCAGTACAAGATCAACTCCAACACCATCAAGGCCACCCTGGGTCAGGCCGAGTCCGTGATGACCAGCATCACCAACGTCCTGCAACGGGCCAAGGAACTGGCCATTGGTGCCAATAACGCCGGTTTTACCGATGCCGACCGTCAGGCCAATGCCTCGGAACTGGGAAAGATCGAAGACCAGCTGCTGAGCTTGATGAACAGCCAGGACGAAAACGGCAAATACATTTTCGCCGGCTCCAAGGGCGACACCGTCCCGTTCACTCGCAACTCTGATGGGACCTACAGCTACAACGGCGACCAGGTAACCCTGAATCTGCCCGTTGGCGACAGCATGTCGATGGCCACCAACAGTACCGGTTGGGAAGTGTTCCAGCAGGCGATCAATACCAGTCGCACCCAGGTCACTGGCTCGATCAATGACGGTCTCGTGACCTTGTCCGACGGTCAGGTCAGCTCGAACGTGACGTACAACGGCAAATTTCGCGGCGGGGAGCCGTATACCGTGGAGTTTGTCAGCGGTACGCAGTTGAAGATCACTGACGGCCTGGGCAACGACGTCACCAATGAGGCCTCTCAGGGCGGCGTGATCAGCAACGCCAAGGGGCAGAGCATCAGTTTTCGCGGCGTCGATCTGGCCCTGAACATCAATGACCCTGCCGCCCCGCTGACGGGTCGCACGTTCACGCTTGAAGGCAAGCCGGACACCTTCAACGTATCCCGTGGCCCCGGTAACCCAAGTGCGGTGCAGGCGACTGGCACCCGTATCACCGATCAGGCCGCTTACAACGCCAGCTTCCCGAGTGGCTCGGCGGTGCTGAAGTTCACCAGCGCCACGACGTTCGATCTGTACGCGGCGCCGGTTACTGCCGACAGTCAACCGGTCTCCAGCGGCACGATGGTAGGCAATACCGCTACCGCATCCGGGGTGGAGTTCACTTTGAACGACACCGTAGCCAACCCTTTGCAGAACGGTGATCAGTTCAATATTGCGGTCAATACCCACGAAACCCAGAACATTCTGGACACCGTGAGCCAGTTGAAAACCGCACTCAATACGCCGAGCAGTGGTGATGCTGTCGCTACCCAAAAGCAGCAAGCGGCGATGACCGCCGGCATGGCCAACCTCGCCAGCGGTCTCGATCAGGTCTCTGTCAGTATCAGCTCGATCGGCGGTCGCGGTGCGGCGCTGGACAATCAAATCGAATCCAACGAAGCGCTGGTGCTGGCAAATTCACAGACGCAATCGACCATTCGTGACTCTGACCCTGCAGAAGTCATGACGCGGCTGACCCTGCAGCAAAACATGCTGCAAGCCTCTCAATTGGCATTCAGCAAAATCGCTTCGCTCGGCCTGTTCAACCGGCTCTGATAGACCCTCCACGCTGCACGCACCCAGGTGACGGCCATCGTCACCTGGCGTTCTTTCCAGGTTACCCAAATGAACGATCGGCTCCTTGTCAGCATTGCTATTCCTGCCTTCAATCCTGAATTTTTTCGCGGCGCGCTCCTCAGTGCGATCAATCAGGATTATCCGCATCTGGAAATCGTCATATGCGATGACAGCTCCGGTCCGGAAATCGAGGCAATCTGCGAAGAGTTAGCCAAGACATCGTCAGCGAGCCTGCGTTATGTGCGTAATCACCAGCGTTTGGGTTTTGCCCGCAACCTGCTGGCCTGCTTGAATCACGCATCGGGCGAAATGATCAAGTTCCTCTGCGACGATGACTCCCTGGTCCACCATTGCATCAGTCGCCAGGCCACCGTGCTGCAAGAAAACGAGGAACTGAGCATAGTGATCGGTCAGCGATTGCTTTGCGATGCTGACGACATATTGCTTCCTTCTCGTTTGCTCAACTGCCTGATCTCGCCCACAAGCGCCGTGCTCCACGGTACCGACCTGCTGGCGTGTGTCGCCGATAATACGGTCAACCTGTTCGGCGGCATCAGCCATGCCCTGTTCCGTCGCGCTCAAGTCGAGGAATACCTTGGCTCGCTGGTGCAGGATGGAAAGGGTTTTGTCGCACGCCTGGACATGGCTCTTTATATTTGTTTGCTGCGTCGCGGACATCTCGCCAGCCTGGATCAACTCTTGAGTTTTGAGCGCATGCATCCGGGCCGGCTCAGCCATCAGGTGGCAATGACGGAAGTGTTTGCCTGCGAGAGTGAGTGGCTGCTGCAGATGCTGGCTGCGCGCACCAGTGAGAAGGCTCCTGCCGAAGGCTACGTGCGCTATCTGCCGCTGGTTTCGTATCACGGTGCTGACCCGGTGTGGGAAGAACTGGATCTCCGAAATTTCCTCACCAAACAGATCGCGACTTTCAACCAGCAGGTGGGTACGAGCAGCCTTGATTTCGCTGCGTTGTATGCCGAATGGCTGGAGTGTCGCAGTTTGTCTGAGGGACAGCAGCGTCTGCTGCCCAAGCGCATCGAACAGTGGCCCTGTCAGCCGCGCATCATGCCTGTGGTGTTCTGTCATGAAGATGACGAGCTTGCGCTGCGCGCGACGTTGGACAGTCTGACGGCGCAGTCTTACGTTGCCAGCCGTATTCTGTTGCTGGGGCCTGCCGGTTCAACGTCACCGGCCGTTGCCGGGGTGGAATATCAGGTTCTGCGGGATGACGGATTTGGCCAGATCAATACCTTGCTGGCCAATGACGCTCAGGCGGACTGGATACTTCTGCTGCAGGCAGGTGATCGTCTACACCCTCATGCGCTGGTCATAATGGCCGAACGCATGGCCTTGCGAACGGACATGCTATGCCTGTACAGCGATGAAGGGACGCACGATGGGCGAGGGCCCTCGATGCCGATTTTCAAGCCCGATTTCAATCTCGATCTGATGCGCAGCTTGCCTTACGTGGGACGGCAGTTGGCGTTCAAGTGTGAGGCGTTATCGTCGATCGGCGGGTTTGACGAACAGTACGCGGAACTGGCGTCACACGATGTGCTCTGGCGTCTGGTCGAAACTCACGGTTTGCAGGTGGTTGAGCACATCCCTGAAGTGCTCGTGCAGAGTCAGTACAGTTACGCCGACTGGATGCGTGATCCCGCCATTCAGGCCCAGGCCGCACCGGTAGTGCGCGCGCATCTGCAACGTCTGGGCGTCTTGGCCCAGGTCGACAGTACGCCCGATAGCGTAACAACCCGGGTGCGCTATCAGCACCCACAGTCGGCCAGTGTGTCGATCCTGATTCCGGTCTGCGCAGACTTGCTGACCTTGCGCCGTTGTGTCGAATCTTTGTTCGAGCACACCCGTTATGGCGCGTATGAAGTACTGCTGATCGCCAACGGTGATGAATCAGCCGAGGTGCAAGACTGGTTAAAGGCGATGGAAGGGCTGGGCGGCGATCAGTTGCGGGTCGTTGGCGTGCAATCGCGATCTCGAGCAGAGAGCTTGAATCAAGCCAGCGAGCAGGCGCGGGGTGATTACCTTTTATTGCTGGATGCGCAGTGTGCACTGTTCGATGGGCAGTGGCTTGATGAACTCATGCTACAAGCCCAGCGTCCTGAAGTGGGCGTCGTCGGGCCCAAGCTGTTCGGCCGTGATGGCACGGTCGCTGCGGGTGCTCTGGTATTGGGCCTGCGGGGGCTGGCAGGTAATCCGTTTGTGGGTTGTGTCGATAGCAGTTATCTCGATCGTTTGAATGTGGTGCAGAACTGGAGCGCCCTGAGTCTGAATTGCCTGATGGTTCGACGGACGCTGTTCCGTGAGCTGCAAGGGTTGGACACTGATTCGTTGCGACAGAGTTGGCTCGATGCGGACTTGTGTCTGCGGGCACACGAGCTTGGCTACCTGGTCGTTTGGACGCCTTTTTCCAAAGTGGCGCGATTGGGTATGGCAAGCGCTGCCTCGGCCATCGATCAGGAGGCCGACCAGCAAGCCTTCTATCAGCGGTGGCTGCCCAAGGTCGCTTGTGACCCCAATTACAATCGAAACCTGAGCCTGACCCAGGGAAGCTTCAACCTTGAACCCGGTCTGCGCACTGGCTGGGATCCTTTCATCGACCGCGCGATGCCTTCAGTGCTGGCTTTGCCGTTCAATGCGTCCGGTGTCGGTCACTACCGCGTCATTCAGCCATTCAGTGAGCTGGAGCGCGCTGGCTGGATTCAGGGGCGTCTGAGCTACAGCATGCCGAAACCTGTCGAGGCAGAACGTGAAAAGCCGGATGTCATTATCATCCAGCTTCGCTATGCGAACGAAAGCAGCAAGGAGATCGCACGGCTCAAGCAATTCTCCAACGCCCGCCGAATCTTCGAGATCGATGACTACATCATCGATCCGCCGAAAAAGAACGACCATGTCCGAAACTGGCCGGCTGACACCGCGCAAAAACTCAGTCAGGCCATAGGTCTGTGTGATCGGCTCGTCGTTTCTACCGAGCCATTGGCCGATGCGCTGTCACACATGCATCAGGATATTCGTGTGGTACCCAACATGCTCGCAGCCTCGCTGTGGGCCGGGCTGACCAGCGAGCGCCAGACGAGTATCAAGCCGAGGGTCGGATGGGCGGGGGGAACCAGTCACCGTGGTGACCTTGAGTTGATGCTGGATGTCGTCAAATGCCTGGCCGATGAAGTCGACTGGGTCTTCTTCGGCATGTGCCCCGACATTCTTCGTCCCTACGTAAAAGAGTTCCACAGAGGCGTACCGCTGGCTCAGTACCCGCAGAAGCTGGCCAGCCTCAACCTCGACCTGGCCCTGGCTCCGCTCGAGCAGAATCTGTTCAACGACTGCAAGAGCAACCTGCGCCTGCTGGAATATGGCGTGTGCGGCTTTCCTGTGATTTGCACCGACACAAGGGCCTATGCGGGGTACTTGCCATGCACGCGGGTGCGCGAAAACTCGACTGAGCAGTGGTTGGAGGCGATTCGCATGCACTTGTCGGATCCCCAGGCCAGCTACCGTCAAGGCGATGCCCTGCGTGAAGTGGTGTTACGAGACTATTTGCTTACACCGCGTCATCTGCAGCACTGGGCGAATGCCTGGCTGGCGGACTGAACCCTGACGCTCGGCCAAGCCGGGCGCTGAACCCATTATTTGAAACAGGTACGCTATGAACGCAATCGCAACCGGGTCGCGCAGTGATGTTACGGTCGTTCTGCTCGGGCATGAACAGGCGGGCTATCGAGCACGGACACAGCACTTCTACGATCAGAACGAAGTCTCCTTTCTGTCATTGGAGTCGTTGCAGGCCGGCAGCGGGACTTTGTGCAGCCAGCGGCTGGCCCACGCGCTGGATAACGTGACGACACCATTGGTGGTCCTCGCGCTGGACTGCGACTTCATCTTGCCCGCAGCTCTGGACGCTGCCGCTGTTCGTTTGCAGGCAGCCTCGCACGCCATAGGGGCTCAGGGTTACGCACTGGCTTATGCGCTAGGCAATGGGCAAGCGGCTTATCACAAAGTCGGCTCTGTCCGCGCACCCATATCCGAAGTCAGCGCCACTGCTCGTTTGCGCCAGTACGCCGAGGCGGCCCAGCCTGCCTGGCGAGCGGTACTGCGAGTCGAGGCCTTGCAGAGCGCACTGGCGCAAGTGCCGGGTCACCTGGATTTCTCCGGCTGGCGCGTAGCACTGTCCTATGCACTGCTGGCGCAGGGCGGGATCGAATCCATTGAGCAGACCGATGTGATTTGTGAGTACGCGCCTTGCACGCTGCCCGTTGCCGCTCAGGAAGAGCGCTTCACCCAGGCCGTTCGCGCACTGCTTGAGTGGGATGCGGCCGGGTTTGGCCTGTGCACGGGTGAGGCAGGTTTTGCACTGCTCAACCGTTTTGTCCGCAACACCTTTGCCGCGCTGGAGCAGCCGCTGCTGTTCACTTCGTCCTGGACGAGTGTCAAAGAGGATCCGGAGCGGGTGTTCGAGCCGCGTCAGTTCGTCGAGCTTCCGTACTACAGCGGGTCAGTGTTCCAATACCTGACCTCGCTGGAGTTTCTCTGTCATGCCTGGCCGGCGGGCGGGCAGCAGTTCCAGGCCTTGGAGGGTAGTTGGGTTCGCCAGCGCGAACTCTTGCTGACTCACCCCAACGATACCCGCGGAAGTCTCCAGCATCGTTACTGGCAGGCGCTGGAGTTGGGCCGGTTCAATCGCGAGGTCTGCCAACGGCTGGTCTCGTCCTTGACCAGCGAAGACGACGAAGCTATTGCCAGTGAGCTCAATGCCTGGCTCCAGCGGCTGGCGCAGATCCCGTCTTATGATGCGCAGCAGAGCCTGGCCGCTACCCCTTCGGGCCAAGTGCTGGCGACGCTGGCGGCAGCGACGCCGGATGAGCTCGCGCGTGAACGTGTGTCCGCGCATCTGGCGCGCTCGCCCGGTGAGCAAATTGCATTCGTTGTGCTCGATCTCGCCGACGATGACGACGCCTTGCAAGCCACCTTCGACAGCCTGCTTGCCAGTGGCGTACGCAATTTCAAGCTGCTGGTTCTCAAGGCCGGTAAGCCGCCGGTGATCACCACTGCGCGTGACACCCTGCACTTCATTCAGGTTACGGAGGGCAACTGGGTCGCCCACCTGAATCAGGCCGTGCGCCAATTGCAGAGTGAATGGATGCTGCTGCTGAAGGCCGGTGAGCAGTTGCTCGCTGGCGGATTGCTGCACTTGTCGCTGGAGCTGAGTCATGCAGCAACCTGCCAGGCGATCTGCGCCAACGAAGTGCAACGCGATAGCCACGGGCGCTTGAAGAGCGTCGTGCGACCAGGTGCCGATCTCGATCTGCTGCGCGGTCAACCTGCCCTGATGTCTCGCCACTGGCTGATACGACGTCAGGCCGTGCTCGACCTGGGAGGCTTCGGCGATGCCCAGCCTCAGGCCGTCGAGCTTGACCTGCTGCTGCGTCTGGTGGAATCGCAGGGCGTGGCCTGCCTTGCTCATCTGGATGACTACCTGGTGCTCGGCGAAGAGTCATCGCAGGCATTGATGACCCAGGCCCAGGTAGTGCTGGAACGTCACCTCAGGCTACTGGGCTATCGTGGTCATGTCAGTGACGACGGCACTTGCGTGTTGCAGATCGATTTTCGTCATGCCGCCACGCCATTGGTCAGCATCCTGCTGGCCAGCGAGGAGGGTGCAGCGCCGTTGCAGGCGTGCCTGGCCAGCGTGCTGCAACGTACGCGCTATCCACGTTATGAAGTGATCGTGGCGTGCTCGGGTGAAAGTGGCGCTGACGAAGTGGGCGAGCACCGTGGAGTGGGCAACCGTGTGCGGGTGTTGAACGCAGAGTCCGGTGCTTCGCGTAACGACTTGCTCAATTTGGCGGCGAGCCAGGCCAAGGGCGAATATCTGGTAATGCTGTCGGCCACCGCAGAGGTCATCAGCCCTGCCTGGCTTGAAGGCTTGCTCAACGAGGCACAACGCCCTGAAGTCGGCGTTGTCGGGGGCGCGCTGTATGGCGCTGATTCAACCCTGGCGCATGCCGGTTATGGTTTATTGAGCGGCCCACAAATTGACTCGCCTTGGCTGGGCACCGCTGATCAATGGCCATTGTCAGTGCGTGGTTGCATGGCTGTTTCCGGGGATTGCCTGATGATGCACAAGTCACTGTTCGAGCAGTGCGGCGGTATGCAGGCGCTGCCAGGTGCGGATATCGAGTTGTGCCTGCTGGCAAAGGACGCAGGCCTTACGGTGGTATGGACGCCGCAGGCTCAGATCAGCGTTGCAGATTTCTCGGCACCTGACGCCGGTGTGGCGCAGGCGCTGGCCGAGCGTTGGCCACAGGCTTTCACCGGGGCGGCATCTGACAAGACGCCTGACACCGTTGGCGAGTTGGCCTGGATGGCGATGTTGTAAGCGCCTTGGCGTGATTACCGGTTAAGTGCGGCTGCTCCCTGGTCAGGGGGGCGGCTTCACGTTGTGACTCACGGGGGTACCCAAGGCGCGAGATACCGCGACGTCGTGTGTCCTTGTCCAAATTCAATAACGAAGTGCCCGCATGAAACCTATTCGAATCGTATGTGGAACGCGCGTGTCTGAGCAGGAGTTCTCCACCGAGACTGCTCTTGGCCGCTCCTTGTTGATCCACCAGTCGGCCAATCCCGTTGAAATCAGGCTTTTTGCCGAGAATACGCAGGGGCTTTCGACTATTTACAACCGCGTCATTGATGAAGCCCGGGACAATCCTGCCATTCTGGTGTTCGTTCATGACGATGTGCACCTGTGTGACTTCTTGTGGAGCGAGCGGATACGCGAAGGCGTTGCAGCGTTCGATATTGTCGGGCTTGCAGGCAACACTCGGCGTGTTGAGGGGCAACCCGCGTGGGCCTTCATTGATGACCGGTTCACTTGGGATCAGGCGTGCTTCCTGAGTGGTATGGTCGGGCACGGCAATAGTTTCCCCTGTGTCGTCTCCAATTTCGGGCCTGTGCCACAACCTTGCAAACTGCTCGACGGGCTGCTGCTTGCGGCGGACAGCGAGCGCCTGGAACAGGCCGGAGTGCGCTTTGACGAGCAATTCGAGTTTCATTTCTATGACATGGATTTTTGTCGTTCGGCTGAATTGAACGGTATGAGCATGGGCACGTGGCCGTTGAGCGTTGTCCATGAAAGCGCAGGTGCGTTCGGTACGCCTGCGTGGCGCGAGAGCTTTCGCCGTTATCAGGAAAAGTATGCCGTTACAGACACCCGAAAGCCTCAGGAGGCTACTGTGCAGAAACAAACGCCGGTCCATCAGTTCCATAACCCGGATTTACTCAAGCTGATGCCTGCCAATGCCAAGCGTGTCGTGGAGATCGGCTGCAGCTCGGGTGCGCTGGCGCGCGAATACAGAAAACTGAACCCCGATGTTCATTACACCGGGATCGAGATCGATGCAGGCTATGCGCAACTGGCACGCGAGCACTGTGATCGTGTGCTTGACATGAATATCGAAACGGCCAGCGATGATTTGCTTGCCGGCGATCTGGCCGCTGACTGCTGGGTCTTCGGGGATGTGCTTGAACATCTTTACGACCCATGGCAGCTCTTGCAGAGAATCCGTGAGGCGAGTGCCCCCGGCAGCTGTGTCGTCGCGTGCATTCCAAATGCTCAGCACTGGAGTGTTCAGGCGCGGCTCAGTGTGGGTGATTTCCGCTATGAAGACTCCGGTCTGTTCGACAGAACACATATTCGTTGGTTTACGCTGACCACCATGCTCGAAATGTTCAACCAGGCCGGTTTGACTGTCGAAGCGGGCGTGCCACGCGTTTTTGAAGAGCCTCAGCGCGAGAGATTTCTGCCAGTGATCCATGCGATGGCTGCGGCGGCGGGGAGGGATCCGGAGATGGCTGTCCAGGATGCGTTACCGTTGCAGTACGTGTTCAGGGCTGTAGCAGGTTGATGTTCTGCGTCGACACCTTATCTTCATTCCGATTGGAAATTTGAAATATGCACCCCACCGCAATGCAAAATGGACAATTGTTTTTCGATACCTATCTGGGTGAAGACTCAACTTGCGTGGTTGTCGAGATTGGCGCACAAAACGTGAACGGGTCACTTCGGGAAGTCGCGCCGTCCAGCGTGCACTACATTGGGGTTGACTTCGTCGTCGGAAAAGGGGTCGACGTCGTCTTGACCGACCCGTACAGCCTTCCGTTCGAGAGTGAGTCTGTCGATGTGATCGTCAGCTCCTCCTGCCTTGAGCACTCAGAAATGTTCTGGCTGTCGTTCACGGAGTGCTTGAGGGTTCTGAAGCCGGATGGCCTTATGTTCATCAACGTGCCCTCTAACGGCGCCTTTCACCGTTATCCGGTCGACTGCTGGCGTTTCTACCCTGACGCAGGGAGTGCCTTGGTCACCTGGGCCAAGCGTCAAGGTATGAACCCCGCGTTGCTGGAGTCCTTCATCACCCCTCAGCATGAGGATGTATGGAGCGACTTCCTCGCCGTTTTCGTCAAAGACGAAGCCTGCATACGCCAGCATCCGAACCGAATGATCAAAGCGATCTCAAAGTTTGAGAATGGCAAGGTTTCCGGAAGTGAGCAGATTTTCAGCTATTTTGAGTTTCCCGAAGACATTCGTCGATTGAACGAAGCTGTTCAACGACTGAGCGCGATGGAAGGTCGTGAGGCCATCGTCAATGATGTCCTGGAAAAGCTTCACGAATTCACCAAAGGCCAGGGCCCTGCAGCCCTGGCCGATCTTGCTTGAAGGCCTGAAGGTCTTCGGCCCGGGAAACAGGAAAACCTCCAGCCAGAAGTTTTCACCAGCCGCCATTCGTGGCGGTTTTCAGTCATGGCGGGTGAAACTGCCTTTGCAAAACCCACCCCAATCAGTGAGCAGGGCGCCCCGGGCTTTGGATGCGCCTTGCGCCGTTTTTGGCCCTGTCGGCAACCGATTCGATAAAAGCGCGTGACTCGGAAGTCACGGCGGGCATCTTCACTGTTATCATTCCCGCAACCGGGACAGCTAAGCCGGCGAACGGTGTTGTCAGGCGTTTGTTGCCTGGCGCGCATTCGTGGTGCCTGGTGGGCATTTTGCTTTTTCTGAATTGGGAAGCCATATGATTGGCATTAAAAGTATCGCCAGTTACGTGCCGGCTGAAGGGCTGGACAATTACGCGCAAGGCGCGAAATTCGGTAAGGATCAGGAATTCATCTTCGGCAAGATCGGTTCGACGTTCTTGCCCCGCAAAAGCGCCGGACAGGAAACCTCCGACCTGTGTGTCGAGGCCGTCAATGCCCTGTTTTCCGGCAACCCTGAGTTGGACCCGGCCTCAATCGACGTTGTGATCGTTGTCACTCAGAACGGCGATGCTGAAGGCTTACCGCACACTGCCGCGATCGTTCAGCACAAGCTCGGTCTGCCGACCCATATCGCCGCCTTCGACATCTCTCTGGGATGCTCCGGCTACGTGTACGGTTTGTATGCCATGAAGGGTTTCATGGAGGCTGCCGGGCTGAAAAACGGTCTGTTGATCACGGCCGATCCTTATTCAAAGATTGTCGATCCTGAAGATCGCAACACCACCATGCTGTTCGGTGATGCCGCAACGGTGACCTGGATGGGCGAAGGTGCGCACTGGCAGTTGGGCAAGTCGCTTTTCGGCACCGATGGCGCAGGCGCGGAATTTTTGCGTACCACCGATGGCAAGTTCTTCATGAATGGTCGTCAGGTCTACAATTTTGCCTTGGTCAAAGTGCCGGCTCACTTGCAGCAATTGCTTGATGCAAGCCAATTGCAAGCCACGGACATCGACCTTTACTGCTTGCACCAGGGAAGCGCGGCGATTGTTGATGCGGTATCCCAGCGTTTCGAGGGCGGTGACCCCAAGCGTTTTGTCAAGGATATGACCGAGACAGGCAATACCGTATCGTCCAGTATTCCGCTGCTGCTTGAAAAGCACGTGATGGGTTCACAGCATAAGCGCGTCGCCCTGAGCGGCTTTGGTGTCGGCCTGTCGTGGGGCTCGGCGATCATTGAGCGCGTTGACTGACAGCCGGTTGCATTAAAGAACGCCGCCTTACCCTGGCGGCGTTTTTGTGTGTGGATTTTCACCATCCATATCTTGCGCTCCGTTCGAGCGACGAGAGCTGCCATGCGCAGGATTCTGTGCGCTGGGGTGTAAATCTGCTGAAACACCCTGAGTCATGTTTGATGATGTGCTGATTTCTGGCGTCAAATCCCCGCGTTTGCTGGGCTGGCGGGATGCCACCAATTATTTTTAAAAAATCAGCTAAAGCAACGTGCCATGACGACGATAACTATTACGAAGGTTCTCTGTGCCACACCCGGCGAATTGCCAAGGCCGGAAGCCGTAGTACCCAACCAACGAGGAATTCGTCATGGCTTTGACTGTTAACACCAACACCACCTCCCTGGGCGTTCAGAAAAACCTGAACCGTGCTTCCGACGCTCTCAGCACTTCGATGTCCCGTCTGTCGTCCGGCCTGAAAATCAACAGCGCCAAAGACGATGCTGCTGGCCTGCAGATCGCTAACCGTATGACTTCGCAAATCCGCGGTCAGACCATGGCAATCAAAAACGCCAACGATGCAATCTCCATCGCGCAGACCGCTGAAGGCGCGATGCAAGAGCAGACCAACATCCTGCAGCGTATGCGTGAACTGGCTCTCCAGGCACGAAACGACTCCAACACTACCGATGACCGTGATGCACTGGACAAAGAATTCCAGTCGATGACCAAAGAGCTGGATCGTATCGCTGCCAGCACCCAGCTGAACAACAAGAACCTGCTCGACGGTAGCACTACCACCGCGATGGTTTTCCAGGTGGGCTCCAACACCGGTTCCGACAACCAGATCAGCATCACCCTGACTGACGCAATGAACACTGCCGGTGCTCTGAGCGCACTGGACGGCAAGGCTATCACTGGTGCTGCTTCCGATATCGAAGCAAACTTCAGTGGCGCGATGACCGCCATCGACGAAGCACTGAAAAACATCAACACCACCCGTGCTGACCTCGGCGCCGTTCAGAACCGTCTGACCAGCACCATCGCCAACCTGCAGAACATCAACGAAAACGCCGAAGCTGCACGTGGTCGTGTACAAGACACCGACTTCGCCGCTGAAACTGCCCAGCTGACCAAGCAGCAGACTCTGCAACAAGCGTCGACTTCGGTTCTGGCCCAGGCCAACCAACTGCCATCGGCCGTACTGAAACTGCTTCAGTAATCGCCTGATGATTGTCGGCGGGGGAGCGCACCTGTGGTGCTCCTCCGCTTTTTACATTGAGAGGTGGTTGGTATGGATATGAGCGTCAAGCTGAACCTGTCTTACCAGGCCACGAAGCCGGTCGAGCAGGCCGCCGAATCACCTGTGGTCAAGCCCTCTCGGGCTGTTGAGCCCATCAAGCCAGCACAGGACGAGGCCGACACCGGTCTTACCGAAGCTGAGAAAGTCAAAAGGGCGCTCAAGGATATCGAGACATTTCTCGCTACCTCGCGTCGTAACCTCGAATTTTCCACGGACGAAGAGTCCGGCAGAATTGTAGTTAAAGTCATCGCCAGTGAGACTGGAGAGCTGATCCGCCAACTTCCTTCGGAAGAGGCGTTGAGAATTGCTCACAGTCTGAGCGATGTAAACAGCCTGTTGTTCGACGCCAAGGTCTGACGGTGGCGGGCGAGCGGCAAGTTCGCTAGTCTTTTACCGACTAGGGGCGGCATGCACTCAAGAGGGAATAGCAATGGCGAGTACGATTTTACCAGGCACGGGTCTGGGTTCCGGCGTTGATATCAACGCCATTGTGAAAACACTGGTTGCGGCCGAGACCGATCCCAAGTCCAACCAGATCAAACGCCAGACCGCCAATAACACCGCCATGCTTTCAGGTGTGGCGTCGCTCAAGAGTGCGCTGTCCGTGTATCAGGCGGCGATGAAAAAACTCAACGACACCGCAGCCCCTTCGTTTAGCGCATACACGGCAACGTCCAGCAGTGACACTACGGTCAAAGCCACGTCGGATAACACGGCGGTGCCGGGTAGCTACATGGTTCGTGTCGAAAATCTCGCCACTTCGTCGAAAGTCGCCACCAAGAACTTCGAAGCGGGGCCCAGTACCCCGATCGCTGAGGGTGACTTGCTGATTACGCAGGACGGCGTGACCCACACTGTCAAGGTTGGCGCCGGTGCGACCTTGCAGTCGGTGCGTGATTCCATCAATACATCGCTCGCCGAGAAAGGCATCAGCGCCAACATCGTAACCGGTGCGGACGGTTCGCGCCTGGTATTCAGTTCCACGATGACCGGTAAAGAAACCGATATATCGGTTGGAGGCATTGCCGATCTAGAAATCCCTGCTGGACAGGAAATGGTCGGTGACGGTGCTGGCTATGTCGGCGAGAAGGCCGAGGATGCGCTGATCTATGTGGACGGTATCAAGGTCTCAAGCAAGACCAACACCGTCACTGGCGCGATCAGTGGTATCAGTCTTGATCTGCTTCAGGAGACCGGAACTGACCCGGGCAAGGCGATCAAGGTCACCGTGGGTGAAAACACCGAGGGTTTGAAAACATCGATTCAGGCCTATGTCGATGCGTACAACACACTGGTCAAGACCGCCAACAACCTGACGGCTACCTCGAAGGACGAAGAAGGCAATCTGGTGCTGGGGTCGCTGACCAACGACCCGACTACGCGAGCACTGCTTTCGGATCTGCGCAAGCAGCTTGCCACGGAGAGCAACGGTGATCGACTCACTAGCCTTAGCCAGTTGGGCATCAATACACAGAAGGACGGTACGCTTGAATTCAACGGTGTCAAATATGACACTGCTATGAAAGAGAAAAAGCTGGGCGCCGATGTGCAGCAGCTTTTCAGCGGCACCAATGGTGTCTTCGAGCGCATGAACAAGGCGATCGAACCCTATCTGCAAACCGGCGGTATTCTCGATACGCGCAAGAACGGTCTGGACAAGCTGCAAACCGACCTTACTAACCAGCAGCTGGCGCTGGGTCGTCGTATCGACGCGCTGACCGAGACGCTGACCAAGCGCTACGTGGCCATGGACACCCTGGTCGGCAAGCTTGAGGCGCAACGCAAGAACATCGTTTCGATGTTCAACTCCATCGAGGCGCAGCAGAAGAATTCCTGACCGCGTGACAGGTTGTAAGCCCGGCTAGCCATCACAGGCGCTCCGGGCTTTCGCGTTTGTGCGCTAAAGTTTTTTGCTGCGCAGACGATAAAGGCAATATGAACATTTTCGTTGTAATGAGGTAGAACATGAATCCTATGTTGGCCCTTCGGCAATACCAGAAAGTCAACGGCGTGGCTCAAACCTCCGAGGCGAGCCCGCACCGCCTGGTACAGATGCTGATGCAGGGTGGCCTGGATCGTATCGCGCAGGCCAAGGGCGCCATTGCGCGTAATGATGCCGCCCAGAAAGGTATCCTGATCGGCAAGGCCATCGGTATCGTTGGCGGCCTGCGTGAAGGGCTCGATCTGGAAAATCAGGCCGAAGCCCTGGCGGACATCGATTCACTCTACGCCTACATGAGCAAACGCCTTGTCGAAGCCAACATTAAAAATGACCCCGAGATCCTCAATGAGGTAGCGCGCCTGCTGATTACCTTGAAAGAGGGGTGGGATGCAATTGGTGATCAGGTTCCCGACGCCTAGGAGAACACCATGAGTGCTGTGCTCGAACGTATCGAACAAACCCGTTACGCACTGCTCGGGGCGCTGGAGAGTCGTGATTGGGGAACCATCACCGAACTTGATCTGAGCTGCCGCGTTTGCGTCGAGGATGTGCTTGCGCAAACGTTGGACAATGAGCAGAGTGTGCGCAGCAGTCTGCAAGATCTGCTCGACGTGTACCGCCAGCTGATTGATGTGGCGTGTGAAGAGCGTCAAACAATAGTCGATGAAATGGCAAAGATTCGCCAAGCGAAAAACGCCGCAAACATCTACCATTTGTTCACGTAAAGCGGGCCGATTAGTAAAACCACTGCGCCATAAATTTGACTGTGCACGGTTTTTTGACTTAACTAGTGGCTATTATCAGGTTTAGGGCGTCTACAGGCACATGGTGTCCTGCAAGCGTCTCGCTTGCCTTATTTTTCGGGCATTGAGTTGACTAGGGAAGTTGCTATTGCATGTGGCGTGAAACCAAAATTCTGCTGATCGATGACGATAGCGTCCGCCGCCGCGACCTGGCGGTGATTCTGAATTTTCTTGGCGAAGAAAATTTACCCTGCGGCAGCCATGACTGGCAGCAGGCTGTCGGCTCTTTGTCGTCTAGTCGTGAAGTCATTTGCGTACTGATCGGGACGGTTAATGCTCCTGGCGCGCTTTTGGGCTTGCTAAAGACACTCGCAACCTGGGATGAGTTCCTTCCGGTTTTGTTAATGGGCGATAATTCTTCCGTTGACCTGCCTGAAGACCAGCGTCGCCGGGTTCTGTCGACCCTGGAGATGCCGCCCAGCTACAGCAAATTGCTCGATTCGCTGCACCGCGCCCAGGTCTATCGCGAAATGTACGACCAGGCCCGCGAACGCGGCCGTCATCGCGAACCCAACCTTTTCCGCAGCCTCGTCGGCACCAGTCGTGCCATTCAGCACGTCCGTCAGATGATGCAGCAAGTGGCGGACACCGACGCGAGCGTGTTGATCCTCGGCGAGTCCGGCACCGGCAAGGAAGTGGTCGCGCGCAACCTGCATTACCACTCCAAGCGCCGCGACGCGCCGTTCGTGCCGGTCAACTGCGGGGCGATCCCGGCAGAGCTGCTGGAAAGCGAACTGTTCGGCCACGAGAAGGGCGCCTTCACCGGCGCGATCACCAGCCGTGCCGGGCGTTTCGAACTGGCTAACGGCGGCACGCTGTTCCTTGATGAAATCGGCGACATGCCGCTGCCAATGCAGGTCAAGCTGCTGCGCGTGCTGCAGGAGCGTACCTTCGAGCGCGTGGGCAGCAACAAGACCCAAAGTGTCGACGTGCGTATCATTGCCGCGACCCACAAGAATCTCGAAAGCATGATCGAGATCGGTTCGTTTCGCGAAGACCTCTACTATCGCCTGAACGTGTTCCCGATCGAGATGGCGCCGCTGCGTGAGCGCGTCGAAGATATCCCGCTGTTGATGAACGAACTGATCTCGCGCATGGAGCACGAGAAGCGCGGTTCGATCCGTTTCAACTCCGCTGCGATCATGTCGCTGTGCCGCCACGGCTGGCCGGGCAACGTCCGCGAGCTGGCCAACCTCGTCGAGCGCATGGCGATCATGCACCCGTACGGGGTGATCGGCGTGGTCGAGTTGCCAAAGAAATTCCGCTACGTCGACGACGAAGATGAGCAGATGGTTGACAGCCTGCGCAGCGATCTCGAAGAGCGCGTGGCCATCAACGGCCATACGCCTGACTTCAGCGCCAATGCGCTGTTGCCGCCGGAAGGTCTGGATCTCAAGGATTATCTCGGCGGTCTTGAGCAGGGCCTGATCCAGCAGGCGCTGGACGATGCCAATGGCATTGTTGCCCGTGCCGCTGAGCGTCTGCGCATTCGTCGCACCACGCTTGTCGAGAAGATGCGCAAGTACGGAATGAGCCGGGCCGGAGGCGATGAACAGGCGGATGATTGACGCCTGTTTTCCAACCGTTTCATTTATAAGCTGTTTTTTTTAGGCACGGGTATTGCTATAGCCCTCGCAACGTTCCGTTTCACTGACGGTCAGCCAAGCGAGAGAGCCCAATGCCCCAAGCCGCCCAGATCTCTTCTGCCTCCAATATCGTGGGGCATCCCTCGTCCGTAGAGCAGGCAAGTCGCCAGGGTCTTGAGCAGGCCTTCCAGCTGTTCAACCAGATGTCGAGCCAGTTGACCGACTCCTACAGCCTGCTCGAAGCGCGGGTCACCGAACTCAAGGGTGAGCTGGCCGTCGTCAGCGCCCAGCGCATGCAGGAGCTGGCGGAAAAAGAACGCTTGGCCAATCGCCTGCAAAACCTCCTCGACTTGCTACCTGGCGGCGTCATCGTCATTGATGGCCACGGTCTGGTGCGCGAAGCCAATCCGGCCGCCATCGACTTGCTCGGCTCGCCACTCGAAGGCGAGCTCTGGCGCCATGTCATCGCACGCTGCTTCGCCCCGCGTGAAGACGACGGTCACGAAATTTCCCTGAGAAACGGTCGACGCCTGTCGATTTCCACCCGCTCGCTGGACGCCGAGCCGGGGCAGTTGGTGCTGCTCAACGACTTGACCCAAACCCGGCATCTTCAGGATCAACTGGCGCGCCATGAACGTTTGTCTTCGCTGGGGCGCATGGTCGCGTCCTTGGCGCATCAGATTCGCACGCCGCTGTCCGCCGCTTTGCTCTACGCCAGTCATTTGACTGAGCAGCAATTGCCGCTGGAAACCCAGCAGCGTTTTGCCGGGCGGCTCAAGGAGCGCCTGCACGAACTGGAACATCAAGTGCGCGACATGCTGGTGTTCGCCCGTGGCGAGCTGCCGCTGACCGATCGCGTAACGCCCAATGCCTTGATGCAATCGCTGCAGGCAGCGGCGCTGACCCATGTTCAGGACCTGCCAATCCGCTGGCAGTGCGACAGCCATGCCGGTGAGCTGCTGTGCAACCGCGACACACTGGTCGGGGCATTACTGAATCTGATTGAAAACGCCATTCAGGCCAGCGCCGGCGAAGCGCGCCTGAAAGTGCATTGCTACACCAGAGGCAACACCCTGCGCTTGTGTGTCAGCGACAGCGGCAGCGGCATTGAGCCGACAGTTTTGGCGCGCCTCGGCGAGCCTTTTTTTACCACCAAAGTCACCGGCACCGGCCTTGGCCTGACCGTGGTCAAAGCGGTGGCCCGCGCACATCAGGGAGAATTGACCCTGCGTTCGCGAGTCGGGCGCGGCACTTGCGCGCAGGTCAGCCTGCCACTGTTTTCCGCTGCACAGGGAGTTGAATAATCGTCATGGGCATCAAGGTGTTGCTGGTCGAGGATGATCGTTCGTTGCGCGAAGCGCTGGCCGATACGCTGCTGCTCGCCGGCCACGACTATCACGCCGTCGGCAGCGCCGAAGAGGCGCTGACGGCGGTCGCGCAGCATGCCTTCAGCCTGGTGGTCAGCGACGTCAACATGCCGGGCATGGACGGGCATCAATTGCTCGCCTTGCTGCGCGCGCGTCAACCGCAATTGCCGGTGCTGCTGATGACCGCCCATGGCGCGGTCGAGCGTGCGGTCGATGCGATGCGCCAGGGCGCGGCGGATTATCTGGTCAAGCCGTTCGAACCCAAAGCGCTGCTTGATCTGGTCGCGCGGCATGCGCTGGGCAGCATCGACGCAGGCGAAGGGGACGGCCCTGTCGCCGTTGAGCCGGCCAGTGCGCAGTTGCTTGAGTTGGCGGCACGGGTGGCGCGCAGTGACTCCACCGTGTTGATCTCCGGCGAATCCGGTACCGGTAAAGAAGTGCTGGCGCGCTACATTCACCAGCAATCGCCGCGAGCCAGTCAGCCATTCATTGCAATCAATTGCGCGGCGATCCCGGACAACATGCTCGAAGCGACACTGTTCGGTCATGAGAAGGGCTCGTTCACTGGCGCCATCGCCTCGCAGGCCGGCAAGTTCGAACAGGCGGACGGCGGCACCATTCTGCTTGATGAAATTTCCGAAATGCCGATGGGCTTGCAGGCCAAACTGTTACGCGTACTGCAGGAGCGTGAGGTCGAGCGCGTGGGTGCGCGCAAGCCGATCAGCCTGGATATCCGCGTGGTCGCCACAACCAACCGCGATCTTGCTGGCGAGGTTGCAGCGGGGCGCTTCCGTGAGGATCTGTTTTACCGCTTGTCGGTTTTTCCTCTGGCTTGGCGTCCACTTCGCGAGCGCACTGCCGATATCCTGCCGCTGGCGGAAAAGTTGCTGGCCAAACACGTCAATAAAATGAAGCACGCAGCAGCGAAGCTGTCCCCCGAAGCGCAAGCCTGCCTGACCGCGTATCCGTGGCCAGGCAATGTACGTGAACTGGACAACGCCATTCAGCGCGCGCTGATCCTGCAGCAGGGCGGCTTGATCCAGCCGCAGGATTTCTGCCTGACCGGTGCGGTGGCTTTTGCCCCATTGCCCGTCGCGGCGCCAATAATCCGCGACGTGGAAATCGAGGCAGATTCCTCCGGCGCTCTGGGCGAGGACCTGCGCCGCCGGGAGTTTCAGATGATCATCGACACCCTGCGCGCCGAGCGTGGCCGGCGCAAGGAAGCCGCCGAAAAGCTCGGCATCAGCCCGCGCACTTTGCGCTACAAGCTGGCGCAAATGCGCGATGCCGGGATGGACGTCGAAGGCTATCTGTTCGCCACCTGACTGATCGCGAGAACAATCAAACTGCTTTTCTCAAAGGGGTGCCCATTAGCTGGCACCCTTGTTGCTAATACCTGTGTACCCGCCGAGTGAAGTGTCAAAAAATTGCGGGCCGCCCAAGAGAGTAGACCATGAGCCAAGGTATTGAATTTAATCGGTTGATGATGGACATGCAGGCCATGAAAGTGGATGCCATGTCTGCGCGTAAATCGACTGCCGCTGTCCCTGAAATTGCCGGCAGCAGCTTTTCCGACATGCTCGGTCAGGCGATCAATAAAGTCAGCGATACCCAACAGGCGTCGACTCAACTGGCCAATGCTTTCGAGATCGGCAAGAGCGGTGTCGACCTGACCGACGTGATGATCGCGTCGCAGAAAGCCAGCGTGTCGTTCCAGGCTCTGACCCAGGTGCGCAACAAGCTGGTCCAGGCTTACCAAGACATCATGCAGATGCCGGTTTAAGGGCGAATTAAGTCATGGCAGAAGCAGTCGCTGATAACGTTCCGGCCAAGGCCACCCCGATCGACGGCAAACCGCCGCTGTTCGGCCTGTCCTTTCTGGATAATCTTTCCCAGATGACCGTGCTGCGTCAGGTCGGCCTGTTGGTCGGTCTGGCTGCAAGCGTGGCGATTGGCTTTGCCGTGGTGCTGTGGTCGCAGCAGCCGGATTACCGTCCACTGTACGGCAGCCTTGCCGGCATGGACGCCAAACAGGTCATGGAAACCCTGGCCGCCGCTGACATTCCTTACAACGTAGAACCCAATTCCGGCGCCTTGCTGGTCAAGGCCGACGACCTGTCCCGTGCGCGGATGAAACTCGCTGCCGCTGGTGTCACTCCCAGCGATGGCAATATCGGTTTCGAAATCCTCGACAAGGAACAAGGTCTGGGCACCAGCCAGTTCATGGAAGCGACCCGTTATCGTCGCGGCCTCGAAGGCGAACTCGCGCGGACCATCTCCAGCCTGAACAACGTCAAGGGTGCTCGCGTGCACCTGGCGATTCCGAAGAGTTCGGTCTTCGTCCGTGACGAGCGCAAGCCAAGCGCTTCGGTACTGGTCGAGCTTTACAGCGGGCGTTCGTTGGAGCCGGGGCAGGTGGTGGCGATCATCAATCTGGTGGCGACCTCCGTTCCGGAATTGAGCAAATCGCAGATCACCGTCGTCGATCAGAAGGGCAACCTGCTTTCCGATCAGGCGGAGAACTCCGAGATGACCATGGCCGGCAAGCAGTTCGATTACAGCCGCCGCATGGAAAGCATGCTCACCCAGCGCGTGCACAACATTCTGCAACCGGTACTGGGCAACGATCGCTACAAGGCTGAAGTTTCGGCCGACGTCGATTTCAGTGCCGTCGAATCGACCGCCGAGCAGTTCAACCCCGATCAGCCGGCGTTGCGCAGCGAACAATCGGTCAATGAACAGCGCACCGCCAGCAATGGCCCGCAAGGTGTGCCGGGTGCCCTGAGCAACCAGCCACCGTCGCCGGCCTCGGCGCCGCAGACCACCGGCGGCACCGCTGCAGCGGCCGGCATGATCCAGCCGGGTCAGCCACTGGTTGACGCCAACGGTCAGCAGATCATGGACCCTGCCACCGGCCAGCCAATGCTCGCGCCGTATCCGGCCGACAAGCGTCAACAATCGACCAAGAACTTTGAGCTCGACCGTTCGATCAGCCACACCAAACAGCAGCAGGGCCGTCTCAATCGCCTGTCGGTGTCGGTGGTGGTCGATGATCAGGTCAAGATCAACCCGGCCAACGGTGAAACCAGCCGCGCGCCGTGGAGCGCCGACGAATTGGCGCGCTTCACGCGACTGGTGCAGGACGCCGTCGGTTTCGACGCCAGCCGTGGCGACAGCGTCAGCGTGATCAACATGCCGTTCTCCGCCGAGCGCGGCGAAGTGATTGCCGATATTCCGTTCTACTCCCAGCCATGGTTCTGGGACATCGTCAAACAAGTGCTGGGTGTGCTGTTCATCCTCGTGCTGGTGTTTGGTGTGCTGCGTCCGGTGCTCAACAACATCACCGGCGGTGGCAAAGGCAAGGAGCTGGCCGGTCTGGGCAGCGACGTGGAACTCGGTGGCATGGGCGGCCTGGACGGCGAACTGGCCAACGACCGCGTGAGCCTCGGTGGTCCGCAGAGCATTCTGTTGCCGAGCCCGAGCGAGGGTTATGACGCGCAGCTGAATGCAATCAAGAGTCTGGTAGCTGAAGACCCGGGTCGCGTGGCTCAGGTCGTGAAAGAGTGGATTAACGCAGATGAGTGATAACCGAGCCGCCACCGTCAAACTGACCAAGGTCGACAAAGCCGCGATTCTGCTGCTGTCCCTGGGTTCGACCGATGCTGCGCAAGTGCTGCGCCACATGGGCCCCAAAGAGGTTCAGCGCGTCGGCGTGGCCATGGCGCAGATGGGCAACGTACATCGCGAACAGGTCGAGCAGGTGATGAGTGAGTTCGTCGACATCGTCGGCGATCAGACCAGCCTCGGCGTCGGTTCCGACGACTACGTGCGCAAGATGCTCACCCAGGCCCTGGGCGAAGACAAGGCCAACGGCCTGATCGACCGCATCCTGCTCGGTGGCAACACCAGCGGCCTCGACAGCCTGAAATGGATGGAGCCGCGCGCAGTCGCCGACGTGATCCGTTACGAACACCCGCAGATCCAGGCGATCGTGGTCGCGTACCTCGATCCGGATCAGGCCGGTGAAGTGCTAGGCAACTTCGACCATAAAGTGCGTCTGGACATCATCCTGCGCGTTTCGTCGCTGAACACCGTGCAACCGGCTGCCTTGAAAGAACTCAACCAGATTCTCGAGAAACAGTTCTCCGGCAACTCGAACGCCTCGCGCACCACACTCGGTGGTATCAAGCGTGCGGCCGACATCATGAACTTCCTCGACAGCTCGATCGAAGGCCAGCTCATGGACTCGATCCGCGAAGTCGACGAAGACCTGTCCGGTCAGATCGAAGACCTCATGTTCGTGTTCAACAACCTGGCGGACGTCGACGACCGCGGGATTCAGGCGCTGCTGCGCGAAGTCTCGTCCGACGTGCTGGTGCTGGCCCTCAAGGGGTCGGACGAAGGCGTCAAGGAAAAGATCTTCAAGAACATGTCCAAGCGTGCGGCCGAACTGTTGCGCGACGACCTCGAGGCGAAAGGCCCGGTGCGCGTCAGCGACGTCGAGACCGCGCAGAAGGAAATCCTCACCATTGCCCGTCGTATGGCCGAAGCCGGCGAGATCGTGCTCGGTGGCAAGGGCGGCGAGGAAATGATCTAAGCCCATGGACAAGCCTGACGAGTCTGTGACGGATCTGATCCGCGCCCGCGATGTTCGTGGTTTCGAATCCTGGGCGCTGCCCAGCTTCGACCCGCCCAAGCCTGAGCCTGAGCCGGAACCGGAGCCCGAGCCGCCGGAAATGGAAGAAGTGCCGCTGGAAGAAGTCCAGCCACTGACTCTGGAAGAACTCGAAAGCATCCGTCAGGAGGCTTACAACGAGGGCTTCGCCATTGGCGAAAAGGAAGGGTTTCACAGCACCACGCTGAAGGTGCGTCAGGAAGCTGAAACAGCACTGGCGGCGAAAGTCGCCAGCCTTGAGCTGTTGATGGCCAACCTCTTCGAACCGATCGCCGAGCAAGACACACAGATTGAAAAGTCGCTGGTCGACCTCGTGCAACACATTGCCAAACAGGTGATCAAGCGCGAACTGGCCATCGATTCGAGCCAGATCGAACACGTCATGCGCGACGCCCTCAAGCTGTTGCCGCTGGGTGTGGAAAACGTGCGCCTGTACGTCAATCCGCAGGATTTCGCCCAGGTCAAAGCCCTGCGCGAGCGCCACGAAGAAACCTGGCGCATCGTCGAAGACGAGTCGCTGTTGCCGGGCGGCTGCCGGGTTGAAACCGAGCACAGCCGCATCGACGCCAGTGTGGAGTCGCGGGTGACCCAGGTCATGGCCAAGCTGTTCGACCAGCTGCATGAGCAGGCCCTGCACCCGGCAGCGCCGGACTTGAGTCTGGAGATCCCCGAAGACACCCCAGCGGTTGTCGACTCTGACGAGCCGCGCGCGGACGCCAGCGATGCGCCTTGAACGCACCAGCTTCGCCAAGCGCCTGAGCACCTACGCCGAGGCCACCGAGATTGCCGGCGCGCCGATCCTTGAAGGTCGGCTGCTGCGCATGGTCGGCCTGACCCTCGAAGCCGAAGGCCTGCGCGCCGCCATGGGCACCCGTTGCATGGTGATCAACGACGACAGCTATCACCCGTCTCAGGTGGAAGCAGAAGTCATGGGCTTTTCCGGCAGCAAAGTCTTTCTGATGCCGGTCGGCAGTGTCGCCGGCATTGCCCCGGGCGCCCGCGTAGTGCCCCTGGCCGATACCGGTCGTTTACCGATGGGCATGAGCATGCTCGGCCGTGTCCTCGACGGCGCCGGTCGCGCGCTGGACGGCAAGGGCGGGATGAAAGCCGAAGACTGGGTGCCGATGGACGGCCCGACAATCAACCCGCTCAACCGTGATCCGATCAGCGTGCCGCTGGATGTCGGCATCCGTTGCATCAACGGTTTGCTGACGGTCGGCCGTGGCCAGCGTCTGGGTCTGTTCGCCGGTACCGGTGTCGGTAAATCGGTGCTGTTGGGCATGATGACCCGCTTCACCGAGGCCGACATTATCGTCGTTGGTCTGATCGGTGAGCGTGGTCGCGAAGTTAAGGAATTCATCGAGCACATCCTCGGTGAAGAGGGCCTCAAGCGCTCGGTGGTGGTTGCCTCGCCGGCGGACGATGCACCGCTGATGCGTATGCGCGCGGCGATGTATTGCACGCGCATCGCCGAGTATTTCCGCGACAAGGGCAAGAACGTTCTGTTGCTGATGGATTCGCTGACTCGTTTCGCCCAGGCCCAGCGGGAAATCGCTTTGGCCATCGGCGAGCCGCCAGCAACCAAGGGCTATCCGCCCTCGGTGTTCGCCAAACTGCCGAAACTGGTTGAGCGTGCGGGTAACGCGGAGAAGGGCGGTGGTTCGATCACGGCGTTCTACACCGTACTGTCCGAAGGCGATGACCAGCAGGATCCGATCGCCGACTCGGCGCGCGGTGTACTCGATGGCCACATCGTCCTGTCGCGGCGCCTGGCCGAGGAAGGCCACTATCCGGCGATCGACATCGAAGCGTCGATCAGCCGGGTGATGCCGGCGGTGGTTTCGCCAGATCACATGCAGCGTGCGCAGTATTTCAAGCAGCTTTGGTCGCGCTATCAGCAGAGCCGCGATCTGATCAGCGTCGGCGCCTACGTCGCCGGCGGCGATCGCGAGACCGACCTGGCGATTTCCCTGCAGCCGCAGTTGGTCAGGTATCAGCGCCAGGGCCTCAACGACAAAATCAATCTGGGTGAGAGCCAGGCCTATCTGGAAACCCTGTTCGCCCCTGCGGCGGGCGGGTAACCGGCCATGGCCGTCAGTCGCGCCGCGCGCCTTGCACCGGTGGTGGAAATGGCCGAACAGGCCGAGAAAGCCGCCGTGCAGCGGCTTGGTTATTTCCAAGGTCAGGTAAAAGTCGCGGAAAGCAAACTGGCCGACCTCAATGCCTTTCGTCTGGATTACTCGCAGCAATGGATCGTGCGCGGCAGCACCGGCGTCACCGGGCAATGGCTGCTGGGCTTTCAGGGCTTTCTGGCGCAACTCGACACCGCCGTCGACCAGCAACGGCAAAGCCTGGTCTGGCACCAGAACAAGCTCGACAAGGCGCGTGAGGAGTGGCAACAGGCGTTTGCCCGCGTCGAGGGTTTGCGCAAACTGGTGCAGCGCTATCGCGACGAGGCGCAGCGCCTTGAGGACAAGCGCGAGCAGAAGCTGCTGGATGAGTTGTCGCAGCGCTTGCCGCGACGTGATGCCTTCTAAACCTCAGCGCTAATCCCTGTGGGAGCGGGCTTGCTCGCGAATGCATTCGACCAGTTGATGCAATATTGACTGACACGCCGCATTCGCGAGCAAGCCCGCTCCCACACTTGTTCCACCGTTGCGCCTTGCCCCAACCCTATCCAGCTGCTAAACCTTGTACAGGTTCGTCAATGACAAGGAAGCCAGTCAATGTCAGTCGTTACAGAAGTTTCACCGGATGGTCACAAGCTGACCATCGCGGTCAAAGGCCGGTTCGATTTCGGCCGCCATCAAGAATTCCGTGAGTCGTATGAGCGGCTCCCGCGCAAACCCGAATCCATCGTGGTCGATCTCAAAGAGGCCACTTACCTCGACAGCTCGGCGCTGGGCATGCTGCTCTTGCTGCGTGACCATGCCGGCGGCGACGAGTCGGATATCCGCGTCGTCAACAGCAGTTCCGATGTGAAGAAAATCCTCGCGATTTCCAACTTCGACAAACTCTTCGACATCAGTTGACGCCCATGCAGGCGCAAGAGCCGCTCACCGTTCTTATTGCCGAAGACAGCGCCGCCGACCGGCTGCTGCTGTCGACCATCGTCCGTCGTCAGGGCCATCAGGTTCTGACGGTGGCCAACGGTGCCGAAGCGGTCGATACCTTCAAAAAACAGCAACTCGATCTGGTGCTGATGGATGCGTTGATGCCGGTGATGGACGGCTTTGAGGCGGCGCGGCAGATCAAGGCGCTGGCAGGTGAAGCGCTGGTGCCGATCATCTTCCTCACCTCGCTGACCGAAAGCGAAGCGCTGGCCCGTTGTCTGGAGGCCGGTGGCGACGATTTTCTGGCGAAGCCTTACAACCAGGTGATCCTCGCCGCCAAAATCAAGGCGATGGATCGTTTGCGGCGTCTGCAGGCGACGGTACTGCAACAGCGCGACCTGATCGCCAGGCATCACGACTATCTGCTCAACGAACAACGCGTGGCCAAAGCGGTGTTCGACAAGGTTGCGCATTCGGGCTGCCTGAGTGCGCCGAATATCCGTTACCTGCAATCGCCGTACGCACTGTTCAACGGCGACTTGTTGCTCGCGGCGTACACGCCGGCCGGTGACATGCACGTCATGCTCGGCGATTTCACCGGCCACGGTTTGCCAGCGGCGGTGGGTGCCATGCCGCTGGCCGAAGTGTTCTACGGCATGACCGCCAAAGGTTACGGGTTGGCGGAAACCCTGCGCGAGATGAACGCCAAGCTCAAGCGCATCCTGCCGGTGGACATGTTCTGCTGCGCCACGTTGCTCTGTTTGAGTTTCCAGAGCCGCTCGGTAGAAGTGTGGAACGGCGGCATGCCCGACGGATACTTGCACCGCATGGCCAGCGGCGAGCGGGTGCCTTTGCCGGCGCGACATCTGCCGCTGGGGATTCTCGGTGCGCAGGCCTTCGATGACCGTACGGATGTGTACCCGATGGCTGTTGATGATCGGGTGTTTCTGCTGTCCGACGGGGTCATCGATACCTGCGATGCCAATGACCAATTGTTCGGCGTCGAGCGCCTGCAGCAGGTCTTTGCGGCGAACCGGGAGCCGGATCGGCTGTTCGAGGATATCGAGCAGGCGTTGCGCGATTTTCGCGGACAGGCCCGGGATGACGTGAGCATGGTCGAGGTCAGCCTGCTGGAGTCGGCGCAGGCGCACGGCGCGGCGCCGGTGTACTCCGACAGCGGCCAGTCGTGCCCGCTGGACTGGTCGGCCAGTTTTGAGTTTCGCGGTGCCACGCTCAGGCGATTCAATCCGATGCCGTTCCTGTTGCAGTTGCTGCTTGAGGTACACGGCCTGCGCGCGCAAAGCGGGGCGCTTTATAGCGTGCTCGCCGAGTTGTATTCCAACGCGCTGGAGCATGGCGTACTCGGGCTGGATTCCAGCCTCAAGCGCGATGCCACTGGGTTTGCCCGTTATTATGAAATGCGCGCGGCGCGGCTGGAGGCGCTGCAGGACGGCTTCGTGCGCGTGCATCTACAGGTGAAACCGCAAAGTGAGGGTGGACGCCTGGTGATCCGGGTCGAGGACAGTGGCGAGGGCTTCGATGTCGCGCGGGTCATGGAGCGGCCCGTGGATAACGTCCGCTTGTCGGGCCGTGGCATCAGTCTGGTCCGGCAGTTAGGGCGCAATGCCAGTTGGTCGGACCAAGGTCGTAGTGCCAGCGTGGAGTTTTTCTGGGAGATTGGGGCATAATCCGCCCATTCTTGATCAAGGAGTGAGCAAGTGACTGACCCACATGTAGATCGCGATGTCCTCGACACCTTGCGCGAGGTGATGGAGGACGGCTATCCGGAATTGCTGGAGACTTTTCTGGCAGATTCGGAAAGCCGCCTGCACGAATTGCAGGACAGCACCAGCGCCAAAGCGTTGTCTGATGTCGCCCACAGCTTCAAGGGCAGCGCCAGCAACATGGGCGCCATCCGGCTGGCAGCGTTGTGCCAGGATCTGGAGTCGAACGCTAAGGACAAAAGTCCGGAAGCGCTCGCGCAACTGGTTGCCGACATCCATTCTGAATTCGTCGACGTACGCCCGGTGTACGAAAACGAAAAGCACCACGTCCACACCCACTGAATCCGTCGTCCGGCGCTTTTCGCAGGTGTCTGGCCAAACTGGCCCGGCACTTGCAGTCATTTTGCTCAACTGTACCTACGATCCCAGTGCAGCGGAGACCGTGTCATGCCTGCGACCCCCAACATTCTTCTTCAGACCGCCGCTCAGGCCAAGGCGCAAGCAGCCTCTGCCAAATCGTCGGCAATGGCCGCAGATGCCGGGGACAAGGCTTCCAGCTTCGCCAAAGTGTTCGCCGATCAGGCGCCGGCCAAGCCTGCCGTGAGTGCTGACAATTCAGTCAAACCGGCACGCGACAAGGTCGCAGACGGCAGCAACAAAAAGGACGTCGGCAAAGATCAGTCTGCCGCGCCTGAGCCAGCGGTTGCCGATAGCGGCAAAGCGTTGCCTGCCGAAAAACCGGCGGCGAGCGAAGACGCGAATGCCGCAGACGATGACGCCACTGAAACAGTACAAACCCCTGTGGCCGATGCCGCGCCGGCAGACCCGACGCTCGATCCGGCCTTGGCGCAAATCGTCCAGCCACTGGTGGCAGCGCCTGTTGTGCCAGCCCCCGTAGTCGCAACGCCAGCCCAGCCGGAAACCGAAACACCTGCCTTGGCCGCGGTGCCGGGCATGGTCAAGGATCCGGCGGCAACCGACAGCGATTTCGATCCTTCGGCTGACCCGCTTGACTCGCTGCCAGCCGTTCGCATGGCGATGGAGCAGGGCGGGCATATTTCCGCCGCCAGCCAGGCTCAGCCCAAGGCTACTCCCGCGCAAGCTCAGGCCGACGGCGAACTCACCGCGGCGCAGAACTTCGCTGCCGGCATGGCCAGCATGCTGGACGTGCAGGCAGACAAGGACAGCACCAGCCAGGGCGGCGAAAAGGCCTTTAGCGGGCTGATCGATGATGGCCTGAAGGATCTGAAATCGGCTACCAGCGACACCCGCGTCGACGACTTCGCCAACCGACTGGCAGCACTGACCCAAGCCGCCACGCCAAAAACCGCCAATGCGCTGCCGGTGAATCAGCCGATCGCCATGCATCAGAGCGGCTGGACCGAAGAAGTGGTCAACCGCGTCATGTACCTGTCCAGCGCCAACCTGAAAGCCGCCGACATTCAGTTGCAACCGGCGGAGCTTGGGCGCCTGGATATCCGCGTGAACATGGTCCCTGATCAGCAAACCCAGGTGACCTTCATGAGCGCGCACCCGAGCGTGCGTGAAGCGCTCGACAGCCAGATGCATCGCCTGCGCGACATGTTCAACCAGCAGGGCATGGGCCAGGTCGACGTCAACGTCGCCGACCAGAACCGTGGCTGGCAGGGGCAAGGGCAGGAGCAGGCGCAGCAGGGCCAGAGCGGTCGCACCAGCGCCGCGGGCGGGCGTCTGGATGCGGCGGATGAAGAATTGGCACCCGCTGCTATTGCCGACGTCGCCGCTCAAACAACAAGCGTGATCGGCACCAGCGCAGTCGACTATTACGCCTGATGTAACGCAGAACCCAGTGTGGGAGCGGGCTTGCTCGCGAACGCGGCGTCACATTCAACATTGAGGTTGTCTGTCACACGGCATTCGCGAGCAAGCCCGCTCCCACAGTTGTTTTGCGGTGCCATCCAATATCCTCCGGACACTTCTGGCATAACACTTGCTCTTGCCTTGCCGTGCGACTGTGAAACCCCCGATTAGTGACGGATTATTGGCATGGCGAAGAGCGAAGCTGCAGCAGTAAAAGACCCCGCAACCAAAGGCAAACTCAAGCTGATCATCGTGATCGTGCTGGCGTTGCTGGTGGCCATTGGTGCATCCGTCGGTGGCGTGCAGGTGATGAAGTTTGGCGAATACGTGCACTCGCTGTACGTGCCGACCAGCCTCAACCTGGTCAAGATCAAGCCGTTGCGCGGCACCGCGCTGTTCATCCTCGACGCCAAACTGGTGTTCAAACTGGTGGACAACTTTTTCGGCGGCGACGGCCGTCACGCGAAGATCGAAGGGCGTGAATTCACCCCGACCGAACTGCGCGTGGTGCGCATGGTGCTCGAGCAGGCCTTCGTCGATCTGAAGGAAGCCTGGCAGGCGATCATGGAAGTCAACTTCGAGTACATCAACTCGGAAGTGAACCCGGCCATGGCCAACATCGTCGGCCCGAGCGAAGCGATCGTGGTCTCCACCTTCCACATCGAACTCGATGGCGGTGGCGGCGATCTGCACGTGACCATGCCGTACTCGATGATCGAGCCGGTGCGCGAGATGCTCGACGCCGGTTTCCAGTCCGACCTCGACGATCAGGACGAGCGCTGGGTCAACGCCCTGCGCCAGGACGTGCTCGATGTCGACGTGCCGATCGGTGCCACCGTGGCCCGTCGCCAGTTGAAGCTGCGCGACATCCTGCACATGCAACCGGGCGATGTGATCCCGGTCGAGATGCCGGAAGACATGATCATGCGCGCCAACGGCGTGCCGGCCTTCAAGGTCAAGATGGGCTCGCACAAAGGCAACCTCGCGTTGCAAGTGATCGAGCCGATCGAGCGTCGCTGAGGCGATGCTTTCCACCCCCGCATTTAACTGAATTGTTGCCCGCCGAGGACACATGATGAACGACGATATGAACGCGCAGGACGACCAGGCACTGGCTGATGAATGGGCTGCGGCCCTGGAAGAAACCGGTGACGCCGGCCAGGCTGACATCGATGCACTGCTGGCTGCCGACGCTGGTACTTCCAGCTCCAACCGTCTGCCAATGGAAGAGTTTGGCAGCGTGCCGAAGAACAACGACCCAGTGACCCTCGACGGTCCGAACCTGGACGTGATCCTCGATATTCCGGTGTCGATTTCCATGGAAGTCGGCAGCACCGACATCAACATTCGCAACCTGCTGCAACTCAACCAGGGTTCGGTGATCGAGCTTGATCGTCTGGCCGGCGAACCGCTGGACGTGCTGGTCAACGGCACCCTGATCGCCCACGGCGAAGTAGTGGTGGTCAACGAGAAGTTCGGCATCCGCCTGACCGACGTGATCAGCCCAAGCGAACGCATCAAGAAGCTGCGCTGAGTGAAAAGGTTTCTCTGGGCTCTGCTGGTACTGCCGCTGAGCGTCCTCGCCGCCGAGCCGAACGCGACCACCGCTGCGCCTGCTGCCACCGCGCCGATGGTCAGCAGCGGCGTGGCCGGTCAGTTGACCCAACTGGTGTTCGGTTTGCTGTTGGTGCTGGGCCTGATCTTCTTGCTCGCCTGGCTGTTGCGCCGCGTGCAGCAGGCGGGGCCGGCGGGCAAGGGGCAGGTGATCGAGTTGATCGGTTCGCGTGCGCTCGGCCCGCGTGATCGGTTGATGCTGGTGCAGGTCGGCAACGAGCAGATTCTCCTCGGCCTCAGCCCTGGCACCATCACTGCGCTGCATGTGCTCAAAGAGCCGGTCGAAGTCCCCACGGCCAGCGAAAAAGCGACGCCGGAATTTGCCCAGCATCTGCTGAAAATTCTCGGCAAGGACCAAAAGGATACGAAGTAATGGGTGCGCTCCGCATCGTCTTGACGCTGGTCCTGTTGCTGGCCGCGCCGCTGGCGTTCGCCGCCGATCCGTTGTCGATTCCGGCAATCACGCTGGGCACCAATGCCGACGGCGCGCAGGAATATTCGGTCAGTCTGCAGATCCTGCTGATCATGACTGCGCTGAGTTTTATTCCGGCGGCGGTCATTCTGATGACCAGTTTCACGCGGATCATCATCGTCTTCTCGATCCTGCGTCAGGCCCTCGGCCTGCAACAGACGCCGTCGAACCAGATCCTCACCGGCATGGCGCTGTTCCTGACGCTGTTCATCATGGCGCCGGTGTTCGACCGGGTGAACAACGACGCGCTGCAACCGTATCTGGCTGAAACCCTGACCGCGCAGCAAGCGGTGGAAAAAGCGCAGGTGCCGATCAAGGACTTCATGCTCGCCCAGACCCGGACCAGCGATCTTGAGTTGTTCATGCGCCTGTCCAAGCGCACCGACATCGCCACCCCGGATCAAGCACCGCTGACCATTCTGGTCCCGGCGTTCGTTACCTCGGAACTTAAAACCGCCTTCCAGATCGGCTTCATGATCTTCATTCCGTTCCTGATCATCGACCTTGTCGTCGCGAGCGTGCTGATGGCCATGGGTATGATGATGCTCTCGCCGCTGATCATTTCGCTGCCGTTCAAGATCATGCTGTTCGTGCTGGTCGATGGCTGGGCGCTGATCATCGGCACCCTCGCCAGCAGTTTTGGAGGTGTCTCGCCATGACGCCGGAAGTCGCGGTCGATATCTTTCGTGAAGCCCTTTGGCTGACCACCGTGATGGTCGCCATTCTGGTGGTGCCGAGCCTGCTGGTCGGCCTGCTGGTGTCGATGTTCCAGGCCGCCACGCAGATCAACGAACAGACGCTGAGCTTCCTGCCGCGTCTTCTGGTGATGCTGGTAACCCTGATCATCGGCGGTCCGTGGATCGTGCAGACGTTCATGGAATACATCATCCAGCTGTACAAAAACATTCCGATGGTCATCGGCTAAGCCATGCAATCGCTGCTTCAGCTGACCGACACCCAGATCAGTACCTGGGTGGCATCGTTCATGTTGCCGCTGTTTCGCGTAGCGTCGATGCTGATGGTCATGCCGATTTTCGGCACCACTCTGATCCCGCGTCGCGTGCGCCTGTATTTCGCTGTGGCGATCACCGTGGTCATCACCCCGGCGCTGCCGCCGATGCCTGCCGTCAGTCCCCTCGACCTCAGTGGCCTGCTGATGATTGGCGAGCAGATTCTGGTCGGCGCGGTGCTCGGCTTTTCCCTGCAACTGTTCTTCCAGGCCTTTGCTGTCGCCGGGCAGATCGTCGCGGTGCAGATGGGCATGGGCTTCGCCTCGATGGTCGACCCTACCAACGGCGTTTCGGTGGCGGTGATCGGTCAGTTCTTCACCATGCTGGTGACCCTGCTGTTCCTCTCCATGAATGGCCACCTGGTGGTGTTCGAAGTCCTGACCGAAAGCTTCACCACGTTGCCGGTCGGCGGCGGCCTGATGGTTGAGCATTACTGGGAGCTGGCCGGCAAGCTCGGCTGGGTGCTCGGCGCGGCGTTGCTGCTGGTCTTGCCGGCGATCACCGCATTGCTGGTGGTCAACATCGCCTTCGGTGTGATGACCCGCGCCGCACCGCAACTGAATATCTTCTCGATCGGTTTTCCGCTGACCCTGGTGCTCGGCCTGTTCATCATCTGGGTGGGGCTGGCGGACATTCTCAACCAGTATCAACCGCTGGCCAGCGAGGCCTTGCAGTTGCTACGCGAACTGGCACGGGCGCGCTGAGTCATGGCAGAAAGCGAGAGCGGTCAGGACAAAACAGAAGACCCCACGGAGAAACGCAAAAAGGACTCCCGTGAGAAGGGTGAAATCGCCCGTTCGAAAGAGCTCAATACTCTCGCCGTGATGATGGCCGGTGCCGCTGCGCTGCTGATTTTCGGTGGCATGCTCGCGCAGGAACTGCTGGACGTGATGCGCCTGAATTTCACCCTGTCCCGCGAAGTGGTGATGGATCAGGGCGCCATGGGCCGGTTTTTGCTGGAGTCGGGGCTGATCGCCTTGCTGGCGATTCAGCCGGTGATGATCACCCTGTTGCTTGCCGCGATCATCGGGCCGATCTCTCTGGGCGGCTGGCTGTTCGCGGCCGGCTCGCTGGCGCCCAAGTTCAGCCGGATGAATCCAGCGGCCGGCCTGAAACGGATGTTCTCGTTCAAGGCCGTGGTCGAACTGCTCAAGGCACTGGCCAAGTTCCTGATCACTCTCGGTGTGGCGCTGCTGGTGCTGTCGGCCGACGTCGATGACTTGTTGCGCATCGCTCATGAGCCGCTGGATCAGGCGATTATCCACAGCGTGCTGCTGGTCGGCTGGAGCACGCTGTGGCTGGCCTGCGGTCTGATCATCATCGCCGCCGTCGACGTGCCGGTGCAGCTGTGGGAAGCGCACAAGAAACTGCTGATGACCAAGCAGGAAGTGCGCGACGAACACAAGGATCAGGAAGGCCGACCGGAGGTCAAGCAGCGCATCCGTCAGACCCAGCGTGAAATGTCGCAGCGGCGCATGATGGCGGCGATTCCTGAAGCCGACGTGGTCATCACCAACCCGACCCACTACGCCGTCGCGCTCAAATACGACTCGGAGAAGGGCGGCGCACCGGTGCTGCTGGCCAAGGGTAGCGACTTCATCGCCCTGAAAATCCGCGAGATCGCCGTGGCCAACAACGTCATGCTGCTGGAATCCCCGGCGCTGGCGCGCTCGATTTATTACTCCACCGAGCTTGAGCAGGAAATCCCCGGCGGCCTGTATCTGGCGGTGGCCCAGGTGTTGGCTTACGTCTATCAGATCCGCCAACACCAGGCAGGCAAGGGCAAGCGTCCGGATCCGTTGAAGGATGATTTGCCGATTCCACCGGATTTGCGTCGGGATACCTGACCTTCCCGTGTGACACAAAAACCGCCGTCCCGATTGAATGGGGTGGCGGTTTTTTTGTGATCATTCCCACGCAGAGCGCGGGAATGATCAGCGTTAGGCCGGCCTACTGCGGCAACTCCAGATTATCCAGCACCCGATTCACCGCCAATTCCCCAAGCATGATCAGCTGCGCAATCCCCATCAGGGTTCGGCGCTGGGATGGTTTCACCAGTCCGGCAAATTCCTGGGCGATGGTTTTAGCTGAGGCGAGGGTTTCGCAGGCGTTGGCCAGCAGGTCTTCGTTTTTGGTGTCGGCGGTGACGGCGTACATGGCGCGGGGGCTGTAGGGCGGTGGGGTCGAGCCGGGCGGGCAGAGGTAGTGGTCGAGGGCGCGGTCGGCGGCTTGGTGGAGTTTTTTTGAATCGAGGGATTCGTAGGGAGAGGTGGGGTCGGTTTCGGGTGGGTTGGGTGTTGGTTTGATCATGGTGAAGCTCCTGAGGTTATGGAGCCACTCTTTTTCCTGTCGCTAAACAGGTGAAGGTGGCAGCTGTACGCAGGTTAGCGAACCGGTCTCAGGCACCCCGGTAGACCCTAAGGTCTCCCGCATACAGCCGCCATAACGTTATTGCGGGCGAAAAATCCCGCAACGAAGCCACGATCGCTGATGCACTGAGTTGGTCCGGGTCGCTAAACCCGATCGCTGATTCGTCAGCGACCGGACCACAATAGAATCCGACCCCAAAGCGCACAAGCCGGCGGATTCTGGCTTGGCTGTAGGCATTGGCGCAAGGTTTTGTAGTCTTGAGACCGTGTCTGCAGGTGTCTTTTAAACTCGTCGTTTAAAACAAGATCGCAGCCTTCGGCAGCTCCTACAGGAGACGTAAATCCATGTAGGAGCTGCCGAAGGCTCGGGCCGCGATCGGACGATCTTTTCTGCTTGGGCAAAAGTTGGAAAGCTTCTTGCAATAGCCGCCCTGCGCCCGCTCGGGGCGTCAAAAGTTTGCTTTAAAGGAACGGGGAAAACCGGTGGATCGCTCTCAGTTACTCAACACTGCTCGCACAAACGTTGCCGACCTCAGTCGAGGCAATCTGGGCGTGCCGTTGTTGCTGCTGGTCATGCTGGCGATGATGATGTTGCCGGTGCCGCCGTTCCTGCTCGACGTCTTTTTTACGTTCAACATTGCCCTGTCCATCGTCGTCCTGCTGGTCTGCGTGTATGCGCTGCGGCCGCTGGATTTTGCCGTGTTCCCGACCATTCTGCTGGTGGCGACGCTCCTGCGCCTGGCCTTGAACGTGGCCTCCACACGGGTGGTAATGCTCAATGGTCAGGACGGCCACGAAGCCGCCGGCAAGGTGATCCAGGCCTTCGGTGAGGTGGTGATCGGCGGTAACTACGTGGTCGGTATCGTGGTGTTCGCGATTCTGATGATCATCAACTTCGTCGTAGTGACCAAGGGTGCCGGGCGGATTTCCGAGGTGAGCGCGCGCTTCACCCTCGATGCCATGCCCGGCAAACAAATGGCCATCGACGCCGACCTCAACGCCGGCCTGATCGACCAGAACCAGGCCAAGTCGCGCCGTCAGGAAGTTGCCCAGGAGGCGGAGTTCTACGGTTCGATGGACGGTGCCAGCAAGTTCGTCCGTGGTGACGCCATCGCTGGCCTGCTGATTCTGTTCATCAACCTCATCGGCGGCATGGCCGTGGGTATCTTCCAGCACGGCATGAGCTTCGGCGATGCTGGCAGGGTTTACGCCTTGTTGACCATCGGTGACGGTTTGGTGGCGCAATTGCCATCACTGTTGTTATCGACAGCGGCGGCGATCATGGTGACCCGTGCTTCCGGTTCGGAAGACATGGGCAAGCAGATCAACCGCCAGATGTTTGCCTCGCCCAAAGCGCTGGCCGTAGCCGCTGGTTTGATGGCGGTGATGGGCCTGGTGCCGGGCATGCCGCACTTCTCCTTCCTGAGCATGGCGGCGCTGGCTGCGGGCGGCGCGTACCTGTTCTGGAAGAAGCAGAACGTCGCCAAGGTCGTGGCGCTGGAAGAGGTCAAGCGTCAGCAGGAACTGCTGCCGTCACCGGCTCGCGCCATGGAAACCAAAGAACTGGGCTGGGACGACGTGACCCCGATTGACATGATCGGCCTGGAAGTCGGCTATCGCCTGATTCCGCTGGTGGATCGCAATCAGGGCGGGCAATTGCTGGCGCGGATCAAGGGCGTGCGCAAGAAGCTCTCGCAGGATCTGGGCTTCCTGATGCCGACTGTGCACATCCGCGACAACCTCGATCTGGCGCCGAGCGCTTATCGCCTGACGCTGATGGGCGTGATTCTGGCAGAGGCCGAGATCTATCCGGACCGCGAACTGGCGATCAACCCCGGTCAGGTCTACGGCTCGCTCAACGGTATCAACGCCAAAGATCCGGCTTTCGGCCTGGAGGCGGTGTGGATCGAAATCAGCCAGCGTGCCCAGGCGCAATCGCTGGGCTACACCGTGGTTGACGCCAGCACCGTGGTCGCCACGCACTTGAACCAGATTCTGTACAAGCACTCCAGTGAGCTGATCGGCCACGAGGAAGTGCAGCAACTCATGCAATTGCTGGCCAAGAGCTCGCCGAAACTGGCCGAAGAGCTGGTGCCGGGCGTGGTTTCGCTGTCGCAGTTGCTCAAGGTTCTGCAAGCGCTGCTCGCCGAACACGTGCCGGTGCGCGACATTCGCAGCATCGCCGAAGCGATCGCGAACAACGCTGCCAAGAGTCAAGATACCGCCGCTCTGGTCGCTGCTGTGCGGGTCGGCGTATCGCGCGCCATCGTCCAAAGCATTGTAGGCACTGAGTCCGAGCTGCCTGTAATCACATTGGAACCAAGGTTGGAACAGATATTGCTCAATAGTCTGCAGAAGGCAGGACAAGGCTCGGAAGAAGGCGTTCTGCTGGAGCCGAGCATGGCCGAGAAGCTGCAACGTTCGTTGATCGAAGCGGCCCAGCGTCAGGAAATGCAAGGCCAACCGGTGATCCTGCTGGTCGCAGGCCCGATTCGCGCGATGCTCTCGCGCTTTGGTCGCCTCGCAGTCCCAGGGCTGCATGTGCTGGCCTACCAGGAAGTACCGGACAACAAGCAAGTGACCATCGTTGCGACAGTAGGGCCCAACGGCTGAGGTAGTGGTTTATGCAAGTTAAGCGTTTTTTCGCCGCCGATATGCGTCAGGCCATGAAGCTGGTTCGCGATGAGCTGGGCGCTGATGCCGCCATCATCGGCAACCGCCGCATCGCCGGCGGCGTCGAGTTGACGGCGGCACTGGATTACAAATTGTCGGCGCTGGCGCCACGGGTTCCGAACATGGAGCTCGAAGACGAGCTGCGCAAGACCCAGTCGCGCATCGTCACTGCCCAGGCCGAGCTGAGCCTGCGTGGCGAAGCCGACGGCAACACCAATCAGCAGTTGTTCGCCGGGCTGCCATTGACCGCAGGCCTGCCGCTGACCGCTGCCGAGCCGTTGAGCGAGCCGACCCACGCGGCGCCGGCGCGTCCGGCCGCAGCCCCTGCACAAGCCTCCGCCGGTGTCGATCCGCGTGCGCTGGACTCGATGCGTTTTGAATTGAACAGCCTGCGCGAGCTGATGGAAGTGCAGCTCGGCACGCTGGCCTGGAATCAGTTGCAAGGCAGCCGCCCAGCCCAGGCCAATCTCTATCGCCGTCTGCAGCGCATCGGCCTGTCCGGCCCGCTGTCGCGCGATCTGTTGGCACTGGTTACCGATATCGAAGAGCCGCGTCAGGCCTGGCGCATGCTGCTCGCTCACCTGGCGCGGATGATTGCCGTGCCGGAAGTCGAGCCGCTGGAAGAGGGCGGTGTGATTGCCATGGTCGGCCCGGCCGGCATGGGCAAGACCACGACGCTGGCCAAGCTTGCCGCGCGTTACGTGCTCAAGTACGGCGCGCAGAACGTCGCGCTGGTGAGCATGGACAGCTTCCGCATTGGCGCGCAGGAACAACTGAAAACCCTCGGTCGCATCCTCAACGTGCCAGTCACGCACGTCGATCCGGGTCAGTCGCTGGTACAGGCATTGGATCCACTGCTACGCAAGCGCGTGGTTTTGATCGATACTGCCGGGCTGCAGGCCAGTGATCCGGCGTTGCGCATGCAGCTTGAGAGCCTGGCCGGGCGTGGCATCCGCTCGAAAAATTATCTGGTCCTGGCAACCACCAGCCAGAAACAGGTTCTAACCGCCGCTTATCATAGTTACAAGCGTTGCGGGCTAGCCGGCTGCATCCTGACTAAACTGGATGAGACGGCCAGTCTCGGCGAAGTGTTGAGCCTGGCGATCAGTCATGAATTGCCGGTCGCGTACCTGACCGATGGCCCACGGATTCCGGATGATCTGCATCTGCCGCGCCGTCATCAACTGGTCAGCCGCGCCGTCAGCGTGCAAATGCAGGAAGAACCCAGCGAAGAAGCCATGGCTGACATGTTCGCTGATATCTATCACAGCCCGACCAAGCAGGTTGGCTGAGGTATTCATGAACAGTTTTTGTACCTACATCGATGGTCTGCCACGCATTGTTCCCATCGGGAACGCGCAGCCAGTAATGTGGCCTCCGTCTATGCAAGACAAGGTAAAGAAATAACATGGGCAGCATGCATCCCGTACAGGTGATCGCGGTGACCGGCGGCAAAGGTGGCGTCGGCAAGACTAACGTGTCAGTGAACTTGTCGCTGGCGCTGGCAGAGCTTGGCCGTCGGGTCATGCTGCTGGACGCCGACCTCGGTCTGGCGAACGTCGACGTTCTGCTGGGGCTGACCCCCAAACGCACGCTGGCCGACGTGATCGAAGGCCGCTGCGAACTGCGCGACGTGCTGTTGCAGGGCCCGGGCGGGATTCGCATCGTGCCGGCGGCCTCCGGCACGCAGAGCATGGTGCACCTGAGCCCGGCGCAACACGCCGGCCTGATCCAGGCGTTCAGTGACATCGGCGACAATCTCGACGTGCTGGTGATCGACACCGCTGCGGGTATTGGTGACTCGGTAGTCAGTTTCGTGCGCGCAGCGCAAGAGGTGTTGCTGGTGGTCTGCGACGAGCCAACTTCGATCACCGACGCTTACGCGCTGATCAAGTTGCTCAACCGCGACTACGGCATGAACCGCTTCCGCGTGCTGGCCAACATGGCACAGAGCCCGCAGGAAGGGCGCAACCTGTTCGCCAAGTTGACCAAGGTCACGGATCGTTTTCTCGACGTCGCTCTACAATACGTCGGCGCCGTGCCATACGACGAAAGCGTGCGCAAAGCGGTGCAGAAGCAGCGCGCCGTCTACGAAGCCTTTCCCCGTTCCAAGTGCGCGCTGGCCTTCAAGGCTATCGCCCAGAAGGTCGACACCTGGCCGCTGCCGGCGAACCCGCGCGGTCATCTGGAATTTTTCGTCGAGCGTCTCGTGCAGCAAACCGCAGGGCCTGTGATATGACCGCCAGTGGCATGAATCTTTACAAAAAGTCGGCGCGTGACGCGCAATACGAATTGATCGAGCGTTACGCGCCACTGGTCAAGCGCATTGCCTATCACTTGCTGGCACGCCTGCCGGCCAGTGTGCAGGTCGAGGACCTGATCCAGGCTGGGATGATCGGTCTGCTCGAAGTCTCGACCAAATACGACGCCAGCAAAGGCGCCAGTTTCGAAACGTACGCGGGCATTCGAATCCGCGGCGCGATGCTCGACGAAGTGCGCAAAGGGGACTGGGCGCCACGCTCGGTTCACCGTAATACCAGGATGGTCAGCGACGCGATTCGCTCGATTGAAGCTAAAACCGGTCGTGACGCTAAAGATCACGAGGTTGCGGCCGAACTCCAATTGAGTCTCGACGATTACTACGGGATTCTGAATGACACCCTGGGCAGTCGCTTGTTCAGTTTCGACGACCTGTTGCAGGACGGCGAACACGAAGGGCTGCACGAGGATGGCGCCAGTGCTCATATGGAGCCGTCACGCGATCTGGAAGATGAACGCTTCCAGGCGGCGCTGGCGGACGCGATTGCCAATTTGCCGGAGCGTGAGCGACTGGTGTTGGCGCTGTACTACGACGAAGAGCTGAACCTCAAGGAAATCGGTGAAGTCCTTGGCGTCAGTGAATCGCGGGTCAGCCAGTTACACAGCCAGTGCGCGGCCCGTTTGCGGGGGCGTTTGGGGGAGTGGCGAGCGCGCTGAAGGCAGTGTGGGGACACTGCGAAACGAGGCTGGTGCGGTGATGAACGGCGCCGGTCTCGATCCGTTGTGCTCCAGACAAACTTCGAGTGCTATGCCGATTGATTGAAGTGGCGTGTCCAGGTGCTGGGCGCGTTTAAGACTGCTTGGAGGTCGAATTGAACAAAGACATGAAAATCCTCATCGTTGATGACTTCTCAACGATGCGGCGGATCATCAAGAACCTGCTGCGCGATCTTGGGTTCACCAACACCGTCGAGGCCGACGATGGCACCACTGCCATTCCGGTGCTCAACAGCGGCAGCATCGACTTTCTGGTAACGGACTGGAACATGCCGGGCATGACCGGTATCGACCTGCTGCGTCACGTGCGCGCCGATGAAAAACTCAAGCACCTCCCGGTGTTGATGGTGACTGCTGAAGCCAAGCGCGAGCAGATCATCGAGGCCGCTCAGGCCGGTGTGAACGGTTACGTAGTCAAACCTTTCACGGCTCAAGCGTTGAAAGACAAAATCGAGAAGATTTTCGAACGCATCGGCTGATGAATGCGCGGGGGAGCTATGGAGCATAACGAATCATCACAGGGCGATTTCGAATCGACCCTGAAAAAACACGCGGTCGAACTGGTCGAGAGCCTTGAAAAAGGCAAGTTCGGCGACGCGGTGCAACTGATCCATGAGCTCAATCAGACCCGTGACCGCGGCCTGTATCAGGAAGTGGGCAAGCTCACACGTGAACTGCACAGTGCGATCGTCAATTTCCAGATCGATCCGCACATGCCGCAGGCCGAGGAAGTGTCGCAAATCACCGACGCCACCGAACGCCTGGGCTATGTGGTCAAGCTGACGGAAGCCGCGGCCAACCGCACCATGGATCTGGTGGAAAGCGCCACGCCGGTGGTCAACAGTCTGGCTGATGAAGCGCAGACCTTGAGCGCCGATTGGGGCCGCTTCATGCGTCGCGAGGTCGGGGCTGAAGAGTTCCGCGAACTGGCGCGCCGGGTCGACGGTTTTCTGTCACGCAGCAGCACGGACAACCGTGCGGTGTCGAGCAACCTCAACGACATCCTGCTGGCTCAGGATTATCAGGACCTCACAGGTCAAGTGATCAAGCGCGTGACCCAACTGGTCACCGAAGTCGAAAGCAATCTGCTCAAACTCGTGCTCATGGCCAGTCAGGTCGACCGCTTTGCGGGCATCGAACATGACCGCGCCGCAATGCTTGCTGAAAAAGATCCACAAAAACATCTCTCGCAGGGTGAAGGTCCGCAGATTCATGCCGATAAACGAGAAGACGTTGTGTCCGGTCAGGACGATGTGGACGATTTGCTATCCAGCCTTGGATTTTGAAGTTTAGGTTTTTAGACCTGTTAGGAGCACCCCATTAATGAGCTTCGGCGCCGATGAAGAGATCCTTCAGGATTTCCTGGTTGAGGCCGGCGAGATTCTTGAGCAACTGTCCGAACAACTGGTCGAGCTGGAAAGCCGCCCGGATGATGCAGATCTGCTCAATGCAATTTTTCGCGGTTTCCACACTGTAAAAGGGGGCGCCGGCTTCCTTCAGCTCAATGAGCTGGTGGAGTGCTGTCACATCGCCGAAAACGTGTTCGACATCCTGCGCAAGGGTGAGCGTCGCGTTGATGCAGAACTGATGGACGTTGTGCTCGAAGCGCTGGACGCGGTGAACAGCATGTTCAGCGAAGTCCGCGAACGTGCACCGATCACTGCCGCCACGCCGGAGCTGCTGGCCGCGCTGGCGCGTCTGGCCGAGCCGCAATCGGCTGACGAGGCCGTGGCCGCACCGGTGGAAGTGGTCGAAGAGCCGGTCGCCGAAAGCGCGTCGGAGGACATCACCGATAACGAATTCGAACAACTGCTGGACTCGCTCAATGCCGTCAAGGCCCAGGCCGAGGCTCCGGCCGCTGCTGTGGCGCCCGCGCCGGTTGCCGACACGGCGGCCAGCGATGAAATTACCGACGCCGAATTTGAATCGCTGCTCGATCAACTGCACGGCAAGGGCCAGTTTGCGGTGGATGCGGTCGCTGCGGCGGCACCAGCAGCGCCGGCCGCGCCTGCTGCAGGCGACAGCTCGGACATCACCGACGACGAATTCGAAGCCTTGCTCGATCAACTGCACGGCAAGGGCAACTTCGCCGTTGACGCGCTGGAGTCGGCCATCGCTTCGGCACCGGCAGCACCTGCTGCACCAGCAGCCGCTGCCGCCGGTAGCGACCTGATCAGCGATCACGAATTCGAATCGCTGCTCGACGAATTGCACGGCAAAGGCAAGTTTGACGCCAGCGCTGCGACTGCCGGCTCTGCGTCGAGCGTCGCCACGCCAGCGGCAAAAGCTCCGGCGGCCGCTGCTGCGCCGAAACCTGCGGCCAAGCCTGAGCCGAAAGCCGAGACGCCGAAACCGGCCGCCGCTGCTGCGCCGGCGCCGGCCCGTGCGCCAGCTTCTGCCCCGGCAGAAAAACCGGCCAGCGAAGCTGAAACCACCGTACGTGTCGACACCGCGCGGCTCGACGAGATCATGAACATGGTCGGCGAGCTGGTGCTGGTGCGTAACCGTCTGGTGCGCCTGGGCCTCAACAGCGGCGACGAAGCCATGTCCAAAGCCGTGTCGAACCTCGACGTGGTCACCGCTGACTTGCAGACCGCCGTGATGAAAACGCGGATGCAGCCGATCAAGAAGGTCTTCGGGCGCTTCCCGCGTCTGGTTCGCGACCTCGCGCGGCAGCTCAAGAAAGAGATCAACCTGGAACTGGTGGGTGAAGAAACCGACCTCGACAAAAACCTTGTCGAGGCCCTGGCCGACCCGCTGGTCCACTTGGTGCGCAACGCCGTCGACCACGGCATCGAATCGCCGGAAGAACGCGAGGCGTCGGGCAAGGCCCGTGGCGGTCGCGTGGTGCTGGCGGCCGAGCAGGAAGGTGACCATATCCTGCTGTCGATCTCCGATGACGGCAAAGGTATGGACCCGAATGTCCTGCGTTCGATCGCGGTAAAACGCGGTGTGATGGACAAGGACGCGGCCGATCGCCTGAGCGATACCGAGTGCTACAACCTGATTTTCGCTCCGGGTTTCTCGACCAAGACCGAGATTTCCGACGTGTCCGGCCGTGGTGTCGGCATGGACGTGGTGAAGACCAAGATTTCCCAGCTCAACGGTTCGATCAACATCTACTCGACCAAGGGCCAGGGCTCGAAGATTGTCATCAAGGTGCCGTTGACGCTGGCGATCATGCCGACGCTGATGGTCATGCTCGGCAATCAGGCGTTCGCATTCCCGCTGGTCAACGTCAACGAAATCTTCCACCTCGACCTGTCGACCACCAATGTCGTCGACGGTCAGGAAGTGGTGATCGTGCGCGACAAGGCGCTGCCATTGTTCTACCTCAAGCGCTGGCTGGTCAGCTCCGCCGCTCACGAAGAGCAGCGCGAAGGCCATGTGGTGATTCTTTCGGTGGGCACTCAGCGGATCGGCTTTGTCGTCGATCAACTGGTGGGCCAGGAAGAAGTGGTCATCAAGCCATTGGGCAAAATGCTCCAGGGCACTCCGGGCATGTCCGGCGCCACCATCACCGGTGACGGCCGCATTGCGCTGATTCTCGATGTTCCAAGCATGCTCAAGCGTTACGCCACAAAGCGTATTTGAATCCGGGACGGCGGCGCGATGACGCGCCGCTGCACCTAATGGAGTGTTTATGGCAGTCAAAGTCCTGGTGGTGGACGATTCGGGTTTTTTCCGCCGCCGCGTCTCGGAAATTCTTTCGGCGGATCCGAGCATCCAGGTGGTCGGCACGGCCACCAACGGTAAAGAGGCGATCGATCAGGCCATGGCCCTCAAGCCTGACGTGATCACCATGGACTACGAGATGCCAATGATGGACGGCATCACGGCAGTGCGGCACATCATGCAGCGCTGCCCGACCCCGGTGTTGATGTTCTCCTCGCTGACGCACGAAGGCGCGCGGGTGACCCTCGATGCGCTGGACGCCGGCGCGGTGGATTTCCTGCCGAAGAATTTCGAAGACATCTCGCGCAACCCCGAGAAGGTCAAGCAACTGCTGTGCGAGAAAGTCCACAGCATCTCGCGCAGCAATCGTCGTTTCAGCGCCTACAGCGCGCCGGCTCCTGCCGCCGCGCCAGCACCGACGCCTGCCCCGGTAGCGTCGAGCTACGGTAGCCAAAGCAGCTCTGTCCCGGCGCGTCCGGCGCCTGCGCCAGCACCTGCTCGCGCATCGGCTGCCAGCGCTTCGTCGTCAGCCCCGAAACGCAAAGCCTACAAACTGGTTGCCATCGGTACATCGACGGGCGGCCCGGTTGCGCTGCAGCGTGTACTGACCCAATTGCCGGCGAACTTCCCGGCGCCGATCGTGCTCATTCAGCACATGCCGGCGGCGTTCACCAAAGCGTTTGCCGAGCGCCTCGACAAGCTCTGCCGCATCAGCGTCAAGGAAGCCGAGGATGGCGACATCCTGCGTCCAGGCCTGGCGCTGCTGGCGCCGGGTGGCAAGCAGATGATGATCGACGGCCGTGGCGCGGTGAAGATTTTGCCGGGTGACGAGCGTCTGAATTACAAGCCGTGCGTTGACATCACGTTTGGCTCGGCGGCGAAATCCTACGGCGACAAAGTGCTGGCAGTGGTTCTCACCGGCATGGGCGCCGACGGTCGCGAAGGTGCGCGTCTGCTCAAGCAGGGCGGCAGTTCGGTGTGGGCGCAGGACGAGGCCAGTTGCGTGATCTACGGTATGCCGATGGCCATCGTCAAAGCCGATCTGGCTGACGCGGTGTACGGTCTGGACGATATCGGCAAGCATATCGTCGAGGCGTGTATCTGATGGATGTTCTCAGCCTTATCGGACTCATCATGGCGTTCGTCGCCATCATCGGCGGCAACTACCTTGAAGGCGGTCACCTCGGCGCACTGGTCAACGGCCCGGCGGCGTTGATCGTGCTGGGCGGCACGGTCGGTGCTGCGCTGCTGCAATCGCCGATGAGCGCGTTCAAGCGCGCCATGCAGATTCTGGCGTGGATCTTCTTCCCGCCGCGTGTCGACCTCGCCGGCGGCATCGACCGCGTGGTCAATTGGAGCCTGACGGCACGCAAGGAAGGCCTGCTCGGTCTTGAAGGCGTGGCCGACGCCGAACCCGACAGCTACTCGCGCAAGGGCCTGCAACTGCTGGTCGACGGCGCCGAGCCGGAAGCGATTCGCAGCATTCTCGAAGTGGATTTCTACACTCAGGAATCCCGTGATATCGAAGCGGCCAAAGTTTTTGAAAGCATGGGCGGGTACGCGCCAACCATCGGCATCATCGGTGCAGTGATGGGCCTGATTCACGTGATGGGCAACCTCGCCGATCCGTCGCAACTGGGTAACGGCATCGCTGTGGCGTTCGTTGCGACCATCTACGGCGTGGCCAGTGCCAACCTGATCCTCTTGCCGGTCGCGGCCAAGCTCAAGTCCATCGCGTTGCGGCAGTCGCGTTATCGCGAAATGTTGCTGGAAGGAATCCTGTCGATCGCCGAAGGTGAAAACCCGCGCTCTATCGAGCTGAAGCTTCAGGGCTTCATGGATTGATGGGGGAAATGGACCATGGCTCGTCGCAGGCACCAGGAAGAACACGTTAACCACGAGCGCTGGCTCGTGTCGTACGCCGACTTCATCACATTGCTGTTCGCGTTCTTCGTGGTGATGTACTCGATCTCGTCGATCAACGAAGGCAAGTACAAAGAAATTTCCGAAGCGCTGGTCGGCGTCTTCAAAGACTCCGACCGCGCGCTCAAACCGATCCAGATCGGCGACGAGCGGCCGAAAACCGTGACCCCGGCCAAGCCGCTGGTCAAGGATGCCGAGCAGGTCGACGCCGGTATCGCAGGCGCCAGTGATCCGCTGAAAAGCATCGCCGATGACATCAGCGCCGCGTTCGGTGACTTGATCAGCTCCAATCAGATGACCGTGCGCGGCAACGAACTGTGGGTGGAGATCGAACTCAATTCCAGCCTGTTGTTCGGCAGCGGCGACGCGATGCCGAGCGACATCGCGTTCAACATCATCGACAAGGTCGCGGCGATCCTGAAACCGTTCGACAACCCGATCCACGTCGAAGGCTTCACCGACGATCAACCGATCCGCACCGCGCAGTACCCGACCAACTGGGAGCTGTCCTCGGCGCGTTCGGCGAGCATCGTGCGCATGCTTGCCATGCAGGGCGTAAACCCTGGCCGACTGGCGTCGGTGGGCTATGGCGAGTTCCAGCCTGTGGCCAACAATGCCACGGTCGAAGGCCGGGCGAAGAACCGTCGCGTGGTGCTGGTGGTCTCGCGCAATCTTGATGTGCGCCGCAGCCTCACCGGCACCGGTACCGCCAATGCGCAACCGGATGCGGCGTTGAAGCGCGCTGGCACACAAACTGCACCGACCCCGGTCAAGACGCCGGGACGCGAGAGTGCCGTCAATTCTCCGTCGCCCGCATTAACACGCTGAAGCATGTCTCGGCCAGCCAATCTGGCCGGGAGGAACGAACTGAATGAGAGTCTGGGCAGTCGCCAATCAAAAGGGTGGTGTCGGTAAAACCACATCCTCCATCGCTCTAGCCGGGTTGCTGGCCGAGGCGGGCAAGCGCGTGGTTGTGGTCGATCTTGACCCGCACGGCTCGATGACCAGCTATTTCGGCTACGATCCCGACAGTCTGGAACACAGCAACTACGACCTGTTTCTGCACAAGGGCAGCGTGCCGCAAGGCTTGCCGGGGCAATTGCTGTTGTCGACCAGCGACGAACGCATTTCGCTGTTGCCGTCGAGCACCGCACTGGCCACCCTCGAGCGCCAGTCGCCGGGGCAAAGTGGTCTGGGCCTGGTGATCGCCAAGAGTCTGGCGCAGCTGTGGCAGGACTTCGATTACGCCATCATCGACAGCCCGCCGTTGCTCGGCGTGCTGATGGTCAACGCCCTCGCGGCGAGCCAGCAACTGGTGATCCCGGTGCAGACCGAGCACCTGGCCGTGAAAGGTCTGGAGCGCATGGTCAACACGCTGGCGATGATCAACCGCTCGCGCAAACAGCCACTGCCATTCAGCATCGTGCCGACGCTGTTCGACCGCCGCACGCAAGCCTCGATGCACACTTTGCGTGTGCTGCGCGACAAATTCCCCGACGATATCTGGCACGGCTATATCCCGGTCGACACCCGTCTGCGCGACGCCAGCCGAGCCGGCGTCACGCCTTCGCAGTTCGACGGCAAGAGCCGTGGCGTGCTGGCCTATCGAGCGCTGCTCAAGCACCTGCTCGCGCAGCAACTTGTTCCGCAGGTGGCTTGAGCATGATCCTTATTCGTGTAGGAGCTGCCGAAGGCTGCGATCTTTTGATCTGGCCTGTCAGTGCTCCTGAAAAGATCAAAAGATCGCAGCCTTCGGCAGCTCCTTCAGGGAGTCGCGCATGAACCGCCCAGTGAAACTCACGTCACGTCCGCAACAGGCCTTGCAGTCCTATCTGGAAGACCTGCTGCTCGACCTGCCCGAGGACTTGCCTGCGCCGGTCGAAGCGCTGCCGCCAGTCGCGGAGCAGGCGCAGCCTGAAGCGGTGCAAAGCACCGAAGCCATGGACGAATTCCAGGCCGCCGTGCTCGAAGAGCAGGCCCGTGACGCGCAGAAATCCCTCACTCCGATTGCCGCGCCCGCTGCTGCGTCAGTGGCCAAAGCACCGGTCGCGCTGATCGATGAACCGCGCGCGCCGCTGTCGACGCTGGCGCCGCTGCTGCAAACGCAATTATTGACCGTGCCGGAACCCGAGCCGGAGCCAGAACCCGAGCCGCCAGTTGCGCAGCCGCAGGTGCTTATCCCGCCGCTGGTCGAGGTGCATCTGCCACCCAACAACCCGCCGCCACCGATCGAACCCGATGGGCGTCCGGCCTGGGCCGCCGAAGCCTTCGAATGCTTGCTGTTCGATGTGGCCGGGCTGACGCTCGCTGTGCCGCTGGTGTGCCTGGGCTCGATTTATTCGCTGGCCGGGCACGAGCTGACGCCGCTGTTTGGTCAGCCGGAGTGGTTCCTCGGGATTCTGCCGAGTCAGGCCGGCAATTTGAAAGTTTTGGACACCGCCCGCTGGGTCATGCCGGATCGCTACCGCGATGACTTCCGTCAGGGCCTGCAATACGTGATTTCGGTACAAGGTTACGAGTGGGGGCTGGCGGTGCATCAGGTCAGCCGCTCGTTGCGTCTGGACCCGAATGAAATCAAATGGAGAAGTCATCGGGGTCAGCGGCCATGGCTTGCCGGCACCGTGATCGAGCACATGTGTGCATTGCTTGATGTATCCGCGCTGGCCGAGTTGATCGCCAGCGGCGGGGCGAAGCACATGAGCGGCAACAAGCCGCTACATAAACCGACTTAGCAGCCGACATAACTATCAGGCGATGGCATTGTTCAATGCCACCACACAGAACACACACCGCCCAGGGCGGTTTTTTCGAGGGGTCAGGGTATGAGTAGTCAGGCGTCGAATGCAAAAGGTTCTGAAGATCCGATCCTGCAATGGGTGACCTTCAAACTGGATAACGAAACCTACGGCATCAACGTGATGCGCGTACAGGAAGTGCTGCGCTACACCGAGATCGCGCCGGTGCCGGGTGCGCCGAGCTACGTGCTGGGTATCATCAACCTGCGCGGCAACGTGGTCACCGTGATCGACACCCGTCAGCGCTTCGGCCTGCACAGCGGCGAGATCAGCGACAACACCCGTATCGTCATCATCGAAGCCGACAAGCAAGTCGTTGGCATCATGGTCGACAGCGTCGCTGAAGTGGTTTACCTGCGTCAGTCGGAAATCGAAACTGCACCGAACGTTGGTAACGAAGAATCGGCCAAGTTCATTCAAGGCGTGTGCAACAAGAACAACGAGCTGCTGATTCTGGTCGAGCTGGACAAGATGATGAGCGAAGAAGAATGGTCGGAACTGGAGAGCATCTGATTTGATTCTCGAGGTTGCGGTAATTGTTCTGTTCCTGTTCTGGGCCGGCACGCTGGCGATGTTCGTCTCATACATCAAGGCGCAGCGGGTAATCGCTGCGCAGCAGGCCCAGGGCGATGCGCTGCGTGATCAGCGCATCAAGGACCTGGCCAAACGTGTCGACGATTACCAGAGCGGCAACGTGCGCATGGGCGAAGCCCTGCACGAGTTGCGCGCGGTGGTGAGTCCGTTGCCGGACAAGATCGTTGCGCTGGAGCAGCGCGACCCGTCGAGCCTGTCATTCGCCCAGGCGGCGAAACTGGTGGGCATGGGCGCCAGCGTCGATGAGCTGACTCAGTCGTGCGGGTTGACCCAGGCTGAGGCGCAATTGATGCGCAAGTTGCACAAGGGCAGCTAGGAGCTTCAAGCAAGATCAAAAGATCGCAGCCTTCGGCAGCTCCTACATCGGGATTCGCGTTTCCCTGTAAGAGCTGCCGAAGGCTGCGATCTTTTGCTTTAAGGGTTCAATAATCATCCCCACGTGCGGTGATGTCCTTCTCGACCATCGGCGCGTCCGGGTCTTGTCCCTCAGGGAATTTGCCTTTCAGATTCCACGCAAACGCAATGATTTCGGCGATGGTGCGATAGAGCTCTTCCGGGATGCTGTCGCCCAGTTCCATTCGCGCGAGCAGGCGCACCAGTTCGGCGTTCTCGTAGATCGGCACTTCGTAATCGCGGGCGATGCGCAGGATTTCTTCGGCCAGTTCGTCGTCGCCCTTGGCGGTGAGGGTCGGGGCGTGGTTGCCGTCGTATTTGAGGGCAATGGCCTGGCGTGGGGCAGTGGAATCGTTCATGCGGTTTCGTCGACCCAGCGATGTTCGAGGCGGGTTTGGTTGCCTTGCGGCGGGGTGCCGTGGTGGCAGTCGAGGTCGCCGACGTTGAGCCCGGAATCGAGCAAGCGCTGGCGCAGGGCAAACAGATTGTTTTCGATCAGGTCGGCGGTCTGCGGCCGCTCGGCCCAGAGCTGACTGGAGAGGCTGCCGGCGATCAGTTGCGCTTGAATCTGCAGCGGCCCGAGCGGCTCCAGATCGAAGGCCAGATCGACGCGCCACAGTTGCTGTTTGGCTTCGCGCTCATCGCGACGTTCGTGCGGTTGCGGTTCGCGCTCCGGCGCCTCTTCACGCTGGAACTTGACCTGCAACGGCACGATGTCCTGCAGGTTGCGCATGGGTATTTCCAGCTGCCAAGTGCTCAGTAGGCGGCCATCGTCGGTGACGCCGGTCTGTTCCAGGCTCGACAGCTGATGGCTCTGCAGACGCGACACTGCTGCAGCAGCGAGGCGCAGCAGTTGTTCGAGATCACCTTCGCCTTCCAGTTTCGCCAGCAGCCGTTCGGGCAACGGAAAGCTGCTCGGCACCGGTCTGGCGCTGACCTGGCCGAGGGTGCCGAGAGCGTTCCGGACGAAACTCGGCAGCGCTTGCGCCAAGGTGTTGGCGGCGATGATCGCATTAAAATTGGTGTTGCTCGGCAGGCCCGGGGTCAGTTGCGCGATCAGTTTGAGCAGGTCGGCTTTCATATCCGGGGCGAGAGTCGGGTTTTGTCCACCGAGCAATTTCGCTTCGAGGAACGCGCCGCTGTTGGCCAAGGCCAGCGCCACGCCTTTGGCGGTACTCATTTGCTGCACGTCGGGCAGGCTGGCGAGCAACTTGTCGACCACCGCGCGCAGATCAGCCGAAGTCCGATCGCTGGAGGGCGGCAGGTTCTGCAACAGCTTCAGCAACCCGTCGAGCGAGCCCTGGCGACTTTGCTGACCGAGCAATTGCTGGCTGACCGCCAGTTGCTCCTGACGGCTGCTCAGCGGCACGAATCTGAGGGTCTGCGCATCCTGCACCTGCGCCGACAACAAGGTGCCGATACGCAGTGGCTGCGGGCTGTCGACGGTCAAGGTGCTGCCGCTCAAGGCGGTGTTGAGCAGGGTCACCATCGAGCGAAACACTGCCGCTTGTCCCGGTGTCTGTGGCAATGCCTGCGAGGTCACGACTTTGCCTTGCAGCAGGGTGCCGGCGGGCAATTGCGCGGTATCGATGCGGGTGAGGGTGGCGACGCTGCTGGCAATCGCTTGCTGCACGGTGATCGCCAGATTGCCGGCCGACGGCTGAGTGATCGCCAGGTTGGTGCCCTGCGGCAACGGCAGGTTGCTGCTGGCCTGCACGGTGGTCTGGCGACCGCTGTCGAGGGTCACTTTCAACAGCAATTCGAAGGTCTGATCGGCCTGCTTGAGCGACAACACCTCGGCCTTGGCGCTTTGCCCCGCGCCGATCAAGCCCTCGACCGGCGTCAGCAACTTGAGCAGTTCACCCATCTGCGGGCGAGCGCTCGCCGGCACGGTGGGGGGCAGCGGGAGGATGTTCATTTCGCCTGTCATACGCGGACACAACCTGAGGAAATTGCACTCTTGAGAGTAAGGCACGGCATGTATAATGCCGCGCGTCGTGCGCTTCGTTCAAAAAACCTGGCATTTGTTTGATCCAGCTCGCCAGATCGAGCAATCAAAGCATCTATGCTGCATCTCTTTAACGGCCGCTCTAGAGCCGACTTGAACCGTATAAGGCCCGTGATCCCTTGACCAGTCCTGTCCTGCAAACCGTTGCCTTGGCGTGTGAACGCGATCTCAGGCTGCTTTTCGAAAACCTCGAATTGCGCCTGGCCAGTGGCGACATGGTGCAGATCAGCGGCCCCAACGGCAGCGGCAAGACCAGTCTTTTACGTCTGCTCGCCGGTTTGATGCAACCCACCGATGGCCAGGTGCTGCTCAACGGTCAGCCGCTGACCGAGCAACGCAGCGAACTGGCGCGAAACCTGTTGTGGATCGGCCACGCCGCCGGGATCAAGGATCTGCTCACTCCCGAAGAAAACCTGTCGTGGCTGTGCGCCCTGCATCATCCCGCCGAACGCGAGGCGATCAGGCAGGCGCTGGCAGCGGTAGGATTGCGCGGTTTCGAAGACGTTCCCTGCCACAGTCTTTCCGCCGGCCAACAGCGCCGTGTGGCGCTGGCGCGGTTGTATCTGGACAGCCCGCCGCTGTGGATTCTCGACGAACCTTTCACCGCGCTGGACAAGCAGGGCGTCGCGCAACTGGAAGAACACCTGGCCGGCCACTGCGAGCGCGGTGGGTTGGTGGTGCTGACCACGCACCACACCCTGAGCCGCATGCCGGCCGGTTATCGCGACATCGATCTGGGGAAATGGGCGGTATGAGCGTCTTCGGCCTGCTGCTTGCCCGCGAATCGCGACTGCTGTTCCGCCGCCCGGCGGAGCTGGCCAATCCGCTGATTTTCTTCGCCATCGTCATCGCACTTTTCCCGCTGGCCGTCGGCCCGGAAACTCAAGTCTTGCAAAACCTGTCCCCGGGGTTAGTCTGGGTGGCCGCATTGTTGTCGGTCCTGCTTTCGCTGGACGGATTGTTTCGCAGTGACTTCGAAGACGGCTCGCTGGAACAGTGGGTCCTTTCGTCGCACCCGCTGCCGCTTCTGGTCCTGGCCAAGGTGCTGGCACACTGGCTGTTCTCCGGTCTGGCGCTGGTGCTGCTGTCGCCGCTGCTGGCGTTGATGCTCGGTTTGCCGGCCGCATGTCTGCCGGTACTGCTGCTGTCGTTGCTGCTCGGCACGCCGGTGCTGAGCCTGCTCGGTGCAGTCGGCGCGGCGCTGACAGTCGGTCTGAAGCGCGGCGGTCTGTTACTGGCGTTGCTGATTCTGCCGTTGTACATCCCGGTGTTGATCCTTGGCAGCGGCGCGTTGCAAGCGGCGCTGCAAGGCATGCCGGCGACCGGATACCTGTTGTGGATGGCCAGCCTCACAGCGCTGGCGATCACCCTGACACCCTTTGCAATAGCCGCTGGCCTGAAGATCAGCGTCGGCGAATAATAATGAGGCCTGGTCAAAAATTGACCACTTCTTCCAGAAGAAAGGCATGACCCTCTGCCAGCTCGCGATGATGAGCGGCAACCGTGATGGAAACAGTATGAACTGGACCTGGTTTCACAAGCTCGGCTCACCCAAGTGGTTCTACGGTATCAGCGGCAGGTTTCTGCCGTGGTTGAGCATCGCAGCGTTGCTGCTGATCGGTGTTGGCGTGGTCTGGGGGCTGGCGTTCGCGCCGCCGGATTACCAGCAAGGCAACAGCTTTCGCATCATCTATATCCATGTGCCAGCGGCGATGCTCGCCCAGTCGATCTACGTGATGCTCGCGGTGTGCGGCGTGGTCGGGCTGGTGTGGAAAATGAAACTGGCCGACGTCGCCCTGCAATGCGCTGCACCGATCGGTGCGTGGATGACCGCCGTGGCGCTGGTCACCGGGGCCATCTGGGGCAAGCCGACCTGGGGCTCGTGGTGGGTGTGGGACGCGCGCCTGACCTCGATGTTGATTCTGCTGTTTCTGTATTTCGGCGTGATCGCGCTGGGCAACGCCATCAGCAATCGTGACAGTGCCGCCAAGGCCTGCGCGGTGCTGGCGATTGTTGGCGTGATCAACATTCCGATCATCAAATACTCGGTGGAGTGGTGGAACACCCTGCACCAGGGCGCGACGTTCACTCTCACGGAAAAACCGGCGATGCCGGCGGAAATGTGGCTGCCGCTGTTGCTGACGGTGCTGGGTTTCTATTGCTTCTTCGGCGCTGTGCTGTTGCTGCGCATGCGTCTTGAAGTGCTCAAGCGCGAGGCCCGCGCCAGTTGGGTGAAGACCGAAGTGCAGCAGAGTCTGGAGGCGGTGCGATGAGTTTTGCTTCATTCGGCGATTTTCTCGCCATGGGCCATCACGGCCTGTATGTCTGGTCGGCCTACGGCATCTGCCTGGCGGTGCTGGCCCTCAACGTGGTGGCGCCGATTGCGGCGCGCAAGCGTTATCTGCAACAAGAGGCGCGTCGTCTGCGCCGGGAGAACGGCAAGTGAATGCGCTGCGCAAAAAACGTCTGATCATCATTCTGGCGATTCTGGTCGGAGTGGGCGCTGCTGTCGGCCTGGCCCTGAGCGCGTTGCAGGAAAACATCAATCTGTTTTACACACCGACGCAGATCGCCAACGGCGAAGCGCCGCAGGACACGCGCATCCGCGCCGGCGGCATGGTCGAGGCCGGTTCGCTGCAACGGTCAAAGGATTCGCTGGACGTCAAATTCGTCGTCACCGACTTCAACAAATCCGTGACCATCGCCTATCGCGGCATCCTCCCGGATCTGTTCCGCGAAGGGCAGGGCATCGTCGCCCTTGGCAAGCTCAACGCCGATGGCGTGGTAGTCGCCGATGAAGTGCTGGCCAAGCACGACGAGAAGTACATGCCGCCGGAAGTGACCAAAGCGCTGAAAGACAGCGGTCAATCCGCACCGACGCCTGTGAAGGAGGGTTGATCGATGGCTGCCGCACTGTTTATTCCCGAGCTGGGCCATCTGGCCATGATCCTCGCGCTGTGTTTTGCACTGGTCCAAGCGCTGGTGCCGATGCTCGGCGCGTGGCGCGGTGACCGCTTGTGGATGAGCCTGGCGCAACCGGCGGCGTGGGGCCAGTTTGCCTTTCTGCTGTTTGCCTTTGGCTGCCTGACTTATGCGTTCATGACTGACGATTTTTCCGTCGGCTATGTGGCGATGAACTCCAACAGCGCGCTGCCGTGGTACTACAAATTCAGCGCGGTGTGGGGCGCCCACGAAGGTTCGCTGTTGCTGTGGGCGTTGATCCTTGGTGGCTGGACCTTCGCGGTGTCGGTGTTCTCCCGGCAGTTGCCGCAAGTCATGCTCTCCCGCGTGCTGGCGGTGATGGGCATGATCAGCACCGGTTTCCTGCTGTTCCTGATTCTGACGTCGAACCCGTTCTCGCGGATCCTGCCGCAAATTCCCGCCGACGGTCGCGACCTTAATCCGTTGCTGCAAGACATCGGCCTGATCGTGCATCCGCCGATGCTGTACATGGGCTATGTCGGTTTTTCCGTGGCATTCGCGTTTGCCATCGCAGCACTGCTCGGCGGACGTCTCGATGCAGCGTGGGCGCGGTGGTCGCGGCCATGGACCATCGTCGCCTGGGCCTTCCTCGGCATCGGCATCACCCTCGGTTCGTGGTGGGCGTATTACGAACTCGGCTGGGGCGGCTGGTGGTTCTGGGACCCGGTGGAAAACGCCTCGTTCATGCCATGGCTGGTCGGCACCGCGCTGATTCACTCGCTGGCCGTCACCGAAAAACGCGGCGTGTTCAAGAGCTGGACGGTGTTGCTGGCGATTGCCGCATTCTCGTTGAGCCTGCTCGGCACCTTCCTCGTACGCTCGGGCGTGCTGACCTCGGTGCACGCGTTCGCCTCGGATCCCGAGCGGGGCGTGTTCATCCTGATCTTCCTGCTGTTTGTGGTGGGCGGTTCGCTGACGCTGTTCGCACTGCGCGCGCCAGTGGTGAAAAGTCAGGTCGGTTTCAATCTGTGGTCGCGTGAAACCTTGCTGCTGGGCAACAACCTGGTGCTGGTCGTCGCTGCATCGATGATTTTGCTCGGGACGTTGTATCCGCTGATTCTCGATGCCATCAGTGGCGCCAAACTGTCGGTCGGCCCGCCGTACTTCAATGCGCTGTTCATTCCGTTGATGGCGTTGTTGATGCTGGTGATGGCAGTCGGTGTGATCGTGCGCTGGAAGGACACGCCAGTGAAATGGCTGGCAAGCATGCTCACGCCCGTGCTGCTCGGCAGCGTCGCGCTGGCCGTGGTGGCCGGCGTGGCGTATGGCGATTTCAACTGGGCGGTGATTGCGACATTCCTGCTCGCCGCGTGGGTGTTGCTCGCCGGTTTGCGCGATTTGTTCGACAAGACCCGCCACAAGGGCTTGATCAAAGGTTTGCCGACGCTCACCCGCAGCTATTGGGGCATGCAGATCGCCCACCTCGGCATCGCCGTGTGCGCGCTGGGGGTGGTGTTGTCGAGCCAGAACAGTGCCGAGCGCGACCTGCGTCTGGCGCCGGGCGAGTCGATGGATCTGGCGGGCTATCAGTTCGTCTTCGAAGGTGCCAAGCATTTCGAAGGGCCAAACTTTACCTCGGACAAAGGCACCGTCCGCGTCATCCGTGATGGCAAGGAAATCAGCGTGCTGCACCCGGAAAAACGTCTGTACACCGTGCAGAACTCGGTGATGACCGAAGCCGGCATCGATGCCGGTTTCACCCGCGATCTCTACGTCGCCCTCGGCGAGCCACTGGATAACGGCGCCTGGGCCGTGCGCGTACACGTCAAACCGTTCGTGCGCTGGATCTGGTTCGGTGGCTTGCTCACCGGGTTTGGCGGTTTGCTGGCGGCGCTGGATCGACGTTATCGGGTCAAGGTGAAAAGCAAAGTGCGCGAAGCACTGGGCATGACAGGAGCGGCGGCATGAGGCGTTGGTTGATGTTGTTGCCGCTGGCGATTTTCCTGCTGGTGGCGGTGTTTCTGTATCGCGGTTTGTATCTGGACCCGGCGGAGCTGCCGTCGGCGATGATCGACAAGCCGTTCCCGGAGTTTTCCTTGCCGAGTGTGCAGGGTGACAAGACGCTGACCAAGGCCGACATTCTCGGCAAACCGGCGCTGGTCAATGTCTGGGGCACCTGGTGCATCTCCTGCCGGGTCGAGCACCCGGTGCTGAACAAACTCGCCGAGGGCGGCGTGGTGATCTACGGCATCAACTACAAGGACACCAATGCCGACGCCTTGAAGTGGCTGGCCGAGTTTCACAATCCGTATGCGCTGGATATTCGTGACGACGAAGGTTCGCTGGGTCTCAATCTCGGTGTCTACGGGGCGCCGGAAACCTTCTTCATCGACGCCAAAGGCATCATTCGCGACAAGTTCGTCGGGGTGATCGACGAGCAGGTCTGGCGCGAAAAACTCGCGGCCAAGTATCAGGCGCTGGTCGATGAGGCCAAGCCATGAAGCGTTTTCTCGCAGCAGTGGTGTTGGGCTTGAGCCTGGCTGGTGTCGCCCACGCGGCCATCGACACCTACGAATTTGCCAAAGAGGGCGACCGTGAGCGTTTCCGCGAACTGACCAAGGAACTGCGCTGCCCGAAATGCCAGAACCAGGACATCGCCGACTCCAACGCACCGATCGCCGCCGACCTGCGCAAAGAGATTTTTCGCATGCTCGGCGAGGGCAAGGACAATCAGCAGATCATCGACTTCATGGTCGATCGCTACGGTGATTTCGTCCGCTACAAACCGGCGCTCAATTCGAAGACCGCGCTGCTCTGGTTCGGCCCGGCCGGTCTGTTGCTCGGTGGTTTTGTGGTGATCGCGCTGATCGTGCGCAGGCGTCGCGGGCAACGTGCCGAAACGCCCACATCGCTGTCTGCCGAAGAACGTCAGCGCCTCGACCAACTGTTGGATAAAAACCAAGAATGATTGATTTCTGGCTCGCCGCAGGGCTGTTGCTTCTGGTCGCCCTGAGTTTTCTGCTGATCCCGGTGCTGCGTGAACGTCGTGCCCAGCGGGAAGAAGACCGTACCGCGCTGAACGTCGCGCTGTATCAGGAACGGGTTGCCGAGCTGCAGGCGCAGCAGGCCGAAGGCGTGCTCGACGCGGCGCAACTGGACAGCGGTCGCGCGGAAGCTGCGCGTGAATTGCTGGCCGATACCGAAGGCGCCGCCGCGCCGCGTGTCTCGCGCCTGGGCAAACCGTTGCCGTTGCTGGCCGCGGTGTTGGTGCCGCTGCTGGGCCTTGGTCTGTACCTGCATTTCGGTGCCGCCGACAAGGTGGAACTGACCCGCGAGTTTGCCCAGGCACCGCAGTCGATGGAGGAGATGACCCAGCGTCTGGAGCGTGCGGTTGCCGCTCAACCGGATTCTGCTGAAGGTCTGTATTTCCTCGGCCGTACCTACATGGCTCAGGACCGCCCGGCAGACGCGGCGAAGATGTTCGAACGCGCCGCTAACCTCGCCGGTCGCCAGCCGGAGCTGCTCGGCCAGTGGGCGCAGGCGCAGTATTTTGCTGACGGTAAAAAGTGGTCGGAAAAGATTCAGAAACTGACCGACGAAGCGCTGAAGGCCGATCCGAAAGAAGTCACCAGTCTCGGCCTGCTCGGCATCGCCGCGTTCGAAGGCGAGCGTTATCAAGAAGCGATCGATTACTGGAATCGCCTGCTTGCGCAGCTGCCACCGGATGACAACTCTCGCGCGGCGCTGCAAGGCGGCATCGAGCGTGCCGCCGAACGCTTGAAAGCAAGCGGTGGCAAGGTTGCCCAGGCAGCGGCGCCGAAAGCTGCGTTGCTGACAGTCAGCGTCGATCTGGCCAGCGAACTCAAAGGCAAGGTGCAACCGGGCGACAGCGTGTTCATCTTCGCCCGCGCCACTTCAGGCCCACCTGCGCCGCTGGCGGCCAAACGCCTGACCGTGGCGGATCTGCCAGTGACCGTCGAACTGGGTGATGCCGACGCAATGATGCCGCAGTTGAAACTGTCGAACTTCCCTGAAGTCCAACTGGTTGCGCGCATCTCACGAGCCGGTCAACCGACTGCCGGTGAGTGGATCGGTCGCAGCGGCCCACTGGCCAGCAGCACCACCGCGCCACAAACACTGACCATCGACAGCCCGGACAAATAATCGGGCAAACAAGGAAAGCACCGCCATGCACACCATCGCCCGAATCACAGTCCTCACACTGGCCCTGGGCTTGAGTGCATGTGCGGTGCAACGCCCGGAACCGACCACCAGCCTGCCGCCGATCCCGCCGTCGCAACCGAGCCCGACCCCGTCGACCTCGCCGACACCGGGCAAAAGCATCCCGGCGAAACCGGCAAAACCCGTCCCGCGCACCTCAGCCAGTTTCGCCCCACCACCGGGCGGCAACAGCCACTGGGATCAGAAACTCGGCGTCTACGTCCTCGACGACCAGACCAACACCTTCTACCGCCAGCGCACGTACTACCGCTGGAATAACGGCTGGAGCCGCTCGGTCAGCCCCAACGGCCCGTGGGAAGACACCAACATCCACGGCGTCCCGCCGGGGTTGGGCAAGAAGTTCGGGCAGTAAGAGAAACGGCGATCCTCGGATCGCCGTTTTTTTGTCTGTTATGCGCACATCTTGAAGCGAATGTGGAAACCCCGCAGGAGCGGGCTTGCTCGAGAAAGCGGCCTGTCAGGTTAGTAAAGGCGACTGACACGACGCCTTCGCGAGCAAGCCCGCTCCCACAGATCCGGATTTCGCCGAGATGGGGTGGGGCATGCTGGAGCTGGATATCTCGCCGTACCTGGGCAAGACCGAAAAGGTCAACGTTACGCTGCCCGGCTATGTGATTCAGCGTATTGATCGCTATGTACGCGAGCACAACGTCAAAAGCCGCTCCTCGTTTCTGGCGGATGCGGCGATGGAGAAACTGGTTCGTTATTGAGGGGCTGCGCAATTGTGGGAGCGAGCCTGCTCGCGAAGGCATCAGGTCAGGCACTGATCTGTGGCTGACACACCGCCTTCGCGTGCAGGCTCGCTCCCACTATGACATCGCGTCAGGACGCGACTTTTCGCTGCGCCAGCGCAGCGTTTTGAGAAGCACTCAAAAACCGTAACAACGCCAACAGCGGAAACACACTCCCTACAATCACGATCCACAACCAGCCGCCATGTTCATACACAGCGCTGGCCACCGACGAGCCGAAGGCGCCGCCGATGAAGATGCTGGTCATGTACAAGGCGTTCAGTCGACCGCGGCTTTTGGCGTCCAGCGAGTACACCGCGCGTTGGCCGAGGACCATGTTCATTTGTACGCAGAAGTCGAGCACCACGCCGGTTACAGCCAGGCCGATGACGCTGTAGGCGGGGTGGATGAAGGCGGGAAGGAAGCTCAGGCTGGCGAAGAGCATGGCCAGCAGCGAGGCGATGCGGGTGTGGCCGGCATCGGCGAGGCGGCCGCTGATTGCCGCGGCGATGGCACCGATGGCGCCGACCAGGGCGAAGATCGCGATTTCGCTTTGCGACAGGCCATGGTTGCGCGCCAGTTCCAGCGGCACGGCGGTCCAGAACAGGCTGAACGTGGCGAACATGCAGCCCTGATAAAACGCCCGCTGACGCAGCACCGGTTGCTGGCGCAGCAAAGTCCACAGCGAGCCGATCAGTTGGCCATACGTGGCGCTGTGATCGGGCTGGCGCTTGGGCACGGTCAGCGCCAGCACTATGCTGATCGCCGCCATCAAGGCCGCAGCGATCATGAACATGGCGCGCCAGCCGAGGTGATCGGCGACCACGCTCGACACCGGTCGCGCCAGCAGAATACCCAGCAGCAAACCGCCCATGATCCCTCCGACCACCCGGCCACGGGATTCTTCCGGCGCCAGGTGCGCAGCGAGCGGAATCAGGACTTGCACCGACACCGAGCTGAACCCCACCAGCAACGAAATCAGCAAGAACACATTCGGCTGATCGGTAAACGCCGCCGCCAGCAGGCTGGCAATTGCCACTACGGTAGTGATGATCATCAACCGCCGGTTTTCCAGCAGATCGGCCAGCGGCACCAGAAAGAACAGGCCCAGTGCATAACCGATCTGGGTCAGCGAGACGATGAAACTCGCCATGGTGTCGGAGAGGCCGATGTCTGGCGCGATCAGGCCAATGATCGGTTGTGCGTAATAGATATTGGCAACGATGGCGCCGCAGCAGAATGCGAACAGCAGAACCATGCCTCGGGTCATTGCGTGAGGAGTGGTGGTCATGGGATTACTCGGGTCGGGCACAGGGAAAGCGGTGAAGGCTAATGGACAACGCGGGTTGGCAGAAGACAGTTTCGGATGATAACGGTTATTACGTTGTGTAATGACCGGTATCTGCGCTCGACAAAAAAGGCGACCGAGTGGGTCGCCTTTTTGTTGAGGTCAAACTTTACTGGCCGCTATAAATCTGATCGAACACCCCACCATCGTTGAAGTGGGTTTTCTGCACGGTGCGCCAGTCACCAAACGTCTTCTCCACCGAAAGGAAATCCACTTTAGGGAAACGGTCGGTGTACTTCGCCAGCACTGCCGGGTCGCGCGGGCGCAGGTAGTTGGCCGCAGCAATCTCCTGACCTTGCGGCGACCACAGGTACTTCAGATATTCATCAGCTGCCGCGCGCGAACCTTTTTTGTCGACGACTTTATCGACTACCGACACTGGCGGCTCGGCTTCGGCGGAGACGCTTGGGTAGACCACTTCAAACTGATCACGACCAAATTCGCGAGCGATCATTTCCGCTTCGTTTTCGAAGGTCACCAGCACGTCGCCGATCTGGTTGGTCATGAACGTGGTGGTGGCGGCGCGGCCACCGGTATCGAGCACTGGCGCTTGCTTGAACAGTTTGCCAACGAAGTCCTTGGCCTTGTTCTCGTCGCCGCCGTTCTTCAGCACATAGCCCCAGGCCGACAGGTAGGTGTAGCGGCCGTTGCCCGAGGTTTTCGGGTTCGGCACGATCACCTGCACGCCGTCCTTGAGCAGGTCCGGCCAGTCTTTCAGGGCTTTAGGGTTGCCCTTGCGGACGATGAACACCGTCGCCGAGGTAAACGGCGCGCTGTTGTTCGGCAGGCGCGTGACCCAGTTCTCCGGCACCAGTTTGCCGTTGTCGGCGAGGGCGTTGATGTCGGTGGCCATGTTCATGGTGATGACATCGGCCGGTAGGCCATCGATCACCGAACGCGCCTGCTTGCTCGAACCACCGAAAGACATCTGCACGGTGATGTTCTCGTTGTGCTCGGCCTGCCAGTGTTTCTGGAACGCAGTGTTGTAGTCCTTGTAGAAATCGCGCATCACGTCGTAGGAAACGTTAAGCAGCGTCGGTGCTGCCTGAGCGATGTTGGCCAAGGCCAGGCCAGCGGCGAGAAGTGAGGCGCCAAAGAGTTTTTTCACTGCGCATTCCTTGTTCTGTGGGGGTGTTGAGTCAAAGGTGAGGCGATTTGCCAGCGACTATAACGGGCACGTGATAGCCGCTTAAAGATTAAAAAGCTCTGTACTTATTCCACTTTCTTGAACAGTTGACTGCCGCAACGCGAACAAAACGCCGCGCTTTGCTCGTGGCTCTTTTTCTGACATCCCGGGCAGTCATGTTGCAGCTGTTCGCCGCGCATGGCATTGGCCAGTTCTGCGGTAAAAATCCCCGTGGGCACGGCGATGATCGAGTAACCGGTGATCATCACCAGCGAGGAAATCACCTGGCCCAGAGGTGTCTTTGGCACGATGTCGCCGAAGCCCACAGTGGTCAAGGTGACGATCGCCCAGTAGATGCCCTTCGGAATGCTGGTAAAGCCGTGCTCTGGACCTTCGATCACGTACATCAGCGTGCCGAACACCGTGACCAGCGTGCACACGCTGACCAGAAACACGACGATTTTCTGCTTGCTGCCACGCAGCGCCGACATCAGGTAGTTGGCCTGCTTGAGGTACGGACTGAGCTTGAGCACGCGGAAAATCCGCAGCATCCGAATGATGCGGATGATCAGCAGGTACTGAGCATCGCTGTAATAAAGCGCGAGGATACCGGGCACGATCGCCAGCAGATCCACCAGCCCGTAAAAGCTGAAGGCATAGCGCAGCGGCTTGGGCGAGCAGTACAGACGCAGGATGTATTCGCCGAGAAAAATCGCCGTGAAACCCCACTCGATGTAGGCCAGCACGTCGGCGTAGTTGCGATGGATACTGTCGATACTGTCGAGCATCACAATCACCAGACTGGCGAGGATGATCAACAGCAGAATGCCGTCGAAGCGACGCCCGGCCGGGGTGTCGCTCTGGAAAATCATGACGTAAAGCCGTTCGCGCCAATTGTTGCTGCTGTCCATGGATAACGCCTGAATCGAAGATCAGCGCAGCCTAGGGTGATTCTCCTCGTGAGCGCAAGACTCATGCGCAAGCGACGCTTTGCCAAGCATCTGAATGCCGGCGCGAATCAACCAGCAGGCAAGGATGAATGGCGCAGTCAGCGTCGCCAGCCCGAGGGCGGCAAACAGCGGCGTCACCAGCAAGGCCAGGACAATTGCGAGCAGCGGCAACCACGGATGTTGCCGTTGCGCGCTGAAGGCGAGGGCGGCGAGTACGGCGTTGTAGCCACCGAGCCCGAGCAGTGCGGCGGACGTTTCGTGATGCAGCAGACTGGAGCCGAGGCCGATCGCCGACGCCAGCAGCGCCCAGCAGAACGCCCGGCGATCGGCGAGCAGCAAACCGCTGGCGATCAACGCCCCGGCCAAGGGATGGTCGAGAAACATCACTTGCCCAAATCCGCGCAGTTCAGCAGCCAGCAGATTTGTCGTGTTCAGGTCGACCGATGCCATTGGCGCGGAGGGTTCGGCGAACACCAGCAGCACCCAACTGATCGCCACGAACGGCGAGGTATACGCCGGTATAGCGCGACTGCGGTACACGTGTTTGAGCCATTGCTGAGTGAGCATCGCGCTCAACCCGCCTGCCGCGAGAATCAGCGGTGGCAGCAACGGCGACCAAGGGAAATACAGGCTCAGCAGCAGGCCGAGCAGCACGCCGTTATAGCTGAATAACCCGGCCTGGCGATCGGCTTTGGCGTAGTTGCGCCGCTGCGCGGTGAGCAGACCGGCAACGCCACCAAGCAGCGCCCCGGCAAACAGCACCGGCGCTGTCAGCAGAATCGCCAACAGACACAGCAGGCCACACAGCGGATGGCGCTGGAAGAAAATCTGACTGAAACCGTTGAGCAAAGCCTCGGCCCAGTCGGGGCAGTGGGTGTTGAAGTGATTGGCAGGCATGGCAGTTCATTCGGTGCTGATCGTTCCCACGCGCCGCAAAGGAATGCCTGAAAGGACGCTCTGCGTCTGCTCTTGGGACGCAGACGTCCCGGGCCGCATTCCCACGCAGAGCGTGGGAACGATCATGGTGGGGGGCTAGATCAACGTCTCGATGCGCAGGGAGTTGGTCGAACCCGGCTGGCCAAACGGCACGCCGGCAGTGATCAGCAGCGTGTCGCCACGCTCGGCCATGCCTTGTGCCTGGGCGATTTCCAGCGCAGTCGAGCAGACCTCGTCGACCTGGCGCAGGCGATCGTTGACCACCGAATGAATCCCCCACGCCACGCTCAAGCGCCGCGCCGTTTGCAGGTTCGGCGTCAGATTGAGGATTGGCGCTTTCGGCCGCTCGCGCGATGCGCGCAGCGTCGAAGCGCCCGACTCGCTGTAATTGACCAGCACCGCCACCGGCAGCACGTTGCTGATCCGGCGGATCGCGCAACTGATCGCATCGGAAACGGTCGCCTCGGCTTTCGGCCGGCTGACGTCGAGCTGAGTCTGATAATCCGGGCCGTTTTCCACCTGGCGGATGATCTTGCTCATCATCTGCACGGCTTCGAGCGGATACTCGCCCGAGGCGGTTTCCGCCGACAGCATCACCGCATCGGCGCCTTCGGCCACGGCGTTGGCGACGTCGGTGACTTCGGCGCGGGTCGGGGCCGGGGAGAAGCGCATCGACTCGAGCATCTGCGTCGCCACGACCACCGGTTTGCCGAGTTCGCGGCAGGTGGTGATGATGTTTTTCTGAATCTGCGGCACGCTTTCTGCCGGCACTTCAACACCCAGATCGCCGCGAGCGACCATGATTGCGTCGCTCAACCCAGCAATCTCACGCAGTTGCTCGACCGCTGAAGGCTTCTCGATTTTCGCCATCAGAAAGGCTTTGTCGCCGATCAATGCGCGGGCTTCAACAATGTCCTGCGGGCGCTGCACGAACGACAGCGCGACCCAGTCCACACCCAGCTCCAGACCGAAGCTCAGGTCGCGACGATCCTTGGCGGTCAACGGGCTGAGGTCGAGCACCGCTTGCGGCACGTTCACACCTTTGCGGTCGGACAGTTCGCCGCCGTTGAGCACGGTGGTGTCGATCGCATCGGCGTACTTGGTGACCACGCGCAGACGCAGCTTGCCGTCATCGAGCAGCAAATCCATACCGGCTTCCAGCGCGGCGATGATCTCGGGATGCGGCAGGTTTACCCGACGCTCGTCGCCCGGTGTCGCGTCCAGATCGAGGCGGAACGCCTGACCGCGATGCAGTTGCACCTTGCCTTCGGCGAACTTGCCGACCCGCAGTTTCGGCCCCTGCAAGTCCATCAGAATGCCCAGCGGATAGTTGAGCTGGCGCTCGACTTCGCGGATCCACTGATAGCGCTTGGCGTGGTCGGCGTGATCGCCGTGGCTGAAGTTCAGGCGGAAGATGTTGACCCCGGCCTCGACCAGCTCGCGGATGTCGTCGATGCCGTCGACCGCAGGGCCGAGGGTGGCGAGGATTTTGACCTTTTTATCAGGCGTCATGGTTTGCAGTTCTCAAGGATCAGGATGGCGCGGAAGTCGTTGACGTTGGTGCGGGTCGGCTCGGTGACGATCAACGCGTCGAGCGCTTCGAAGTAGCCGTAACCGTTGTTGTTATCCAGCTCATCGCTGGCGCTTAAGCCCAGTGCGGCGGCGCGGGCGTAGCTGTCCGGGGTCATGATCGCGCCGGCATTGTCTTCCGAGCCGTCGATGCCATCGGTGTCGCCGGCCAGCGCGTAGACGCCGGGCTGGCCCTTGAGGTTGTCGGTGAGGCTCAAGAGGAATTCGGCGTTACGCCCACCACGACCATTGCCGCGCACGGTCACGGTGGTTTCGCCGCCGGAGAGAATCACGCACGGCGCCGCCAATGGCTGGCCGTGGTTGATGATCTGCCGGGCGATGCCTGCGTGGACTTTCGCCACTTCACGGGATTCGCCTTCCAGATCGCCGAGAATCAAGGTGCTGAAACCGGCCTGACGGCATTTCACCGCCGCGGCATCCAGCGATTGTTGCGGGCGGGCAATCAACTGGAAGTGGCTGCGAGCCAGACTCGGGTCGCCGGGTTTGACGGTTTCCGACTCGGGGCTTTGCAGCCAGTTGCGCACCGAGGCCGGAATGTCGATGCCGTAGCGTTTGATGATCGCCAGGGCTTCGGCGCTGGTGCTAGGGTCGGCCACGGTCGGGCCGGAGGCGATGACGGTGGCGAGGTCGCCGGGTACATCGGAAATCGCGTAGGTGTAAACCGTCGCCGGCCAGCAGGCCTTGCCGAGGCGGCCGCCCTTGATCGCCGAGAGGTGCTTGCGCACGCAGTTCATCTCGCCGATGGTCGCGCCGGATTTGAGCAAGGCCTTGTTGATCGACTGTTTGTCGGCGAGGGTGATGCCTTCGGCCGGCAAGGCGAGCAGGGCAGAGCCGCCGCCGGAGAGCAGAAAGATCACGCGGTCGTCTTCGGTCAGGTTGCTGACCATTTCCAGCACGCGTTTGGCCACGGCCAGACCGGCCGCGTCCGGCACCGGATGCGCGGCTTCGACCACTTCGATTTTTTCGCACGGGGCGCCGTGTCCGTAGCGGGTGACGACCAGGCCCGTGACTTCGCCTTCCCAGCAGCGCTCGACCACTTGCGCCATGGCGGCCGCCGCTTTGCCGGCACCGATGACGATGACGCGACCGCTGCGGTCGGCGGGCAGATGGGCTTCAAGGACTTGGTTCGGATGCGCCGCGTCGATGGCTGTGGCAAACAGCTCGCGCAGCAGTTGTTGCGGATCGACCGACATGGCGGGCTCCCAATCTTATTGTTCTTGGTTAATGCTGATGACCGTTCCCACGCTCTGCGTGGGAATGCTTCAATGGACGCTCTGCGTCCGCTTCGGCAGGGACGCGGAGCGTCCCGGGCAGCATTCCCACGCGGAGCGTGGGAACGAGCGACGGGGCAGGCTTTATTTATTGTCGCGGATCGAGAAATTGGCCATGTGCTCAAGTCCCTTGATCAGCGCCGAGTGGTCCCAGTTGCTGCCACCGATGGCCGCGCAGGTGCTGAATACTTGCTGGGCATTGGCGGTGTTGGGCAGGTTGATGTTCAGCTCCTTGGCGCCTTGCAGGGCCAGGTTCAGGTCCTTCTGGTGCAGGCTGATGCGGAAGCCCGGGTCAAAGGTGCCTTTGATCATGCGCTCGCCGTGCACTTCAAGAATCTTCGAGGAGGCGAAACCACCCATCAGCGCTTCACGCACCTTGGCTGGATCGGCACCGTTTTTGGAGGCGAACAGCAGTGCTTCGGCAACGGCCTGGATGTTCAGCGCAACAATGATCTGATTCGCGACTTTGGCGGTCTGGCCGTCGCCATTGCCACCGACCAGGGTGATGTTCTTGCCCATGGCCTGGAACAGCGGCAGGGCGCGTTCGAAGGCATCGGCGTCGCCACCGACCATGATGCTCAGGGTCGCGGCTTTGGCGCCGACTTCGCCGCCGGACACTGGCGCGTCGAGGTATTGCGCGCCTTTTTCGTTGATTTTCGCGGCGAAGGCCTTGGTGGCGGTCGGCGAAATCGAGCTCATGTCGATGACCACTTTGCCTTTGCCGACACCGGCCGCGACGCCGTCGGCACGGAACAGCACGTCATCGACCTGCGGGGTATCCGGGACCATGACAATGATGAATTCAGCTTCCTGCGCGACTTCGCGCGGGTTGGCCAACGCGACGGCGCCAGCGGCGACCAGATCGGCCGGGGCTGCGTCGTGGTGCTGCGACAGGAACAGGCTGTGACCGGCTTTCTGCAGGTTCGCCGCCATTGGGTGGCCCATGATGCCGGTGCCGATGAATCCGATTTTAGCCATGAGAAAATCCTCTTGTTTTTGTCGTGCTCAAGCAAATTGGGGAACTGCTTTTTGTGGGAGCGGGCTTGCTCGCGAATGCGGTGGAACATTCAATCTCCGTGTTGACTGAACCACCGCATTCGCGAGCAAGCTCGCTCCCACAGGGGATCTGCATCAAATTGCGTTATGAGTTTTCAGCCAGCCGAGGCCCGCCTCGGTGGTGGTCAACGGCTTGTATTCGCAGCCGACCCAACCCTGATAACCGATGCGGTCGAGGTGTTCGAACAGGAAGCGGTAGTTGATCTCGCCAGTGCCCGGCTCGTTGCGCCCCGGGTTGTCCGCGAGCTGCACATGGTTGATCTCGCCCAGGTGCGATTGCAGGGTGCGGGCCAGATCGCCTTCCATGATTTGCATGTGATAGATGTCGTATTGCAGGAACAGATTGGCGCTGCCGACCTGTTCGCGAATCGACAGGGCCTGCGCCGTGTTGTTCAGGTAGAAACCGGGAATGTCGCGGGTGTTGATCGCTTCCATCACCAGTTTGATGCCCACCGCTTGCAGCTTGTCGGCGGCGTATTTGAGGTTGGCGACGAAGGTCTTTTCCACGGTGGCATCGTCAACGCCTTGCGGGCGGATACCGGCCAGGCAGTTGACCTGGGTGTTGCCCAGCACTTGTGCGTAGGCGATCGCCAGATCAACCCCGGCGCGGAATTCTTCAACCCGCTCCGGCAGGCACGCAATGCCACGCTCGCCCTTGGCCCAGTCACCGGCCGGCAGGTTGAACAGCACTTGGGTCAGACCGTTGGCTTCAAGCTTTGCCTTGATTTCGGCGGAGCTGAAGTCGTAAGGGAACAGGTATTCCACGCCACTGAAACCGGCCTTGGCGGCGGCGTCGAAACGGGCAAGGAAATCCTGTTCGGTGAACAGCATGGACAGGTTGGCTGCGAAACGCGGCATGGTGGTCTCCCGTAAATCTTGTGAGGATCCCCTGTGAGAGCGGGCTTGCTCGCGAAAGCGGTGGGGCAGTCGACATTGATGTCGGATGTGATATCGCCTTCGCGAGCAAGCCCGCTCCCACAGGGAGAGCGGTCAGCAGTTAATCAAGCAACGAAATCGCCGTCGGCGCGTCATTGCCGACCAGAGCCAGGTCTTCGAACTCGTTGACCGCGTTGATCTCGGTACCCATGGAGATGTTGGTCACACGCTCCAGAATGATCTCGACGATCACCGGCACCTTGAACTCTTCGATCATCTGCTCGGCCTTGCGCAGGGCAGGGGCGATTTCTGATGGTTCGAACACACGCAGCGCTTTACAGCCGAGGCCTTCGGCGACTGCGATGTGGTCTACCCCGTAACCGTTGAGTTCCGGCGCGTTGAGGTTATCGAAGGACAGCTGCACGCAGTAGTCCATTTCGAACCCGCGCTGGGCCTGACGGATCAGGCCCAGGTACGAGTTGTTCACCACGACGTGGATGTACGGCAGTTTGAACTGAGCGCCGACCGCCAGTTCTTCGATCATGAATTGGAAATCATTTTACCCCGTCTGTTCCACGACTTTACGTTTCGGATCGTCGTTTACTTATCTCTTATGCGGTTTAATT
>NZ_JBITTW010000028.1:0-36844 GCF_044542195.1 Pseudomonas sp. NPDC079367
GATCAGCTTGTACACGACCTGAACCTGCGCGGTGTCGGAGTTGGTGCCTTGCTCGAAGGTCGCGGTAATGGTCATGCTGCCGTCGGAGTTACTTTCCGACGACACATAACGCAGGTTGTCGATACCGTTGAGCTGTTGCTCGATGACCTGCACCACGGTGTCCTGCACGGTTTGTGCGGACGCGCCCGGGTAGGTCACCTGGATCGCAATGGCCGGTGGCGCAATGCTCGGGTATTGGTTGATCGGCAATTTCAGGATCGAAAGTGCCCCGACCAGCATGATCACCAGGGCAATTACCCAGGCGAAAATCGGACGGTCGATGAAGAATTTTGACATGGGTTACTCCCCTTTGCCGCCGGCGGCTTTGTCAGCTGCCTGTGCGGGGGCCGGGTTCTTGGTGCCGACGTTAGTCGCCTCGGTCGCTTTGACCTCGACGCCCGGTTTGACGTACTGCAGCCCTTCGGTGATCAGACGATCGCCGGCTTTGAGGCCGTCTTCGATCAGCCACTGGCTGCCGACGGTGCGGCTGGCCTTGAGCTGACGCAGTTCGACCTTGTTGTCGGCGCCGACGACCAGTGCGGTCGGGGTGCCTTTGAGGTCGCGGGTCACGCCTTGCTGCGGTGCGAGGATCGCTGCGCTGTTGACGCCGGCCTGCAGCTGGGCGTGGACGAACATGCCCGGCAGCAGGGTGTGATCCGGGTTCGGGAACACTGCGCGCAGGGTCACCGAGCCGGTGGTCTGGTCAACCGAGACTTCGGAGAATTCCAGCTTGCCGTCGAGCTTGTACTGGCTGCCGTCTTCCAGGGTCAGCTTGACCGCAGCGGCGTTGTCGCCAGCCTTCTGCAGACGGCCGCTTTCCAGTTCGCGGCGCAGTTCCAGCAATTCAACCGACGACTGGGTGACGTCGACGTAGATCGGATCGAGCTGCTGAATCACTGCCATCGCATCGGCCTGGCCATTGCTGACCAGTGCGCCTTCGGTCACCGAAGAACGGCCGATACGGCCAGAAATCGGCGCGTAGACCTTGGTGTAACGCACGTTGATCTGCGCAGTCTGAAGCGATGCTTCCGATTGCAGGCGGTTGGCCAGAGCGGTGTCGTATTCCTGGCGGCTTACAGCTTGTTCATCGACCAGTTGCTTGTAGCGGTCTGAGATCGACTTGGTCGATCGCAGCTCGGCTTCGGCGCTTTTCAGCGTAGCTTCATAGACCGACGGATCGATCTGATACAGCTGCTGGCCGGCTTTGACGTCGGCGCCTTCCTTGAACAGACGCTTGAGAATGATGCCGTTGACCTGCGGGCGGACTTCAGCGATGCGGAACGCACTGGTGCGGCCCGGCAGTTCCGAGGTCAGGGTAAAGGCTTGTGGTTGGAGGGTGACGACGCCGACCTGAGGAGGCGGAGCGGCCGGGGCCGCTTCTTCCTTTTTACATCCGCTGAGCAGCGATGCCAGGGCGACGGCAGTGACCAGAGCGGTAACAGCTGGCTTGAATTGCATGAAGATCCTCGGGTCAGGCGCGCAAGAAGCGCACAAGAAGTGTGAAAGAGTAAAAATCGGGCACCGGGTGGATAAGTAGCTTGCTAAGTAATATACTTACGTTCATGGTTGTTTGTAAACACCTGCGCCGCGTACCCACCCTGATACAAAAGTCGTCGCAAGGTTTGAAATTGTAGGCCGGGGAGTCGATTCACGAGAGATCGCCCCCTCTTTATTCAGCGGATATTCAGCCATCCCTGAAACATCCTGTTTGAGGTTTTACTGCCATGGTCCGTCGTACCAAAGAGGAAGCTCAGGAAACCCGCAGCCAGATTCTGGAAGCGGCCGAGAAAGCCTTCTATGAAAGGGGGGTCGCCCGCACCACCCTGGCGGACATTGCGACCCTCGCTGGCGTAACGCGTGGCGCCATCTACTGGCATTTCAGCAACAAAGCCGATCTGGTCCAGGCGATGCTCGACAGCCTGCACGAACCGCTGGATGAACTGGCCAAGGCCAGCGAAAGCGAGGACGAACCGGATCCGCTGGGCTGCATGCGGCAATTGCTGATTCATTTGTTTCATCAAGTTGCACTGGACCCGAAAACCCGGCGCATCAACGAAATTCTGTTTCATAAGTGCGAGTTCACCGATGAAATGTGCGATCTGCGCCAGCAGCGCCGGACAGCTAGTCTCGATTGCAACCTGCGCATCGGCCTGACCCTGCGTAATGCGGTCAATCGCGGCCAATTGCCGGAAGACCTCGATACCGCCCGTGCGGCCATCAGCATTCATGCTTATATCGACGGCTTGCTTTACGGCTGGCTGCTGGCTCCGGACAGCTTCGAACTGCACGCCGAGGCTGAACGCTGGGTCGACACCGGGCTGGACATGCTGCGCCTGAGCCCGAGCCTGCGCAAATGAATTAAAATGCGCAACAGCCTGGGGAGATGTCAATCAGCCGCCATGGCTGATCATCGCGGCGGGAGTTTAAACGTAGCGAGTCCCGCATTTTGTAGGGAAATTGTGTCGCTGTTGTGAAACGCTGTTCGCTGGCGCTTATTCCGCACCAATAGCAAAAAGCCCCTGACTCTCACAAGTCAGGGGCTTTTTCATTTCTGCGCTACGTGATTACAAGGTCGGATAGTCGATATAACCGACTGGACCTTTACCGTAGAAAGTCTCCGGATGCGGCGCGTTCAACGGCGCATCGGCCTGCAAACGTGCCGGCAGATCCGGGTTGGCAATGAACGGCACGCCGAACGCGACCGCGTCTGCCTTACCGCTGGCCAGCCACTCGTTGGCGCTTTCCTTGGTGAACTTCTCGTTGGCAATGTACGGGCCACCGAACGCTTCTTTCAATTGCGGGCCGAGGCTGTCGGCGCCTTCTTTTTCGCGCGAGCAGATGAACGCGATGCCACGCTTGCCCAGTTCACGGGCGACGTAGGTGAAGGTTTCGGCGAGGTTGTCATCGCCCATGTCGTGGGAATCGGCACGCGGTGCCAGGTGCACACCAACGCGGCCGGCGCCCCAGACTTCGATCGCGGCGTCGGTCACTTCCAGCAGCAGGCGCGCACGGTTTTCCAGCGAGCCGCCGTACTGGTCAGTGCGCTGATTGGTGCTGCTTTGCAGGAACTGGTCGAGCAGGTAGCCGTTGGCGCCGTGGATTTCCACGCCGTCGAAACCGGCGGCCTTGGCGTTCTCGGCGCCTGTGCGGTAGGCGTCGACGATGTCGGCGATTTCAGCGGTTTCCAGGGCGCGCGGGGTTGGGTAGTCGGCCAGTGGGCGCACCAGGCTGACATGACCCTTTGGCTGAATGGCGCTTGGGGCCACCGGTGCTTCACCGTTCAGGTACGAAGGGTGAGAAATGCGGCCAACGTGCCACAGTTGCAGGAAGATCTTGCCGCCGGCGCCGTGAATCGCCTTGGTCACGTTGGCCCAGCCACGCACCTGATCGTTGGACCAGATGCCCGGGGTGTCCGGGTAGCCGACGCCCATCGGCGTTACCGAAGTGGCTTCACTGAGGATCAGGCCGGCCGAGGCGCGTTGTACGTAGTATTCGGCCATCAGCGCGTTCGGCACACGGCCTTCGTCGGCGCGGCAGCGGGTCAGCGGGGCCATGATGATGCGGTTGTTCAGCTCGATATCGCCGAGTTTGATCGGGTCAAAAATAGTCGCCATGTCTAAAAGCCTCTCTTTAATTAAGGAAGTTGATCAGTTGGAAGCAGGCGCCAGCTCGGCATTGCCGTTCTGGCGGAAAGTAATCAGGGTCACCAGCAGCGCAAGCACGGCCAGCGCCGCAGCGGCCAGTGGCACGCTGGTCAGGCCGTAGCCGTGGGCGATGACGCTGCCACCGACCCAGGCGCCGAGGGCGTTGCCAACGTTGAAGGCGCCGATGTTCAGGGTCGAAACCAGGTTCGGCGCAGCCTTGCCGAAGGTCACCACGTTGACTTGCAGCGCCGGCACAGCGGCGAAGCATGCGGTGGCCCAGAGGAACAGGGTGATTTCAGTCGGGATCAGCGCAACGCTGGTCCAGCTCAACACCGTGGACACTACGGCCATGGCGATGAACACGCCGATCAGCGTGGCGGCCATGCCTTTGTCGGCGAGTTTGCCGCCGATGATGTTGCCGACCGTCAGACCCAGACCGATCAGCATTAGCGTCCAGGTCACGCCACGCGGCGACACGCCGGTGACTTCGCCAAGCAGCGGGGCGACGTAGGTGAACAGGGTGAACACCGACGCGGCGAACAGCGCGGTCATGCTCAGCGACAGCCAGATGCCGGCGCCTTTGAGTGCGGCGAGTTCGGCGCGCATGTCGAGTTTTTCTTCGTCGCGCCTGGCCGGCAGAAAACGGATCAGGCCGATCAGCGCGATCACACCAATAACGGTCACCGCCCAGAAGGTCGAACGCCAGCCGGCCTCCTGACCCAATGCAGTGCCCAGCGGTACGCCGAGCACGTTGGCCAGGGTCAGACCGGTGAACATCAACGCCACCGCCGAGGCACGTTTGTTTGGCGCGACCAGATTGGCCGCCACCACCGAGCCGATGCCGAAGAACGCGCCGTGACACAGCGCCGTGACCACCCGGGCAAACATCAGCACGTTGTAATCGCTGGCGACGGCGCAGAGCAGGTTGCCGACAATAAAGATGCCCATCAATGCCACCAGCGCGGCCTTGCGCGGCAGCTTCGCGGTCGCCAGCGCCATGAACGGTGCACCGATGGCCACGCCCAGCGCGTAGCCGGTGACCAGCCAGCCGGCGCCGGGAATCGACACACCGAGGTCCGCCGCCACGTCGGGCAGCAGGCCCATGATGACGAACTCGGTGGTGCCGATGGCGAAGGCGCTCAAGGCGAGAATGAGGAGCGAAAGGGGCATGCAGGTTTCCTTGTCGGCTGGCTGACGTTAAGGGTCAGAGCTCTTTACTGAGGGTGCTGAGAAACGCCTGGATGACGTCCTCGTTACGTTTGAAAAAATGCCACTGCCCAGCCTTCTGGCTGCTGATCAGCCCGGCTCGTTGCAGGGTCGCAAGGTGTGCCGACACGGTCGATTGCGACAGGCCGCAACGCTGATCGATCTGCCCGGCACAGATGCCGTATTCATGGTTGTGCAACTGCTCGGGGAATTCGCCTTTCGGGTCTTTCAGCCAGTTGAGGATGTCTCGCCGTACTGGGTGCGCCAGGGCTTTTATTATTTCGTCGAGGTCGAGGTTCATGGCGTGGGCTCGTGGTGGCAGTGGCGATATATCGCGATGGAGCGAACTTTAAATCGTTGGATCGCGATATACCAATATGAAATCGGTCTGAGGAACGCATAAATCGCTATATCGGGTTATAACGATATGAGCGTGTCGGAGGACCGGACGCGGTGCTAAGCTGCGCCCATGAACTATCTCGCGCATTTGCATCTCGGCGGCCCGCGCCCCGGTCAGTTACTCGGCAGCCTGTATGGCGACTTCGTCAAGGGTCGGCTGCAAGGCCAGTTCGACCCGGAGGTGGAGGCGGCGATCGCGCTGCATCGGCGCATCGACGTATTCACAGATCGCCATCCACTGGTCGACATTGCTTTGGGGCGTTTTACCGAGACGCGGCGGCGCTATGCCGGAATCGTCCTCGATGTGTTTTTCGATCATTGCCTGGCGCGGGACTGGATGCTGTATGCCGACCGACCGCTGGAGCAGTTCACCGCAGACGTCTACCAGGTGCTGTCCCGCGAACGGCAATTGCCGGAACGGTTGGCGAAGATCGCCCCGCACATGGTTGCCAATGACTGGCTCGGCTCGTATCGCGAATTTGAAGTGCTGGAGCAGGTGTTGCGCGGGATCTCGCGACGCCTGACCAAGCCTGAGGAATTGGCCGGAGCGATGCAGGAGTTGCGGCGCTTGTATGAACCGTTGAGTGAAGACTTCAGCCTGTTTTACCCGCAACTGCAGGACTTTGCCCAAGCCCCGCCAACAACACAAAGCTGATGTGGGAGCGGGCTTGCTCGCGAAAACGGGTTGTCAGGCAACCTGTTCATTGGCTCAAACGCCGCCTTCGCGAGCAAGCCCGCTCCCACAAGGGATTGTGTTTCAGGCAGCGATTGCCGGGCGCATCGGCGCCTGTCGGCTTTGCGGAATCGATCCAAACAACACCTTCTGCACCGCCTGCTGCGCTTCGAACGCCAGCGCCGCGCGCTCGCGGCCCTGACAGGCGATCGGCTTGAGCAGATGCACCTCGACATCGCCGCAGTCATGGCTGAACAGGCGCATCAAGTGCGAAAGCAGGTCATCGTCACCAATGAACGGCGCCAGCGTGTCGATTTCGCCGTTGCGCAGATAACGGATCGCCACCGGTTGCAGCATCACTTCGGAATCGATCGCCGCTGACAGCAGGCGACCATGAAAAGTGCGCAGCGAACGGCCATCGGTGGTGGTGCCTTCGGGGAACATCAGCAGCGCGTGTTCGGTTTGCAAATGGCGAGTCATCTGCTTGCGGATCAGCTGGCTGTCGCCCGAACCACGGCGGATGAACAGGCTGCCAGCCTTGGCCGCGAGCCAGCCGGCCACCGGCCAGGTGCGCACTTCGGCTTTGGACAGGAAGGACAGCGGGGTGAGCATGCCCAGCAGTGGGATGTCCGTCCATGACACGTGATTGCTGATCCACAGCATCGGCTGTTTCGGCAGCTCACCGTGCACCCTCACGCGAAAGGGCAGGGCGTTGCTCAGGCGCGCCATGAAAAAGCGCGACCAGCGCTGGCGCCGTTCCATCGAATGCGCCAGACCGATGCGTTCGAAGACGCCGAAGACGCTGGCCATGGTCAGCCCCAGCGTCACCACGAGCAGCACTCGCGCGATTCGCGCGTACACCCGCCACCGGCTCATCAGACCGCCGCCTTGAAGTGCTTGGCGTAGCGCGGGCAGAGTTCGTCGCGCTTGAGCAGGATGAACACGTCGGCGACCTGGAAGTCCTCGTCCCAGCACGGCTCGCCGCAGATCTTCGCACCGAGGCGCATGTAGGCCTTGAGCAGCGGCGGCATTTCGGCGATGACGTTGGACGGAATATCCAGCGTCGGCAGCGGATTTTTCGGCTCGGCGCGCAAGTGTTCAGTGCACAGATACCGTTCGCGCAAACGTTGCATGATCGCGTGGGCCTGAATGCCGCCGTCCTGCATCGGAATGCTCGCGCAACCCATCAGGTAGCTGTAGCCGCCCTGATTGAGCACTTCGGCCAATTCGCCCCAGAGCACGGCGATGGTCCCGCCGTTGCGGTAGGCCGGGTCGACGCAGGTGCGGCCGATTTCCAGAATCGGGCCTTGCAGATGCGCCAGGCCATGCAGGCTGAATTCTTCTTCGCTGTAAAATTTGCCCAAGCTGCTGGCGGCGGTGTGATCGAGCAAACGGGTGGTTGCCACCAGGCGACCGGTGTTCAGGTCACGCACGCCAATGTGGCTGCAGTGAACATCATAATCATCCATGTCCAGACCCAGTTCCGCGCCTTTGAGTTTGGCGTTGAACTCGCCGCTGAAGACGGCGAAGCGCAGGGCCTGGGCTTGCTGCAAGGCTTGTGCGCCGATCAGGCGTTCGGCTTGCAGGCGGCGTTCATTGCCGGTGTCGCTGATGCGGGCGATTTGCGTCATGTGAATCTCCGTACGGGCCTTTAACCCGTCGTGGGTTGCAGCCGATCGACTTTCTTTATGCAGCCGTGTTGTGCAAAGTCAGGCTATGTAGCCCCGGTGTCATCGCCATGAACGTTCGGTGATGCTTATATGACAGCCCACGAGGAGGCGCCCATGCCCTGGCCAGATCTGCTGCACCGCCGTGAACGCTTGCCCGCCGTCGCCGATTTGGCCGAGGGCTTTGCGACGTTGTTGCAGGCGCTGGGCAACGTCACGCCGTTCGAGTTGGCGGTGGCTGGGGGACGGCGGATGGCCACGCCGGGGCTGGCGTTCCTGCTCGGTTATCAGGCGGCGCTGCGCATGTTGTGGCCGAGCGCGCCGCCGAGCCTTGGCGCGTTGTGCGCGACCGAACAGCGCAGCCTGCGGCCGGCCGACTTGCAGACGCGACTGAGCAATTTACGCCTGAGCGGGCGCAAGGATTTCGTCACCGCAGGCGATGCCGCCGACTGGCTGCTGGTGGCGGCACGCTGTGAAGAACCCGGCGAAACGCCGCGCCTGAGTCTGGCCGTGGTGTATCCCGGCGAGCCGGGCGTGAAGGTGGAAAAACTGCCGGCGTTGCCATTGATGCCGGACATCAGCCACGGTCGCTTGCACCTCGACGGCGCCCTGTGCGAATTGCTCGCCGGCGATGGCTGGGACGCGTACGTCAAACCGTTCCGCACCCTTGAAGATGTCTATGTCTTGAGTGCGATGACCGCGTGGCTGTATGGCGTCGGCCAAGACAGTGGCTGGCCGCAGAACCTGCAACTGCGTTTGCTGGCGCTGTTGGGCGGTTGCGCCGAGGCCAGCCGGCAAGCGCCGAACAATCCGGCCGGGCATGTGCTGTTGGGTGGGTTGTTTGCGCAGTTCGAAGCGCTGGCGGGGGAGGTTGATGAGGCGCTGGGCAACGGCCCGGCGGAGTGGGCGCAGATGTGGCAGCGGGACAAGGGCGTGATGCAATTGGCCGCGGGGGCCCGGGCCAAGCGGTTGGCCAAGGCTTTTGCGGCAATCTGACGCGCCTCTTTGCGAGCAAGCCCGCTCCCACAGTTTGATCGCATTGCAACAGGATGAACTCAATCAACTGTGGGAGCGGGCTTGCTCGCGAAAGCGACTTGAACAGCACCACACATCTGTCATCAACCGCACCTAATCTCAGCAGACCCATCCCAGAGCCTCCACCATGTTCAAAGGCCTGTCCCTGTTCCTGCTGCTGATCAGTCTCACCGTTCACGCCGAACAGTGGCCCGGTGAGCAATGGCCAATCGGCGCGCCAATCGCCGGTCCGGCTGTTGAAGCGCTGGAAACCTACGCCTTCGCGCCGCGCAACGATGCCACTCGCGAAGGCATCCGCACCGACGCCTTGCTGATCATCCGCGACGGCCAGATCGTCTACGAACGCTACGCCGTTCCAACCACTGAACAGACTCCGCACCTGACCTGGTCGATCAGCAAAAGCCTGATGGCCACGGTGCTGGGTGTGGCCTACGGCGAAGGCCGGTTCAAGCTCGACGACCCCGCGCTGAAGTTCTACCCGGCGCTGGAAAAACACCCGGCGATCACCCTCGGCCATCTGCTGAACTGGGCCTCCGGTCTCGATTGGCAGGAAGACTACGAATACGCGCCGCTGAAGTCTTCGGTGGTGGCGATGCTCTACACGCGGGGCCATCGCGACATGTCCGTATTCACTGCGGATCACGACGGCTACGCCGCACCGGGTCAGGCATTCCGTTATTCCAGCGGCGACAGCAACCTGCTCGCCGCCGCGTTGAAAAGCATGGTCGGCGCAGAGCGTTATGCCGATTATCCGTGGACAGCCTTGTTCGAGCAGTTAGGCATTCGCCACGCCGTGTGGGAGACCGATGCCAACGGCACATTTGTCGCCTCGTCCTATGCCTATCTCACCGCGCGGGATCTGGCGCGGGTCGGTCTGCTGATGGCGCGCGGCGGGCGCTGGAACGGTCGGCAGTTGCTGCCCGAGGACTGGCTAGCGTTCAACCTGAAACCCTTTGCCGGCTACCAGGCGCAGCAGGACGAAGCCGTGCCCGGCGGTCATTGGTGGCTCAATCGCCCGGCCGATGGCGCAACATTGCCGTGGCCCGACGCTCCCCCCGATACCTTCGCCGCACTCGGCCACTGGGGCCAGGCGCTGTATGTAATGCCCAGCGAGAAACTGATAATCGTGCGCTACGGCGATGATCGCGACGGCAGCTATAAGCACAACGAATTGCTCAAACGCGTGTTGCAGGCGGTGCGACGATGAAGCGCTTTCTGATCTTGCTACTGGTCGTGCTGCTCGGTTGGGGTTGGTATGAGCGCGAGAATCTCTGGGCTTTCCCGGACATCATCAGCGCCTACACCGCCAAGGAATATTGCTCGTGTCGTTATGTGATGAACAATGACGCCGAGTATTGCCGTGGCTATGTCAAACAATGGCTGCCCATCAGTGGCTTTAACGATGACGCCTCGAGCAGAACCATCACCGTCAGCGGCATGGGCCGCAGTAACAGTGCGCAATGGCTGAGCGACCGCCAGGGCTGTCGCTTACAGCCTTGAAAGATCGCAGCCTTCGGCAGCTCCTACTTTGGAATGCGTTCCCCTGTAGGAGCTGCCGAAGGCTGCGATCTTTTGATCTTGATGTTGCAATAAACCCATGGGCGGTTAAGGTTCGTGCAGGTTAATCGCGCCCACGAGTGTTCAATGTTCAACCGCTCCCTCTCTACAGTTTTCGCCAGCCTGCTGTTGACCGCCGCTGCACTGCCGGCCCAGGCCAATTGGTATCTGGACGGCGAGTCGTCGCGGCTATCGTTTGTCAGCACCAAAAATGCCAGCGTTTCGGAAGTGCAGCGCTTTCTGGTTCTGCACGGCAAAGTCGATCCCAACGGTCGTGCCGAAGTTGAAGTCGAGCTCGAATCGATCAACAGCGGCATTCCGCTGCGTGATGAGCGCATGCGCAAGGAGCTGTTCCAGATCGAGCAATTCCCTGCAGCGACCATCACCACCCAGATCGACTTGCGCCCGATCAACGATCTGGCGCCCGGCGCGCAGTTGGAATTGCGCCTGCCGCTGACCGTCAGCCTGCACGGCAAGCAGCACGAATACCCGGCCGAGTTGCTCGCCACGCGTCTGGATGATCGGCGCTTTCAAGTGGTCACGCTGGAACCGCTGGTGATCAATGCCGAGGATTTCGATCTGGCACCGGGTCTGGAAAGCCTGCGCAAACTCGCCGACCTGTCGGCGATCAGTCTGTCGGTGCCGGTGGGTGCGGTGCTGATTTTCACGGCGCGCTGACATGCGCGGTGCAGTGTTCCCCTGGCGTGACGGCAACCGTTTCGAACTGTTGATCGACGGCCCGCAGTTCTTTCCGCGCATGCTCGAGCACATTGCCGGGGCAAAAGAGCAAATCGAACTGGAGCTGTATCTGGTCGAGGCCGGCGCCTGCGCCGAAGCCATCGTCCAGGCACTGGTCGCGGCAGCCGAGCGCGGCGTGCGCGTGCGTTGCCTGTTCGATGATTACGGCAGCCTCGCGTTCACGCTGCATCTGCGCCAGCGCCTGACGCAGGCCGGGGTCGAGCTGCGTTTCTACAATCGCCTCAGTTGGCGGCGCTGGGTCGGCAATTTCTATCGTGATCACCGCAAGTTGCTGCTGGTCGACCAATGCCTGGCAGTGGTCGGCGGCACCGGCGTAACCGATGAATTCTGGACGCCGGGCTTTGATGTCAGCGAGTGGCACGAGGTGATGGTCGAGATCAGCGGCCCGTTGGTGATCGACTGGCAATTGCTGTTTGATCGGCAGTGGATCGCCAACCGTTACCGCCGCGCCTGGCGCCCGGCCGCGCATTTCGGCTTGCCGCGTTTGCCGCGCGTGCCGGACAAGGGCGAGGGCATGGGCCGTGTGGCTTATGCCGATGCGCGTCAGCACCGTGACATTTTGCAGTCGCTGTTTCGCGCCCTGAACAGCGGCCAGCAACGCATCTGGATGGCCACGCCGTACTTTCTGCCAACCTGGCAAATCCGTCGTTCCCTGCGCAAAGCCGCCGCACGCGGCGTCGATGTGCGGCTACTGCTGACCGGGCCGCGCACCGATCACCCCTCAGTGCGCTACGCCGGCCATCGCTATTACCCGCGCCTGCTCAAGGCCGGCGTGCAGATCTTCGAATACCAGCCGTGCTTCCTGCACCTGAAAATGGTTTTGGTCGACGACTGGGTGAGCATCGGTTCGTGCAACTTCGATCACTGGAATCTGCGTTTCAATCTGGAGGCAAATCTGGAGGCGCTGGATCCGGCGTTGACGGCAGCGGTGGAGGCGAGTTTTGTGAAGGACTTCGGCTTGAGTCAGCTGGTGAGTCTGGAGCAATGGCAGCGCCGGCCGTTATGGCGGCGGGTCAAGCAGCGTGTGTGGGGCTGGGTGGATCGGTTGGTGGTGAATATTCTCGACCGTCGCGGGTAGAGCAAGATCAAAAGATCGCAGCCTTCGGCAGCTCCTACAATGGGATGGTGTACACCCTGTAGGAGCTGCCGAAGGCTGCGATCTTTTGCTTTTAAGGGTTACAGCAGTTCAAAACTCTGCTGCGTCACCGCCTGCGAGTCCAGGCCGATCTGTACGTTGAACTTGCCAGGCTCGGCTGCGTATTTGAGCTGGGCGTTGTAGAACTTCAGGTCTTGCTCGGTGATGGTGAAGTGCACGACTTTCTGTTCGCCAGCCTTGAGCATGATCTTCTGGAAGTTCTTCAGTTCTTTCACCGGGCGGATCATCGAACCGGTGACGTCCTGGATGTACAACTGCACCACGGTTTCACCGTCACGCTTGCCGGTGTTCTTGACCATGACACTGGCGTCGAGTTTGCCGGTGGCGTTCAGCGTGGTCGATGACAGCGCCATATCGCTCAGGGCGAAGGTGGTGTAGCTCAGGCCATAACCGAACGGAAACAGCGGGCCGGTGGTGTCATCGAAATACTGCGAGGTGTAGTTGCCAGGTTTGCCCGGCGTGAACGGCCGGCCAATGCTCAGGTGGTTGTAGTAGGTCGGGATCTGGCCCACGGAACGCGGGAAGGTCACCGGCAGTTTGCCCGACGGGTTGTAGTCGCCGAACAGCACGTCGGCGATGGCGTTGCCGCCCTCGGTGCCGCTGAACCAGGTTTCCAGGATCGCATCGGCCGACTGGTTCTCTTCGAGAATCGTCAGCGGGCGGCCGTTCATCAACACCAGCACCAGCGGTTTGCCAGTGGCTTTCAGCGCGCGGATCAATTCGCGCTGGGTTTCGGGGATGTTCAGGTCAGTGCGACTGGAGGATTCGTGGGACATGCCACGGGACTCGCCGACAGCCGCGACGATCACGTCAGCATCCTTCGCCGCTTTCACCGCTTCGTCGATCAGCACGTTGGCCGGGCGCGGGTCATCGACCACTTCCGGGGCATCGAAGTTGAGGAAGTTCAGGTAGTCGAGGACCTTCTTGTCGCCCGTGATGTTGGCGCCACGGGCGTAGATCAGGTTGGCCTTGTCGCCGATCACCGCACTCATGCCATCGAACAAAGTGACCGATTGCGCCGGACGCCCGGCGGCGGCCCAACTGCCCATCATGTCGATTGGCGCTTTGGCCAGCGGGCCGACCAGCGCGACTTTCGCGTTTTTCTTCAGCGGCAGGGTTTCGTTGTGGTTCTTCAGCAACACCAGGCTGCGCCGCGCCACTTCGCGGGCCTCGGCGCGGTGCAGGCGGCTTTCGGCGTAGGTGTCGGCCGGGTCATCCTCAGCCTTGCCGATGCGCAGGTACGGGTCTTTGAACAGGCCCATGTCGTACTTGGCGGCGAGCACTTCGCGCACGGCATTGTCGATGTCTTTCTGTTCGATCTCGCCGGACTTGAGCAACCCCGGCAGCTCCTTGCCGTAAAGGGTGTCGTTCATGCTCATGTCGATGCCGGCCTTGATTGCCAGCTTCGCCGCTTCGCGACCGTCGCGGGCGACGCCGTGCTTGATCAGTTCGAAAATCGCACCGTGATCGCTGACCGCCAGGCCCTTGAAGCCCCAGTCCTTGCGCAGCAGGTCGTTCATCAGCCAGGTATTGGCCGTGGCCGGAATACCATTGATCGAGTTCAACGCCACCATCACGCCACCGGCGCCGGCATCGATCGCGGCGCGGTAGGGCGGCAGGTAATCCTGGTACATCTTCACCGGGCTCATGTCGACGGTGTTGTAGTCGCGACCGCCCTCGACCGCGCCGTACAGGGCGAAATGCTTGACGCTGGCCATGATGCTGTCGGCGGCGCTCGGGGTTGCTCCCTGATAAGCGCGGACCATGACTCCGGCAATGCGCGAGGTCAGGTAGGTGTCTTCACCGAAACCTTCGGAGCTGCGGCCCCAGCGCGGATCGCGGGAGATATCCACCATCGGCGCGAAGGTGATGTCGAGGCTGTCGGCAGCGGCTTCTTTCGCCGCAACGCGACCGGACTGGCCGATGGCATCCATGTCCCAGCTCGACGCGAGGGCCAGCGGAATCGGGAAAATCGTACGGTGACCGTGGATGACGTCGTAGGCGAAAAACATCGGAATCTTCAGGCGGCTGCGCATGGCAGCGTCCTGCATCGGACGGTTTTCCGCGCGGGTGATCGAATTGAACGTGCCGCCGATGTTGCCGCCGGCGATTTCCTTGCGGATCAGCTCGCGCGGCATTTCCGGGCCGATGCTGATCAGGCGCAACTGGCCGATCTTTTCGTCGAGGGTCATTTGTTTCATCAGGTTACTGATGAAAGCGTCCTTGTTCTCCAAAGGTACCGGGGTCGTGGCGGCCAGTACCTGATGACTGGCCAGGCTGACGAACAGACCCAGCAAACACAGCTTCTTCATGAATTTTTTCTCAAGGGCCCAAACGGTGATGCAACACCGGCCAGCCAAAATGTAGGGAGCGACTATTGTTGTTCGGGTGCCAGCTCAAAACCTGAGCCGGGAAACCCCAGCCGACCGCGGCAATGTGAACGCGAAGGGCACTTTTTAGCCGATTAACCCGTCGCATGCCAGTGGCGGCGCCGATTATGCCCCAACCGCTGGCCGGGAATGCCCAGCGCTCGGTTTTTAAATCAAATGTGTCATGGAGCATCACTGCAATGAATATCAGCTCGACTTCCCGTTCACGGCTACAGATCGCCACGTTGCTGGTGTTCGCCACGCTATTGACTGCGTGCGGCATCAACAATATCCCGACCCTCGACGAACAGGCGAAAGCCGCGTGGGGCCAGGTGCAGAACCAGTATCAGCGCCGCGCCGACCTGATCCCCAATCTGGTGGAAACGGTCAAGGGCTACGCTGCCCACGAACAGGAAACCCTGACCGCTGTGATTGAAGCGCGAGCCAAGGCCACCTCGATTCAGGTCGATGCCAGCACCCTCGACAATCCCGAGAAGCTCAAACAGTTCCAGCAGGCGCAGGATCAGCTGACCGGCGCGTTGAGCCGTTTGATGGTGGTCTCCGAGCGGTATCCGGATCTGAAGGCCAACCAGAACTTCCTGGCGTTGCAATCGCAACTCGAAGGCACGGAAAACCGCATTGCCGTGGCGCGTCGCGATTTCATCCTGGCGGTGCAGAAGTACAACACCGAGATCCGCACCTTCCCCGGTCGCCTGTGGCACAGCGTGATGTACAACGATCTGCCGATGCGCGAAACCTTCGAAGCCACCACGCCCGGCGCGGAAAAGGCCCCGGAAGTGAAATTCTGACTCGAGGTCGCCCATGCGTGTGTTGAAACTGGGCCTGGTGCTGATGCTGTGGCTGTTTGCCGTCAGCGCACGGGCCGAACTGACGTTTCCGCCGCTGAGCGGGCGCGTGGTCGATCAGGCGCAGATGCTCGAGCCATCGATTCGCGCGCAACTGAGCCAGCAATTGCAGGCGCACGAGCAAGCCACCGGCGAGCAATTGGTGGTGGTCACGCTGCCCGATCTGCAGGGCACCACCATTGAGGATTTCGGCGTTCAGCTCGGCCGGCACTGGGGCATCGGCCAGAAGGACAAGAACAACGGCGCCTTGCTGATCGTCGCCCGTGACGAGCGCAAACTGCGCATCGAAGTCGGCTATGGCCTGGAGGATCGCCTGACCGATGCGCAGTCGTCGGTGATCATTCATCAGGTCATTACGCCGGCGTTCAAGGCGGGCAATTTCAGCAAGGGCATCAGCGATGGCGTTGCGGCGATGCTGGTGGTGCTCGGTGGCAATCCATTGGACGAGCCGTCCACCGTGTACGAATCAAGCGGCGACCCGGCCGATGACTTCATCTCGCGGCACCCGGCGCTGTTCATGTTTCTGGTGATGTTGTTCATCCTGACGGTGTTTGTCTGCCAGATGCTCGGTATCCTGCCTGCCGGCCGGGGCGGCTCCGGAGGAGGGGGCGGCTTCGGCGGTGGCGGCGGATTCGGTGGCGGCGGAGGCGGTGGCTTCAGCGGTGGCGGGGGCAGTTTCGGCGGCGGCGGTTCGTCCGGCGGCTGGTGAGATCAAAAGAACAATGAGCAGGCACTTTTCGACATGGCATTACTGACTGAACACGAACAACGCAAAGTCGCCGAGGCCATCGCCCGGGTCGAACGCGACACCGACGCCGAACTGGTCACGGTGCTCGCTGCCCGCGCCGACGATTACGCGTACATCCCGCTGCTCTGGGCCAGCCTGCTGGCGCTGGTGTTGCCGGGCATCGTCCACTACCTCACGGGCTGGCTGACCCTGCGCAGCCTCCTGCTGGTGCAATGGGGCATGTTCATCGTCCTGTGCCTGCTGTTCCGCTTGCCGAAAATCACCACGCATCTGGTGCCGCGCCGCGTCCGTCACTGGCGCGCCTCCAACCTGGCGCGGCGGCAGTTTCTCGAACAGAACCTGCACCACACCGTGGGCAGCACCGGCATGCTGATCTTTGTCTGCGAGGCTGAGCGCTATGTGGAGATTCTGGTGGATGAAGGGATTTCCAAACGGCTGGAGAACAGTAACTGGGACGCGATTGTCGCGGCGTTTACCGAACAGGTCAGGCAGGGCCGCACGCTGGAAGGGTTTGTCACGTGCGTGGAGGCGTGTGGCGAGTTGTTGAAAGTGCATGTGCCGGTGACGCAGGTGAGGAATGAATTGCCGAATCGGTTGGTGGTGCTGGGGTGAGGGGCTTGTGAACCGTTGGGTAAATAAGAGGGTGTTCCCAACCCCCATCCCCCCTAAAATACCCGCCATTCCCGATTCCGCCCGTCCGAGGCCGTTTGTCCATGTCTGTTTCCGCTTCTTCCGCGCCGTCCGCCAAACCGGCGCCCGACCACCACGCCCAGTTCATCGAGCTGCTGCAAACCAGCCTCACCGGCAACGGCTTCATCAAACTGGTGCTGGCCAAGTATGTCGGTGACGAGGCGGATCTGCAGCGGATCATCGTCAAACCAGTAACGGTCAAGGCGCAGCCGTGTCTGTCTTTCGTTTATCGCTACAAGACCCGCGACATCACCAAGAACCTGCCACTGAGCGAAGGCGTGGCGCTGATCGCCGGGCTGTTGCCAACCTCGTTCAAAAATGCGCACTTGCTGGCGCTGACCGACGAAGCGCAGCTGGAATACAGCAAAAAGGGCAAGAGTTCGCTGTTCAAGAGTAAACCCCAGCAATTGCGCGAAGCACCGTCCGCCGAGCACAACCGCGAGAAAAACCGCTTCCTCGAATTGAGCCGACCGTTCCTCAAGGACCTCGGCGTGACGAACGCACAACATGAACTGATCCCGGCGATGTCACGCAAGTGGAAGCAGATCAACAAGTTCATCGAAGTGTTCAGCCATGCCCTGACCTCGTCGCCGCTGGCGCTGGACAAACCGGTGCGGGTCGCCGATTTCGGTTCGGGCAAGGGCTACCTGACGTTCGCCATTCACGATTACCTGCGCAACACTTTGAAGGCCGAGGGCGAAGTCACTGGCGTCGAGCTGCGCGAAGAAATGGTCAACCTGTGCAATGCCGCGGCGGCGAAGCTCGAACACCCGGGGCTGGTGTTCAAATGTGGTGATGTGCGCACGGTGGCGCCCAGCGAGCTGGACGTGATGATCGCCCTGCATGCTTGCGACATCGCTACCGATTACGCGATCCACACCGGCATCCGCTCGGGCGCATCGATCATCATGTGCTCGCCGTGCTGCCACAAACAGATCCGCCTGCAGATCCAGAGCCCGGCGTTGCTCAAGCCAATGCTGCAATACGGTCTGCACCTCGGCCAACAGGCGGAAATGGTCACTGACAGCTTGCGTGCGTTGTTTCTCGAGGCCTGTGGTTACGAGACCAAGGTCTTCGAATTCATCTCGCTGGAACACACCAACAAGAACAAGATGATTCTCGCGGTGAAACGCGCCGAGCCGATCGATGCGACGCAGCTGTTGGCGAAGATCGCCGAGCTCAAGGCGTTCTACCACATCAGCGAACACTGCCTGGAAACCCTGCTGCGCGCCGACAGTTTCCTCGCCTGATAGCCAGAAATACACCCCTGTAGGAGCTGCCGAAGGCTACGATCTTTTGATCCTGGTTCTTTAAATGCAAGATCAAAAGATCGCAGCCTTCGGCGGCTCCTACATTTATCGCGATCGAGCGTAGTAAGCCTGGAATTACCGCAACCCTTGGATACGGTCTACCTTGAATACTCCCAGACCTTTCCCCGAGGAGTTTCCCCATGGCCGCGAAAAAGATTTTGATGCTGGTCGGTGATTACGTCGAAGACTACGAAGTGATGGTGCCGTTCCAGGCCTTGCAAATGGTTGGTCACACGGTCCATGCCGTGTGCCCGGACAAGTCTGCCGGCAGCACTGTGCGCACTGCGATTCATGATTTCGAAGGCGATCAGACCTACAGCGAAAAGCCCGGCCACTTGTTCGCCCTCAATTTCGACTTCGCCAAGGCCAGCGAAGCCGATTACGACGCCCTGCTGATTCCCGGTGGTCGTGCCCCGGAATACCTGCGTTTGAACGAAAAAGTCCTCGAACTGGTGCGCGCCTTCGACAACGCCGGCAAGCCCATCGCCGCGGTGTGCCATGGCGCGCAGTTGCTCGCGGCGGCGGGTGTGCTCGAAGGGCGCGAGTGCAGCGCGTATCCGGCCTGCGCCCCGGAAGTGCGCTTGGCCGGCGGCACGTTCATCGATATTCCGGTGACCGAGGGTCACGTTCAGGGAAATTTCGCCACCGCTCCGGCATGGCCCGCGCATCCAAGCTGGTTGGCCGGCTTCCTCGGTCTGCTCGGCACCAAAATCACCCTGTAGTCGCAGGCGACAGACCGCGGAGGCTGGTCTTTACTCTGAAGCGCGAGATCTCTCAATCGCCCAGGAGAAACAGGCATGTCCGGATGGTACGAAGTGAGCAAAAGCAGCAACGGCCAGTTCAGGTTCGTGTTGAAAGCGGCGAACGCCGAAACGATTCTGACCAGTGAGCTGTATAGCACCCGCGCCGGTGCCGACGGTGGTATCGCATCGGTTCAGACCAACAGCCCGCTGGCTGAGCGTTACGAAAAAAAATCGACGAAGGATGGTCACCCGTATTTCAACCTGAAGGCAGCCAATCACCAGATCATCGGCAGCAGCGAGTCGTATTCTTCCGATGGCGCCTGTGACAAGGGCATTGCCAGTGTGAAGGTCAACGGTTCGACCAAGACCATCAAGGACAAGACGCTGCCGGTGCTCTGAAACCAGGCCTGAGTTCGCTCGCCAAAGGATTGGCGTCCGAATTCTGGCAATGTGCCATCATTTTGCGTATCCTTCGCGCCAAGCCATGGAAGGGCGCAAATCGACACTCTTTCATGCGTTTCAGATTGCTGGCCGTGAGAGAGCTTACCTTTGAAGATGCGTTTTTTGGCTGCCCTGACCGTGCTGCTCAGCCTGAGCGGCTGCTACAGCATGTCCCCAACCCACATTGACGACGCGCTAAGTCCCAGCGCCGGATCTGGCGTGGCGTATGTCGTGGGCGTAGTGGGTATCTGGCCCCAGGCCAGGTACGGCGCACAGGAACAAATGATCATGATCCGCAAGCGCGGCAGCGACGATTTCGCCACCGCGCGTTTGCACAACGAATTCTATGCCCGCACGGCGCGCGATCTGCGTGAGACAGGGCGCGGCATCGGCACGCTGTTCGTCATGCCGCTCAAACCCGGTCGGTACGAAATCTACAACGTGCGCTTCGATCAGGGCCGGTCGCTGTCATGGAGCCGTGAAGACTTCACCATCGGCATGGAACTCGAGGCGGGCAAGGCCTACTACCTCGGCGATTTCCGCGCCGGTTGCCTGATCGGGCGCAGCATGCCGTGCCTGTTCCTGCACAGCGATCACCTCGAGCGCGACGCCGCGCTGGTCCGAGCCAGGTACCCGCAAGTGCCAGGTCTGCAACGTCTGGACATGCCGAACCTGTACACCGCCACGCCATTCATCCGCGAAGAAAACGGCGCCAGCGCCTCCATCTACAAAGCCATGCTGTCAGGAAAACTCTAATGCGCATCAACGTCATGTTTCTGGGATTGCTCTTGCTGCTGAGCGGCTGCCAGACCACCCACAGCCTGAAAACCCCTGAAGTCGATTACAGCGAGCGCCTGCCGGCGATCAACGTCAATGTGATTGGCTTGCCGAGCTGGATGCTGCGCGATGAATTGCGCCATCGCGGCACCTTCGAGGAGGTCAGGGTCGGCCGCAGCGACGACGGCTATAACGTGCTGGTGGTTGCCAACAGCAACGTCGGCGGCATCCAGCCACAGATGTTCCTCAGCGCATTTACCCTGTTTCTCGTGCCGGTGCCGGTCAGTTGGGACAGCACCGTGGTGTTCAGCCTCAGCCATGGCAAGAAAGTGCTGGGCATCTATACCGTGCAGAACCATTCCAGCGCCTGGCGCGGATTGGTCAACCCGTCCGGCGGCCAGTTCGAACATGTACGCCTGATCAGTGACGAGTTCATCGCCAAGGTTTTGAAAGACCAGCCGTTCAACCGCGAGGCGATGCAGCGCGCTGCCAGCCTTTAGCAGAACGATCACCTTCAGGCATTCGCGGCTGACAATTTTCGCGAGCAGGCTCGCTCCCACAAGTTGAACGCATTTCAAAAGGTGCGAGCGAGCCTCGTCGCGAGGGCGTCAGCCCGGCCAATATCAAACCTCAACCGGTACCGACAGCTGCGGATTGCCCAGTGCATGGCTCTTGGCATCGAAGAACCGCAACTCAACGCCAGTGCCTTCAAACACCCTGGCGTAGTGACGCTTCTGATGCTGGATGAACGCGGCACTGCGCGGGTAAATCGAGATCGCCACGGTCGCGGGTCTGGCCAGGCGCAGTGCCCGTACCAGGTGCGCATCCTGTTCGCCCAGGGCATGGCCGAAAATGCACAGGCTGTCGCCATGCGTCAATAACTGCTCGTAGCAGAACGACAGGTAATCCGAACTGCGGATGGTTTTGAGCTTGTCGGCGCTGGGTCCCTCGGTGACGAACAGTGGCACGTCATCCAGCGTCTTGATCGTGTTATTGATCGCGAAACTGCCAAGCAGGGTGCCCTCGGTCGAGGTCAGTTTGCGTGCGGTGCCATCCTGATTTCGCACCAGATGCAGACCACCGTGCAGGTACAGCAGACGCGGTTTGTCCGTGGCGCTTTGGCTCAAGTCGAAACTCGCGTCCGGGCCGTTGAACAGGTCATCAATGGCCTCGCCCGGGTGTTGCAGCGCCCAGTAATTGAGCAGGTCGTAGTTGGTCGTGAACACGCTGCGATAGCGCGCCAGTTCCGCATTCAGCACCGCCAGTGTCGAGGGCTGCACCAGCCGCCACGGGATGTGCACCGCATGCACGGTGTTGATCAGCGCTTCCTTGATCGCGTAATAGCGATTACGCGGCGCCGCCGAACTGACCGCCAGCGCCTTGTTGACCCGGCTGGTGGTTTTCAGGGCACCCAGCACTTGCTCGAAGCTGCGCGTTTGCAGCGCATCGAACACTGCCAGTTCCGAGGGGCTCAGCGGTTTCTCTTCGACTGTACGGGCATTTTCGAACAGCGAGTCGTAGCCGAAGTCATCCCACACCGCACGGCTGGCGCCATTGCCCACCAGCAAACCGCTGAAAGCAGTCGCAGCGCGCAGGGCATTCCAGTCTTCGAGGGTGGCGTCGACATTGAGAAAATCGGTCATTGCGTGGGCGGTCTCAAACGAAGGGCAGATGGACGGCGACTTTATCACGAGCGGACATTGAGCCAGATCAACATTGCTCGTGACCGATCGGTCGATCCTGTGTGTATCCGCCGAATCGAGGCAGTCGATCCGGCTCCAGTCAGGAGACACACGATGAGCAGCACCTTCTTCATTCCCGCCGTCAACATCATGGGCAGCGGCTGCCTCGACGAAGCCATGCTCGCGATTCGCAATTATGGCTTTCGCAAGGCGCTGATCGTCACCGACAGCGGACTGGCCAAGGCGGGCGTGGCGGCGATGATCGCCGAGAAACTGGCAATGCAGGACATTGATTCGGTGATCTTCGACGGCGCCAAACCCAACCCGAGCACGGCCAACGTCGAGGCGGGTCTGGGGCTGTTGAAGGAGAGCAACTGCGATTTCGTGGTGTCACTGGGCGGCGGCTCGCCGCACGATTGCGCCAAGGGCATTGCGCTCTGCGCGACCAACGGCGGGCAGATCGGCGATTACGAAGGCGTCGACCGCTCCAGCCAGCCGCAATTGCCGCTGATCGCCATCAACACCACCGCCGGCACCGCCAGCGAAATGACCCGGTTCTGCATCATCACCGACGAATCGCGCCACGTGAAAATGGCCATCGTCGACCGCAACGTCACGCCGCTGTTGTCGGTCAACGATCCGCAGTTGATGGTCGCGATGCCCAAAGGCCTGACCGCCGCCACCGGCATGGATGCACTGACCCACGCCATCGAAGCCTACGTCTCGACCGCCGCTAATCCGATCACCGATGCCTGTGCCTTGAAGGCCATGAGCCTGATCAGCAGCAACTTGCGTCTGGCCGTGCGCGACGGCAACGACCTGGCGGCGCGGGAGAACATGGCTTACGCGCAGTTCCTCGCCGGTATGGCGTTCAATAACGCCTCGCTGGGTTTTGTACATGCGATGGCGCATCAACTGGGCGGTTACTACGACTTGCCCCACGGCGTCTGCAACGCCGTGTTGCTGCCGCATGTGCAGAGTTTCAATGCGCAAGTGTGTGCTGATCGACTCAGGGACGTTGCCCACGCCATGGGTGCGGACATTCGTGGTCTCGGTGCCGAAGAGGGCGCGCAAGCGGCGATCAACGCCATTCGCAGCCTGGCTAAAGATGTCGAGATCCCCGGCGGACTGCGTGAGCTGGGCGCGAAACTCAGCGATATTCCGGTGCTCGCCGCCAATGCCTTGAAGGATGCCTGTGGGTTGACCAATCCAAGGGCGGCCGATCAGCGCCAGATCGAAGAGATTTTTCGTAACGCGTTTTAAGACCGGCACAGCGCGAACGATCGGCGTTATCCTCGCCGCTCGTTCGCGCCACTTCCGCCGAGTCCTCCATGCTGCAAAAAAGCCTGATTCGCCGCCTCGACCTGATCACTCTGCAACTGTTCGTCGCCGTGCACGAAGAGGGCACGCTGACCCGTGCGGCTGCGCGCGAAGCCATCGCGGTGTCGGCGGCCAGCAAGCGGCTGATGGAATTGGAGGAGGCGTTGGGCATCGCTCTGTTCGTGCGTCAGGCCAAAGGCATGACGCTCACCCCGGCCGGTGAAACCCTGCTGCACCACGCACGACAGATGCTTTTCAACCTCGAGAAGATGGGCCTGGAGCTGGGCGAGCACAGCCACGGTGTGCGGGGTTACGTGCGCATGCTGGCCAATCTTTCGGCGATCATTCAGTTTCTGCCCGAAGACTTGCGTGACTTCTCGGCGCAGCATCCGCAGGTCAAGACCGACCTTGAAGAACGGCCCAGCGCCGGGGTGATTCAGGGCGTGCTCGATGGCGTCGCGGACCTCGGCATCTGCTCTGACGACAGCGACACCCAAGGCCTGCACAGCGTGTTGTACCGCCAGGACAAACTGGTGGTGGTGATGTTGCCGGAGCATCCGCTGGCTACGCGCAAATCAGTGGCCTTCAATGAAACCCTGGACAGCGACTACGTCGGATTGCACGCGGCCAGTTCGATCAATATGCGCACCCATGCGGCGGCGCGGCAGGCCGGCAAAGTCCTGCGCGTGCGCATTCACGTGCCGGGGTTTGACGCGGTCTGCCGGATGGTCCAGGCGAACATGGGCATTGGCATTCTGCCGCAGCGTGCCTACGCGTTATTTGGTCAGTCGCTGGGGTTGCGGGCCGTGCCGCTGAGCGATGCCTGGTCGGATCGCACGTTGATTGTGGTGGTGCGTGATGAAGCGCGGCTGTCGCCGGTGAGCCGAATGTTGTTCGAGCATTTGCGAGCGCAGGGCGCCTGAATCTCTACTGAATGAGCCGGCCTCTTCGCGAGCAAGCCCGCTCCCACAGTTGCCAGCGTGGATGCAAATTGTGCGGCTGACTTGGAACCCTGTGGGAGCGGGCTTGCCCGCGAAAGCGGCTTCGAATTCACCACAGCACTCTGATGCGTTCGCATTTCGCGAATGCTCATTGCCGAGAGACGGCTGGATTCGCCAATGATCGTTCCTCTAGCCTTGGCCGCATATTCCAAGAACAAGAGGTACCCCGCGATGACTGCCCCTTTGAGTGCGATCAAAGTGATCGAGATCGGCACCCTGATCGCCGCGCCGTTTGCCGCGCGCATGCTTGCCGAGTTCGGCGCCGAGGTGATCAAGATCGAAGCCATGGGTCAGGGCGACCCGCTGCGCAAGTGGCGCAAGCTGCACGAAGGCACATCGCTGTGGTGGTACCTGCAATCGCGCAACAAGAAATCCCTGGCACTCAATCTCAAATCCGCTGAAGGCATCGAACTGGTCAAGCAACTGGCCGGCGACGCCGACGTGATCATCGAGAACTTGCGCCCCGGTGCGCTGGAAAAACTCGGTCTGGGCTGGGACGTGCTGCATGCCTTGAATCCTGACCTGACCCTGGTGCGTATCTCCGGCTACGGCCAGACCGGCCCGTACCGCGACCGTCCCGGTTTCGGCGCAATTGGCGAGGCCATGGGCGGCATTCGCTACACCACCGGCAATCCCGATTCGCCACCGGCGCGGGTGGGCGTCAGCCTCGGCGATTCGCTGGCCTCGTTGCACGCGGTGATCGGCGCGCTGATGTCGCTGTTGCGGGTCAAGACCGGGCAGGGCGGCGGGCAGATTGTCGACGTTTCGCTGGCCGAAAGCGTGTTCAACATCATGGAAAGTCTGGTGCCGGAATACGACATGCTTGGCCATGTCCGCGAACGCAGCGGCGGCGCCTTGCCGGGCATTGCGCCCTCCAATACTTACCTCACCGCCGACGGCGCTTATGTGGTGATTGCCGGCAACAGCGACCCGATCTACAAGCGCCTGATGCACGTCATCGGCCGCGCTGATCTGGCCGACGCAGAAGAGTTCGCCCACAACGACGGCCGCGCGGCGCAGAGCGGCTTGCTCGATGCGGCCATCACGCACTGGACCAGCAGCCTGCCGATCGACGAGGTACTGGCCGCCCTCGAAGCCGCTGAAGTGCCGGCCGGGCGCATCTACTCGGTGGCTGACATCGTCGCCGATCCGCACTATCAGGCGCGGGACATGCTGCTCGATGCCGAGTTGCCCGGCGGCGCAACGGTGAAGATGCCCGGCATCGTCCCCAAACTCTCGGAGACCCCCGGCGGGGTGAACTGGTCCGGGCCGAAACTGGGCCAGCACACTGACGCTATTCTCGCCGAACTGGGCCTGACTGAACTCGACATCGAACGCCTGAAAAGCCAAGGGGTGGTGCAATGATCACTGACTATTCGCAAACTCTGATCGTCCAGGAAGTCTCGCCGCGCGATGGCTTGCAGATCGAGCCGACATGGGTGGAAACCGCTGACAAGATCGCTCTGATCAATCAATTGTCACAGGCTGGATTCAGCCGTATCGAAGCCGGCTCGTTCGTCTCACCCAAAGCCATCCCGGCCCTGCGTGACGGCGAGCAGGTGTTCAACGGTATTGAGCGCCAGCCAGGGGTGATTTACGTGGCGTTGATTCCCAACCTCAAAGGTGCGCAACGGGCTCTGGCGGCGAATGCCGATGAGTTGAACCTGGTGATGTCTGCCAGCCAGACGCACAACCTGGCCAACATGCGCATGCGTTGCGAGGAGTCGCTGGCCGCGTTCGCTGACATCGTCGCGTTTGCCAGCGGCTCGGGTGTGCGCCTCAACGGCAGCATCGCCACCACGTTCGGTTGCCCGTTCGAAGGCAAGATTGACGAGGATCGCGTGCTGCAAATTGTCGACGCCTATCAGGAGCTAGGCATTCAGAGCATCAGCCTCGCCGACACCACCGGCATGGCCAATCCGCGTCAAGTCGATCGCTTGGTGCGGCGCGTTTTGCAGCGGGTTTCGCCGGCTGACCTGACCCTGCACTTCCACAACACCCGAGGCCTGGGTCTGTGCAATGTGCTGGCCGCATACGAGGCCGGTGCGCGGCGCTTCGATGCAGCGTTGGGTGGCCTCGGTGGCTGCCCGTTTGCGCCGGGTGCGTCGGGCAACATCTGCACTGAGGATCTGGTGAACCTGTGCGATGAGGTCGGTATTCCCACCGGCATCGATTTGACGCTGCTGCTGAAACTCTCGCGCGGCTTGCCGGCACTGTTAGGCCACGAAGTCCCCGGCCAACTGGCCAAGGCCGGGCGCAATTGCGACCTGCACCCGATCCCCACCTGAAGATAAGAAATCCTTGTGGGAACGGGCTTGCTCACGAATACGGTATGTCATTCAACACGAATATCGACTGACCTGACGCGTTCGCGAGCAAGCCCGCTCCCACAGTTCAAACGCATTGAGCAGTACCACCAGACAACAAAAACAATCGGACGCCATTGGCAGTCCGCCTGGAGAAAAATCCATGAGCCTCAACGTAATGGAGGCGGGCGCAAGTCCGTCTGTCGATCACGACGCCGAAAAAGCCCTGGTCAGCAAAGTCGCCTGGCGCCTGATGCCGCTGATCATGGTCTGCTACCTGTTCGCCTTCTTCGATCGCATCAACATCAGCTTCGCCAAATTCCAGTTGCAGACCGACCTGAGCCTGAGCGACACCGCGTATGGTTTGGGCGCCGGGCTGTTCGTGGTCGGTTACGTGCTGTTCGAAGTGCCGAGCAACATGATGCTGTACAAGGTCGGGGCCCGGCGCTGGATTGCGCGGATCATGATGTCGTGGGGTGTGGCGACGGCGGCGATGGTCTTCGTCAACAGCGAATGGCAGTTCTATGCGCTGCGCTTCGTGATCGGCGCGATGGAAGCCGGGTTTGCTCCGGGCGTGCTGTATTACCTGACCCTGTGGTTTCCTCAGCATTTCCGTGGCCGCATCACCTCGATGCTGTTTCTCGCCTCTGCATTCGCCGGGCTGGTCGGCGCGCCGTTCTCCGGCCTGGTGTTGCAACACCTCGACGGTGTGTTGCAGATGCGTGGCTGGCACTGGTTGTTCCTGCTCGGTGGCGTGCCGTGTATCGCTCTCGGTTTTCTGGTGCTCACGACGCTCAAAGACCGCATCGAGGATGCGCACTGGCTGACGGCTGACGAGAAGAAATTGCTTTCGAGCCGCATCGCCCATCACGAGCCACACAAGAGCGGCGGCTCATTGCTCGCGGCGCTGAAAATTCCCGGTTTCCTGACGTTGGGTTTGATCTATTTCCTGATCCAGGTCGCGTCCTACGGTCTGAATTTCTGGGCACCGCAATTGATCCGCAGCGCCGGCACCGAAAGCCCGGTGATGATCGGCCTGCTGACGGCAATTCCCTACATTTGCGGCGCAATCAGCATGGTGGTGATCGGGCGCTTGTCAGACGCCACCGGTGAACGGCGCAAGTTTGTCGCCGGGCTGGTGATCGTCGGCGCGATCGGCTTTTTCAGCGCAGGAATCTTCGCCAGCCACACGACGTTCCTGATCGTCGCGCTCGGGCTGCTCGGCGCAGGCATCATCGCTTCGATTCCGAGCTTCTGGACCCTGCCACCGAAACTGCTGGCGGGCGCCGGTGCCGGCGCGGCGGGCGGGATCGCGGTGATCAATACCCTGGGGCAATTTGGCGGGATCGTCAGCCCGGTCATGGTCGGGCGCATCAAGGACCTCACCGGCAGCACCACCCCGGCGCTGTATGTGATTGGCGTCGCCGCGCTGATTGCCGCCGTTTTGCTGCTGTGGGGTTTGCCGCAGAAGCTGCGCACGCTCGACAAGTATTGAATTTGCGACGCCGTCGATGACGCCTTCGCGAGCAGGCTTCACACACATGAGAAGATTCGCTGGCCTGATCTGTTGAATCCTTCGATGCAGAAAGGGATAGTGCGCGCCTGGAAATATCTTCAAGGAGCGGGAAGTGACAATGAAGTCCATATGGCTCAGCGCTGCAGCGCTTTGCGGGTGGTTCATGGCTGGGCAGGCGTGGGCTGATTGCACGCCGCCTGCGGTCAGTGGCGAAGCGGACTTTCCTTTGTGCAAGGAATGGCCGGCTTATCCGTCGCTGACGATTACCGCGCTATCGACGTTCGTGCCCGATCCGGTCTATGGCAAGGACGGCCGGGTGGGTTCATACGACCTGGATCTGGCCGTCAGCACGGCTGGCAGCCCCAAACCGCTGGCGACCTATCATCAGCCGTCGGCGTTTCTCTCCGATGCCATCGGGCTGGAAAGTCTGGAACTGGATACTGCCCGCTATAAACTTACGCCCGACCTCCGCGCATTCGGCGTGCGTGCCCATTTCAAAGGCTCGTCACGCGTCAATCCTCTGGATGAAATTTGGCTGTCGCTCTATGTGAAAGAGGGCGACAAACTGCGCCCGGTGCTGGATCGCTTGCTGGTCTACACCTTCAGCGGTGAATGGGATGGCAATTGCGCGGGAGAACGCTCGGAGACTGTGCGTACGCTTGAGATGGCCAAAACCCGATCCAATGGTTACGCCGATATCATCGTCCGCTCAGTCACCATGGGCCTGGTCGGTGAGGGACCGCCTGACACCTGCGAATCGAAGACCACCCACGAAAAGCCAGTGCTGACCACGTTGCGTTACGACGGGAAAACCTACGTTTTACCGCAAGGTTTCAAAGGCATGTGACTGGCGTCACTGATACGAATATTTCAAGGAAGAATCATGAATCTGCATCGTCGAATCTATATCGCCCTCGGCTTGTTCGCGCTTACGGCTCAGGTCCATGCCGCTTGCGAAGTAAAAAAATTCGACGGCCATACGCTCTCGCGCTGCAAAGTCTGGCCTGCGTTCAACACTCAATCAATTGCAGCGAAGGCCACTTTCGTTCCCGATTCTGCGGGTGCTCAGGACGGCGTGTTCGATCTGGCACTGTCAGTAATCAACGCCACGACGGGCAACACATTCGCCAGTTATGCCAAACCCGGCGCTTACAACTCCGATGCGATCAGCTTCGATGATCTGAGGATCGATACGGCGCGTTACCGCTTGGCGGCGGACGTCCGTGCGTTCGGGCTGCGATCGACGTTCATGAGCCACGGTTCCAGAGCCAATCCGTACTCGAAAACCGACCTGGCCTTGTATGTTCGCGAAGGCAATCGCTTACGCCCAGTGCTGGAAGGCCTGGTGGTGCGCAAGGATTTCGGTGAGGGCACCGGGGAGTGCGATACGCGAGACACACGCATTCGCAGGACTGTCGAAATCGGCTCATCCAGCCACAACGGGTTTGCGGATCTGATCGTCAGTTCCAGCGGTTCGTTGATGGAGTCTTTCACGTCAGGCAAACAATGCGCTTCGAAAACCACCAACCTGAAGAACACCCAGGTCACGCTGATCTACGACGGCCAGCAATATGTCGTTCCCGAAGAACTCAGAGGTTACTGATTCGATGCTTACCGGTCTCAACCACCTGACCCTGGCCGTCCGCGATCTGCAGCGGAGTCTGGCGTTCTATCGCGATGTGCTGCAATTGGACATCGAAGCGACGTGGGATAACGGCGCCTATTTGTCACTGCCCGGACTGTGGTTGTGCTTGTCAGAAGATCCTCAGCGCAGCGGGGAGCCGGGCGCGGACTATACCCATTACGCTTTCAGCGTGAGCGCGGCAGACTTCCCTTCACTGGTTGAAACGTTGAAATCGGCTCAGGTGCCGCAGTGGCGAGACAACCGTAGCGAGGGTGCGTCGTTCTACTTTCTCGACCCCGACGGCCACAAGCTGGAAGTCCATGTCGGCGATTTGCAGTCGCGGCTGGCTGCGTGTCGGCAGAAACCGTACCCCGGCATGCGTTTTAACGACGCGCAGTGATCGGGCGCAGTCGGCTGATATAGACTGGCCGCCACGTGTTCTGGCGCTTGCAGGTGTTTCATGACTCCATCATTGCTGTTGGCCGTTCTGGCTTCGGGTTTCATTTACGGGATCACGCCCGGGCCGGGTGTGCTGGCAGTGTTCGGCATTGGCGCGGCCCATGGCCGGCGGGCCGGCGCGGGGTTTCTTTGCGGGCATTTGCTCGGCGATGTGATCTGGTGCAGCACCGCATTGGTGGCCATTGTCGGCGCCCGGGAAATCGGCAGCACCGCATTCGATGTGCTTGGCGTGCTCAGCGCGGTGTATCTGTTCTGGCTCGGCTGGCGTGCGGTGCGTGCCCAGCGGCGCAATGTCGACGAGGCGCAAGGCGCGGCGCGCCAGCCGTTCTGGCACGGTATCGTCTTCGGTCTGACCAATCCCAAGGCCTACCCGGTGGCGGTGGCGACATTCACCGCGCTGCTGTCGAGCCGCGCCGAACTGCTCAACTGGGCGATGCTGCCGGCGCTGATCGCCCTGAGTTTTGTCGGCGGGGCGCTGGCCTACGCGATTCTCATCGGCGTGGTCGGCGCCCAGCGAGTGCGCATCGTTTATCAGCGTCACGAACTGCTGATCACCCGTTTGTGCGGCGTCATGTTTATCGGTTTTGCCATCAACGCGTTGATGCACGCGCTGCCCGGGTTGATGCCGAACAAGGGCTGATGCCGAAGAAGCACCGTTCGTCGCGCCTCGGTCGTTTTTTCTAAACCTTTGACCGTTAAAGCATTCCTAACAGAGGCGGACGTTTGTCCGCCGCGAGCATTTAAGCAGCGGGCGAATCACGGCCCGCTTGAATTTTCAACGAAGGAGGGCGCGACCATGAGCCGGATGGCCACCCGTTTACGTAACGTCAGTTTTGCAGCCCTGCTGGGCCTGTGCGCCAGCACTGCGTTCGCCCAGTCGCCTGCCGAATTCATCAACGATGCCTCCGCCAAGGGCATGGCCGACATCGAAGCCAGCCGTCTGGCCCACGGCAAGACCGAATCGAAAGAGGTCAAGGATTACACCATCGTCGTCATCAACGATCGCACCACGGCCAACCAGCATCTGGCGAAAATCGCCAAGAAACTCGACCTGCCGGTTGCCCCCCGCGAAGAAATCGCCGACAAGGCCAAAGAGCTGATGCCGCAAGTGAAGGACGGCGCGACGTTCGATCAGGCCTACGCGGCAAGCCAGGTCAAAGCCACGGAAGAGGCCATTACCCAGATCGAGCAACAGGCACAGACCACCGACGTGCCGGAAATCAAAGCGTTCGCCGATGAGACGTTGCCGAAACTGCAAAGCCATCTGGAAAAGGCCCGCGCGTTGCAGGCCAGTCGCTAACATTCAGCAGTGGTTCGAATTCGGCCGCCCGGCATGAACTGATGCAGGAGCGGCCGAAGTCATTTCAGCACTCATTCAAATCCTGCTTTGGCTTGCTCTTGTCGCCCAAGCCCTCCAGATCAAATACCTGACTTTCGCCAAGTGCGCGGTAATGCTGGCGCAGCGCTTCAAGCTGCTTCAAATCCAGCGCCTCCAGGCCAAGCATCGCGTTCTGCGCTTCCTTGTTCACCCGCAGCAGCTCATCGAGTTTCAAATGCAAAATGTCGGTATCGCGGTTCTGCGTGTTCTGAATCAGGAACACCATCAGGAACGTGATGATCGTCGTTGAGGTATTGATGATCAGTTGCCAAGTGTCGTTGTAACCAAAAATCGGCCCGCTCAACCCCCACAACCCGATCAGAATCAATGCCCCCATGAACGTCTTCGGGCTACCGGCCCACAGGGCAAGTTTCTGGGCAATCTTTGCGAATTTCATGATGGAAGTCCTTGTTTTGAGAGCTTGAAATTCAGACATCGGCGTTGCGCTGAAAATTCTGTTTACAAACTTTCGACGCAGGACTTTGGTCGCAAAGGCGTGCCGCGCAGATCGCTGTATCGTGTCGTCAATTGCCAAGACACCCTCGACAGGAGAACGCCATGAGCTGGTCTGCCAAGCAATACGTCGCTTTCGAAGATGAACGCACCCGCCCGGCTCGTGACCTGCTGGCGGCGATACCCACGGCGCAGGCGCGGGCGGTGGTGGACATTGGGTGTGGGCCGGGTAATTCCACCGCGTTGCTGGTGCAGCGTTTCCCCGAGGCTACTGTGAGCGGCCTCGACAGTTCGGCAGACATGATCGCCGCGGCGCGCAAGCGCTTGCCTGACGTGCAGTTCGAGGTCGCCGAGATCGACAAGTGGGCAAACGCCGGCCCGTTCGATGTGATTTTCGCCAACGCGGTTTTGCAATGGGTGCCTGATCACGCTTCGTTGCTGCCAGCCCTGGCGAGCAGACTTTCAGACGGCGGCAGCCTGGCGATCCAGATGCCAGACAACCTCAATGAACCGTCTCACCGTTTGATGCGCGAAGTCGCCGCCAATGGGCCGTGGGCGAGCAAGCTTGCAGGCGCTGCCGGGCAGCGTACCGATATGGCCAATGCCAGTGAATTTTTCGCGATGCTGCGCCCGTACTGCGCGCGAGTGGATGTGTGGCGCACGACGTATCATCATCAATTGCCGGGCGGAGCGGCGGGGGTGGTCGAGTGGTTCAAAGGCAGTGGTTTGATTCCATTTCTGAGCCCGTTGACCGAGGAGGAGCAGGCGCAGTATCTGCAGCGGTATCTGGCGCAAGTTGCAAGGGCTTATCCCGCATTGGCTGATGGCTCGGTGCTGTTGCCGTTTCCACGGCTGTTTATCGTTGCGACTCGCTGAAACATTTTCCCAAGCGAGCTCGCTTTGAGTCTTGAATTCGACGCGTTGTTTCAGGTCGGCGTAGCGGGCTGAAACAACTCGTTCACGCTGAATTCGCCGGAAAGTTCTTTCTGTATCCGGGGCTTTTAAACGCGTTACGCCGTGGCCGTTTAAAGTTGAATCGCGTTACGTCCCGATGCCTACAAATCCTTGCGCCTCTGCCTACCGGTACGCCAGAATCCGCCGGCTTGTGCGCCTGGAGGGCGGTCGGTAACTTGGTTCGCGTCACTGATTTGCAGTGATCGGGTTTAGCAGCCCGGCCAGGATTGACCAACGGTTGCACATGTACCTTCCAGTCAGGCTTCGCCTGCACTTGATGGTGGCTGTGCGCATGGCACCCTCGGGTGCGCCGGGTTTTGGACTTCCTACCGGTCTGCTAACTTGCGTACAGCTGCCACCCTTTCGTATAGCAGCGGGACGGTTGCAGTTACCACTACAGGAAGATTCCATGTTCAAAGTAACGCCAAATCCACCGGAAACCGATCCGGCCTCCCCGTACCAATCCCTCAATTCGAAAAAACTCCACGAAGCCGCCGAACGCGCCCTCGACCACTACCTCATTCCGCCGCAAACCAGCTCACCGCCATACCAGACCAGCAGCATGTTCCAGGTCAACCCGAGCACCGACACCGAGTCGCTACTGGTCAACGCCAGCGAATCCCTTGGCTCGGCCAGCGTCATGCTGGGCGACTTTGCCGCCTTGCTCGACGGCAGCCAGCGCAAGACCCTGCTCGGCATCGCCCAGGTCGTCATGCTGGGTGAACTGGCGGTGAATCGAGCGCTGGATAATGTGGTACCGGTGGGTTAGTCGGCGCTGATTTCCGGGCAAAAAAAACCGGTCGTGGGGACCGGTTTTTCGGCTAGTGCAGCGTCAAAACCGCTGATCAATACCAGGTTTGTCCTCTTGAAAGGGCTCGGAAGGGGGAATCGGGAATTGCTGCTCCTCATACTCGCTCACCCGCCGAGCGAGAATTTCCAATTCATCGCCTTCCGGCGAGTTCATCTCAGCGCCCCTAATCTGCTCGATACGCAGCAATGCTGCGGACAAGTCTTCAGTGCTCCGAATGGGTTTGATGTCCACAAATGATGTCCGCTTTGGTAACCACATGAGCGGCGATCTTGAACGGCCCTGTGTAGCAATCAGAAGATCTCTATTGCTCCACGTATTAGTGAAATTTTCTCAAAAATGGTCATATCTGATCCTTAAGGGAAGTTAGATGGCTACAATGGCTCTATTAAGATCCTTAAGAATTGGAAGGGTTGGCCATGTCTTACATGCATTTGCTTCATTCGCCGGCTGAGATCGCTAGGAACGTCGGAGAAAACGCCAAAAGACTGCGTCTCTCCAAAAACCTTTCCCGCAAGACGCTCGCAGAAAAGGCCGGGGTGTCCGAATCCACCATCAAGCGATTCGAAGCGACCGGCCTCGTGACGTTGGAGGCATTGATCCTGATAGCCACTGCGCTTGATGAACTCGAGGCTGTGACCAAACTGTTCAAACCAGAGCAACCGAGCTCGCTGGATGAGCTGAAGAATGCCAGGCGCAAGCGGGGGATGCGTTGATGATCAAGCCTTTCAAACACACAGAAGCACTGAATGTTTTGAAAGAGGGCGCCAAGGTTGGCGAGCTTGTCAAAGTCGCGGGCCGAGGGATTTACTTCGCTTACGATCCGGGTTGGCTTGCCACTGGCTACAATCTCTCGCCGCTGACAATGGCCTGGGACGAGAAGCCACAGCTAGCCAGAAACACCAGCCTTTTCGATGGGCTACACGGACCGTTTGCCGATTCACTGCCTGATGGCTGGGGCATGCTACTGATGGATCGGTATCTCGACAGCACCTTCGGTGACGGCACCCGCCTTACCGTCACAGCGCTTGATCGCCTCGCTTACATGGGCGACCGCAGCATGGGCGCGTTTGAATATCAGGCGAAAGCGGAAAAAACAGAGCTCACAGGCCCGTTGGATATCAGCCAACTCTACGAAGCTTCCATTGAAGTTCAAGAAGGCGAGACACCAGCAGTGCTTACCAAATTGCGACTGGCCGGTGGCTCACCGGGTGGCGCTCGACCGAAGGCAGTTGTGGCGCTGTCTGCCGACAAAACCCAGGCGATCTCGGCCTTCGATGCCCTGCCCGAAGGCTACGCACACTGGATCGTCAAGTTCAGGGCGTTGTACGAACCGGTCGAAACCGGCGGCATCGAGCTGGCATACGCCGAGATGGCTCGCGCCGCCGGAGTGATCATGGCTGAATCGGATCTTCTGGATGTGCAGATGCCTGGCGGCGAGGTTGAGCGTTTCTTCGCAACCAAGCGCTTCGACCGAGACGGCGAGCGCAAGATTCACATGATGACCGTCTCGGCCCTCATGTACGCGGACTACCGCGCGTTGTCAGCCATCGACTACCCGAACCTGCTCAAGCTCACTCAGGTGTTGACCAGAAGCTCCGTCGAAGTGGAAAAGATGGCCAGGTTGATGATCTTCAATGCGCTGTCTCACAACCATGACGACCATGCGAAGAACTTTGCTTTTCTCTGCCAAAATCCTGAAAAAAAAGGCGAGAAAGAAACCTGGACGCTGTCTCCGGCTTACGACCTGACGTTTGCAAATGCCATGGGCGAGCACACCACCGACTTCGGCGGCCGTACTCCCGGCAAGCCTACACGCAAGCGAATCATGGAAATCTGCAAGGATTACAAATACCTGAAGGCTGAAGAATACATCGAGCAGACTCTCGCTGCGCTCGCCGACTGGAAGAAAGTATTCGCTCGATTGAACGTCCCGCACAAAGCAGGTGAGCCGATCTTCAATGTACTGGCGAAGCTGCATCAGGATTTCGAAAAGTAATCCGTTGAGGTAGGGGCTCAGCGATCTTTCCCGTAAGTCTTTAGCGCCAACACGCTTCAACTTCCGGACATAAAAAAACCGGCCATGAAGGCCGGTTTTCAATCCTGCATCCCCCGTCAGACAACACAACGCGAGATCAATATTCGGTGGAGCGGGTAGAGGGAATCGAACCCTCATCTAAAGCTTGGGAAGCTTTCGTTCTACCACTAAACTATACCCGCTCAGAGCGGCTGACTTTGTACCAGACTCGGCCACGGATTTGAAGTTTTCTTTTCTCTGCGATGGCTTTTTCACGCAGAAAACGGTCAATCGCGAGCAAGGGTTGCGCCGTTGTAAACAGGCACTTCACACTTGCAGTCTTGCCCGCGATGACGCTGTTTCAAATGGCCAATGCATGTTGATCCTGCACAAACGAGTAGCGCATCCGGGTGGCTTGCGGCGCTGGTTTAAGAAAGCCGAGCAGGGCGTTCTGGCTGTCGCGGCACGCAGCCTTGTGTTCCATGTCGAGGAAGTGTCCGGTGGCTTGCAGGGTGGTGAAGCTGCTGTGGGCGACGTGGTTGCCGAACAGGCGCGCATCCTCGGCGGCGGTGTATTCGTCCCATTCGCCGTTGAGAAACAGCACCGGCACGTTGATCTTTTTCGCCGCGTTCACATAGCACTGCCGATCGCTGTGCAGCACATCGTTGATGTGAAAGTGCATCTGCCCATATTCATGCTCGGCCAGGCTGCTGACGTGGCGATAGTTGAAGCGTTTGAACAGTGACGGCAGGTGTTTGCCGATGGTGTTGTTGACCAGATGCCCGACCCGATCGCCGTCGCGGCTGCCGAGGTAGTCGACGCCGCGCTCGAGGTAGTCGAGCATGTGCGCATTGATCACCGGCGAGAACGAGCTGATCACGGCTTTTTCTATGCGCCGGGGTTGCTGGGCGAGGGCAACCAGAGTGGCGGCGCCGCCCCAGGAGAACGACAGCACATGCTCGGCTGCAAAGTGGTCGATCAGCTCCAGCAGAATCTGCCCTTCGACTTCCTTCGTCAGATGTTTCTCATGCCGGTTGTGAGCTTTTGACCGACCCGCGTAGGGCTGGTCGTAGCAGACCACGTTGAACTGCGGGTGCAGGTTTTTCACGGTCTGTGCAAACGACGCAGTCGTGGCCATCGAGCCGTTGACCAGAATGATGGTCTTTTCTGCGGCTTGTGATCGTTAGATCTTCGTGTATTGAATTTTTTTTTCTTGTTTTTTATTTATAGGTTTTTGTGGTATCATT